>JAJFUA010000355.1 GCA_021372635.1 Desulfobacteraceae bacterium | reverse complement strand
TTCCCCGCGCACGTTCTGGACACCTGATCGTTAGTGAGGCTCGACAGTTATGATGGACTGGCTCCGCCGGTTGCGCGGCGCGCTGCTGATACTCGTCTTTCTGAGTATCTTCCTCTATATCTTTTCCCTCAATTTCCGTCCGGCGGGCCAGATGGATGTCCTGCAGAGGTTCGTGGTGGAAACGCTGGGGCCCCCCATCAAGTTCGTAGGCAGGCTCTCCACGGCCACCGAGGACGTGGTCAAGGAATATGTCTGGCTGCGGCACGTGCGCCAGGAGAACGAGGAACTGAAGGACCGGATCGCGGAACTGGAGCAGAAAGTAACCGACTACCACGAAGCTTACATTGAAAACCTCCGGTTGCGCCGCCTTCTGGATTTCAAGAACACGGTGCAGGCCGATACCATTCCCGCCCAGGTGGTGCTGCACGACCTGACGGGATGGTTTCAGACGCTCATGGTGGACAAGGGCTTCCGGGACGAGATCGGCCAGGACATGCCCGTTGTGAACGACGAAGGGGTTGTGGGACGCATCCTGGACATTTCGGACCGTTATGCGCGAATCCTCCTCATCACCGACCCGGCCAGCGCCATCGACGCCGTCATCCAGCGCAACCGCGTGCGCGGGGTGCTCAGCGGCAAGGATTCCAACGGCTGCGTTCTGAAATACGTGCGCGGAAACGTCGACGTTCAGGTGGGCGACTTGATCATCACCTCGGGTAAGGACGGAATCTTCCCCAAAGGCTTGAGACTGGGGACCGTGCAAGGAATTTTCAAGGACCCGGTCGACCTGTTTCAGAAGATAGAGGTCAAGCCGCTGATGCGGCTGAGCGCCATGGAAGAGGTGCTGATCATTAAGCGCGACCTGAATCTACCCGAATCTCCGGCCGGCAATTAGCCGCCTTCACTTGACTGTGCTTTTCGCATGAATGGACCCGCACTGCTGAAACATACGGCGCCGCGATACTACCTGAGAATTGTGATCTATACCTTCGTTCTCGTGGTGGTGCAGGCCGTCTGGATCTCCCGCCTGCCCTACCCGGCGCTGCGGGCCGATCTGCTGCTGCCGCTCATGTTCGGCGTGGCCGTGGAATGGTCGCCCCTGGCGAGCTTTCTCTGGGCCTGCCTCTGGGGCTATGCCATGGATACGTTTTCGGGCGAGTTCTGGGGGCTCCACGTGGGGTCCTATGCCGTGGCCGTCTGCGTGGTGCACATCGCCCTGGAGAAATTCGAATTCCACAATCCCCTGTACCAGATGGCTTTTGTGGGCCTGTGCGCCGCCGGGCAGTCCGCCGCCCTGGGGATGTTCCTGTTCTTTCAGTCGTCGGCGACTGTCTATTCGACTTCCGACTGGATCAGCCTGGTGATCCGGGCACTGATCATCACGTTCGTTTCGCCGTTCGTCATCTATCCCATATGGAACGTCAGGAGGACTTCGTGACGGGCTGTGCCCGCCCGGGGGGGCTGCCGGGGCCGTCGCGTCTTCCGGGCGTGCTTCCCGCCGGGGATGCCCGGAGAGAAAGCCTGCCCTCGCGTGTCGAAGTTGTTTGCGATGAATATGAAGGCTAAGAAAAACGACAGCTTGCAGCTCATGAACTGGGAGGCCACGGAGAGCGCGGTCTTCCAGAGGCAGTACGTGCTGCTCGGCGGACTGCTGCTGCTTTTTCTGCTCGCGTACGTCCTGCGCCTATGGCACCTCCAGATCATTTCCGGGTCCACCTACAGGTATCAGTCCGAAAACAACCGGATACGGCTGGAGGACATTCCGGCCCCCCGGGGAATCATCTTTGACCGCAACGGCATCCCGCTTGTGGAGAACCGGCCGGCGTACCACCTTCTGCTCATCCGGGAGGACGTGCATGATCTGAACCAGACGCTCAGGGAGCTGGCGCGCCTTTGCGGGCGGACTCCGGAGGAATTTGCCGCGGTGGTCGAGGCCAGCAGGCAGACGCCCAAGTTCCTGCCCATCCGCCTGGCGAGCGATCTGGACCGGGACAGCCTGGCCCGGATCGAGGCCCAGAGAATCCGGCTTCCCGGCGTGATGATCCAACTGGAGCCCAAGAGGGAGTACCGGTGGAACGGAACGGCGGCCCATCTGATCGGATATCTGAGCGAGATTACCGAGACGGAGCTGAAGAGTGAGACGTACCAGGGGTATTATTCCGGGGAGGACGTCGGGAAATTCGGTGTGGAGGGTTCTTTCGAGAAGTTCCTGCACGGCAAGCGCGGCGGCAGGCAGGTGGAGGTCGACGCGATCGGCAGGAGAATGCGGCTGCTGGATGAAGTGCTGCCCATCCCCGGGAGGAACATCTGGCTCACGATAGACATCGAGCTGCAAAAGATCGCCGAGGCCGCCCTCGAGGGGCGCACGGGTGCCGTGGTCGCCCTGGACGTGAATACCGGGGCCGTCCTGGCGATGGCCAACAGCCCGACTTTCGACCAGGAGAAATTCATACGGGGCCTCACGAGGGAAGAATGGCAGAGTCTGAGCAAGAGCCCCGAACATCCTCTGCTGAACCGGTGCGTCGGGGCCGCCTATCCGCCGGGGTCGACCTACAAGGCCGTCGTTGCCCTGGGGGCGCTGAAGGAAGGTGCCGTCTCGCCGGAAACCACCTTCAACTGCCCGGGCTTCCTGCAGTTCGGCAACCGGAAGTACCGGTGCTGGAGGGATCGCGGCCACGGCGGCGTGGATGCGGAACGGGCGCTCGTACAGTCTTGCGACGTGTACTTCTACCAGACGGGTCTGCGCATGGGCGTGGACCGGATCGCGCAGTACGCGAACATGTTCGGCCTGGGTGAAAAATCGGGAATCGGCTTGAGTGGCGAGCATTCGGGGCTTATCCCGACTTCGGCGTGGAAGAAAAAGGCGACGGGGGTCTCCTGGCAGAAGGGTGAGACGATTTCCATATCCATCGGTCAGGGGTTCGACCTGACGAGTCCACTGCAGATGGCAAACGCCTATGCGACCATCGCCAACGGCGGGAAGCTCTGGCAGCCTTACGTCGTCGGGCGCATCGAGGGGAGCGGTCCCGACGATACCGATGTGATCAAGGCAAAGCTGCGACGCAAGATCGGTATCGATGCGAAATACTTCGATATCGTGCGCCGTGGCCTCGTCGGCGTGGTCAATGACGACCGGGGCACCGGGCATGCGGCGAAGTCCAAGAGCTTCCTGGTGGCCGGAAAGACCGGCACGGCGCAGGTGGTGCGGCTGGCAGACGGGGCGGTCGGGGCGAGCCGGAAGTTCCTCGAGAAGATCGCCAAGGCGAAGGAAAGGGACCACGCGTGGTTTGTGGGGTACGCTCCCGCGGACAACCCGCAGATCGTCGTGGCCACGATTATCGAACACGGCGGGCATGGGGCAACGGTAGCCGCCCCGGTGGTGCAAAAGGTGCTTTCCGCGTATCTGAACGCAAAGGCGGGGCGGTGAGCGTCGGGAGCGGCGGGCGAAAAGGCGTGAGGATGTTTACGGGATGATGGATAGGCGTCTGATAGAAAACTTCGACTGGCCCGTCATATGGGTCCTGCTGGGCATTGTGACCATCGGTCTGCTGAGCGTCTACAGCGCCGTTTATCCCCAGATCCAGGCCAATCCCACGAGAAACCTCTTCATCAACCAGGTCATGTGGCTTTCCATCGGCTTCGCCGTGATGTTCTGCAGCCTTTTTATTGATTATCAGCAGTTGAAGACCGTCAGCACGTGGATTTACCTGTTCAACGTGCTGCTCCTCGTGGCGGTCCTGGTGATCGGCAGGGAGATCAACGGTTCCAAGCGGTGGCTGGACCTGGCGGGTTTCCGGTTTCAGCCTTCGGAGTCCATGAAGGTGGTCATCGCCATACAACTGGCCAGCTATTTCTCCTCGCAGGAGATCAACCCGTATCCGGCTCTGAAGAGGCTGTTCCTCCCCTGCGTCATGACCGCGGTCCCTGTGCTGCTCGTGCTTGCCGAGCCGGACCTGGGAACGGCGATTTCCATAACGACCATCGCCACCACCATGATCCTCTTCATGGGTGTGCGCTGGAAATACATCATCGGCCTGGCGCTGGCCTTCGGGCCCATGCTGATTCCCGTCTGGGAGCACGTGCTGAAGCCGTACCAGAAGAGGAGGATCCTGATCCTTCTGCGTCCCGACCTGGATCCTCTGGGGGCGGGGTATCACATCCGGCAGTCGAAGATCGCCATCGGCTCCGGGATGCTGTGGGGCAAGGGGTTCCTCAACGGGACCCAGAACAAGCTGCATTTCCTGCCGGAAAAGCACACGGACTTCATCTTTTCCGTGTGGGCGGAGGAGTGGGGTTTCCTTGGCTGCGCGGTCCTGCTGGTTCTATTCGCCGCGCTGATCATTCTTTCGCTCAAGGTGGCCCGCAGGTCCAAGGACCGCCACGGCACGCTCCTGGTCATGGGCATGACCGCTCTCATTCTCTGGCAGGTTCTCATCAACATCGGCATGGTCATCGGTCTGCTTCCCGTAGTGGGGATTCCTCTCCCCTTCGTGAGCTACGGCGGTTCGTCCCTGATCACTCTCTGTTTTGCGATCGGAATCATCGAGAACGTGAGCATGCGCAAGTACGTATTTCATAACCGTTAAGATCCACAGTTTGCACAATTTGAAACATCCTGTTTGTGCCTTGGAGCACCTTGGGACGGTTTTTGCAATTTAACTTGCCAAGGTTGGTAACATGTGCTAACAAACCAGGGATCTACGGCTTCCATACCGTTGCCTCGCTTGGCTCTTCGGCTTTTCTTCCAACATGAAAGCAAGGGTTGCATCGCGCGGGGTTGCGGGTCATTTCTGTGTGTTCTCGGTCCCGTTTGTTTTGCACATTGCGAGGAAGGGGAGACATGATCGACATTAATGTAACGCTATTCATTCAAATGGCCAATGTCTTGTTCCTGTTGTTCCTGATGAATCTCATTCTTTACAAACCGATTCGCCGAATCGTGGCCGAGAGAAGGCAGATGATCGCCGGCCGGCAGGAGGGAATCGAGAAGGTTGACGCGGAAGTGGTGGCGGCGGCCCGGGAGCTGGAGGCAAGGATCCATGAGGCTCGGAAGACAGGCCGGAGCAAGATCCAGGAACTGAAGTCGGCGGCTTACGAGAAGGAAAAGGAACTCTTGCAGGAGGCGATGGAGCAGGCCGCCAGGCAGCTCAACGTAACGCGCGCGGCCGTCCAGCGCGACATCGGCGCGGCTCGCGACCAGTTGAAAGCCCAGATTCAATCCTTCTCGATGGATCTGGCGCAGAAGATTCTGGGAAGGAGTATTTAATGCGCAACAGTACGAGAGGAGCCGAAAACATGTGGAGGCGAGTAGCCCTCCTGTCCGGCGCCGGGCTGCTTTTTATGCTGCAGGGAGTTGCCTGGGCTTCGTCGGAGGGAGGGGGCCATCATGCGTTGAACTGGGTCGAATTCCTCGAAAGGCTGGTCTGTTTCGCAATTCTGGTCGGGGTGCTCGTGAAACTTCTCCAGAAGCCCCTTCGAAATTTCTTCGTCTCCCGGAGGGAGGAGATCCAGAACCTGCTCGCGGAACTGGACACCAGGCAGAAGGAGGCGGAACGCAAGGGCGCGGAGTGCAGGGCGAAGCTGGCCGCCCTGGAGGACGAAACCAGGAAGATCGTGTCCGAACTGATCGCGGAGGGCGAGGCCGAGCGGCAGAAGATCATCGAGGCGGCCAAGGGTCAGGCGGACTACATCAGACAGCAGGCGGAAATCTCCATTCAGCAGGAAGTCAAGACTGCCCGCAAGAAGCTCCAGGAAGAGATCGGGGAGCTTTCGGTGGCGGCCGCGGAGGAAATCCTGCGCAACCGGATGCAGCCCCAGGATCACGATCGCCTGGTCAGGGACTTCATGTCGAAGGTGGTGGAGGCGAAGTGAAAAACTTAGTGATTGCCAAAAGATACGCTAAGGCTTTGTTCAATCTTGCCCTGGACGGCGGTTGGGTTGGACAGTACGGACGAGAGTTGGACGATTTCGTGCGACTCTTGAAGGATTTTCCAGAACTGGCGGAAGCCATTCAGAATCCCCTGTATCCGGAAACTACCAGGAAAGAACTCTTTTTCGCGGTGGCCGACAAGGCCGATACATCTCCTATTTTACGCAGTTTCATCAGTCTATTGATCGAAAAGAAGCGCGTGCAGCACCTGGACGAAATCGCGGAATACTACCATCGGCTGATCGATGAGCATTCCAATGTTGCGCGGGCTCAAATCAAAGCTGCTACTGAGCTTGACGATGACATCATTCAGGATATTTCTCACACTCTTGAGAACATGACAGGCAAAAGAATAGTCGTCGAATTCCAGCAGGATCCGTCCCTCATCGGGGGCGTGGTAGCTCAGATTGGCGACTTGGTCTTAGACGGTAGCGTAAAACGACAGTTACTCAACTTCAAAGAATCTTTGAAAAGAGGTGTATTAGCTTAATGGAAATCAGAGCAGAAGAAATCAGCCAGATTATTCGGGAGCAGATCAAAGATTACGAGAAGAAGGTCGAGCTCAGCGAGACGGGTCGGGTACTTTCGGTCGGTGACGGTATCGCTCGCGTCTACGGCGTCGAAAAGTGCATGTCCATGGAATTGCTCGAGTTCCCTACTGATCACGGTCCAATTTTCGGCTTGGCTCTCAACCTCGAAGAAGATAACGTGGGTGTCGCCATCATGGGCGAAGACTTCCACATCAAGGAAGGCGGCGAAGTGCGGCGGACGGGCCGTATCGCCGAAGTTCCCGTGGGCGACGCGGTCCTCGGCCGCATCATCGACTCCGTGGGCAATCCCCTGGACGGCAAGGGACCCATCGAGGCGACGGAATTTGCCCGTATCGAAAGAATCGCCCCGGGCGTCATCGCCCGCCAGTCGGTGAACGAACCGATGTATACCGGCCTGAAGGCCATCGACGCCATGACCCCCGTCGGCCGCGGCCAGCGCGAACTGATCATCGGCGACCGCCAGATCGGCAAGACCGCCATCGCGGTCGATGCCATCATCAACCAGAAAGACAGCGGCATCATCTGCATCTACGTCGCCGTCGGGCAGAAGAAGTCCACGGTGGCCCAGGTGGTGGAAGTTCTGCGCAAGCACGGTGCCATGGAATACACGGTCGTCGTCGCGGCTACCGCGAGCGACGCGGCGGCCCTCCAGTACATCGCGCCTTACGCCGGATGCGCCATGGGCGAATATTATCGCGACCGCGGACGCCACGCCCTGATCATCTACGACGATCTTTCCAAGCAGGCCACCGCCTACCGGCAGGTTTCCCTGCTCCTCAGGCGCCCGCCCGCACGCGAAGCCTATCCGGGCGACATTTTCTACAACCACTCCCGGCTGCTCGAAAGGGCCGCCAAGCTGAACAAGGAACTGGGAGGCGGGTCGCTGACCGCTCTGCCCATCATCGAAACCCAGGCGGGCGACGTTTCGGCCTTCATCCCGACAAACGTTATCTCCATCACCGACGGCCAGATCTACCTGGAGCCGAACCTCTTCTTTGCCGGCGTTCGGCCTGCGATCAACGTCGGTCTGTCGGTTTCGCGCGTCGGCGGCGCGGCCCAGACGAAGGCCATGAAGCAGGTGGCCGGCCGCCTGCGCCTCGAACTCGCCCAGTATCGCGAACTCGAAGCTTTCGCCAAGTTCGGCAGCGACCTGGACAAGTCGACCCAGGCCCAGTTGAACCGCGGCGTCCGCCTGGTCGAACTGCTGAAGCAGCCCCAGTACAAGCCCATGTCGGCGGAGAAGGAAGTCATGTCCCTGTACTGCGGCACGAGGGGCCTTCTCGACAACATTCCCGTCGAGAAGGTGAGCGAATACGAAAAGCAGATGCTCGCCTTCCTGGAGCAGAAACATCCCGAGATCCTCGCCGAGCTGAAGGAAAAGAACATCATCAGCGAAGCGCTCGACGAAAAGATAAAGAAGGCGTTAGCGGAGTTTGCCGCGGTTTTTCAGGCTTAACGGCGTCCACACTCAAATGAGGGATAAGAGAGCGCAAGATGGCGACCTTACGAGACATTAAGAGGAAGATCGACGCCGTAAAGAAGACCTCGCAGATCACCAAGGCCATGAACATGGTGGCCGCGGCGAAGCTTCGCGGAGCCCAGCAGACGATGGAGAAGTTTCATCCGTACTCTGTGAAGTTCAAAGAAGTGATCCGCCGTCTGGCTTCGGGCGCGGAGGACGATGGTTCGTTCGCCCTGCTGGCCAGGCCCGAACAGGTCAAGAAGATTGAGCTGGTGCTGGTCACTGCGGATCGAGGTCTTTGCGGCAGCTTCAACAACAACCTGATCATTACAGCGGAGAGGTTCATCCGCGACCGGAAGGCGGAGGGAATCGACGTGGTTCTCACCGTCGTGGGAAGAAAAGGCGCCGAATATTTCAGAAGGCGCAGGTACGACATGCGGAAAGCCGTGACCGGGGTGTTGAACAAAGTCAGCTATGACGATGCGTACAGCCTGGGGCAGGAACTGATCGAGAATTTCTCGACCGGGGCCGCGGACGAAGTTTACGTGATCTATAGCCGGTTCGTGAGCGTCGTGCGTCAGTTGCCCACCCTGGAGAAGCTGCTTCCCCTCGCCCCCGAGAAAAGCGAGGAAGACGGGCCGAAGCTCGACTACCTGTACGAGCCGTCCCACCAGGCGCTTCTGACCGACCTGCTGCCCAACTACGTATACATTCAGCTCCTCGAGTTCTTCTACCAGACAGCCGTTGGCGAGCATGCCGCGCGGATGGCGGCCATGGAAAACGCTACCAGCAACGCCAAGGAACTGGTCCGCACCCTTACGCTGACCTACAACAAGGCGAGGCAGGCCGGCATCACCAAAGAGCTGATGGACATCGTCGGTGGCGTGGAAGCCCTCAAGAAATAAGTTTGGATTTTCGTCTGCCAAGGAGGTAACAAGCCCATGAATATGGGGAAAATCGTTCAAGTTATCGGTAACGTCGTGGACGTCGAATTCGAAGAGGGTAAGCTTCCTCCTCTTTTGACGGCTCTGTTCGTCAGCAATCCGGGCCTCAGCGACGGGGAAGACAACCTGGTGCTCGAAGTCGCCCAGCACCTCGGCGACAACGTGGTGCGGACGATCGGCATGGACATGAGCGATGGCCTCGTACGCGGCATGCCCGTGAAAGACACCGGCAACCCGATCATGATGCCCGTGGGTACCCCGGTTCTCGGACGTGTGATCAATGTGGTCGGAAAGACCGTAGACGGCCTGGGTCCGGTGACCACCGACAAATACATGCCGATCCACCGTACGGCTCCGACCTTCACCGAGCAGGACACCTCCGTCAAGGTCCTGGAAACGGGCGTCAAGGTCATCGACCTGCTGGTTCCGTTCCCGCGCGGCGGGAAAATGGGAATGTTCGGGGGCGCGGGCGTCGGCAAGACCGTCGTCATGATGGAGATGATTCACAACATCGCCATGCAGCACGGCGGCATCTCGGTCTTTGCGGGCGTGGGCGAAAGAACCCGCGAGGGAAACGACCTGTACCACGAAATGAAGGAATCGGGCGTTCTGCCTCGCGCCGCCCTCGTGTACGGCCAGATGACGGAACCCCCTGGGGCCCGCGCTCGGGTGGCGCTGTCCGCCCTGACTGTTGCGGAGTATTTCCGCGACGTGGAAGGCCAGGACGTGCTCCTGTTCGTGGACAACATCTTCCGGTTCACCCAGGCGGGCTCGGAAGTTTCCGCTCTTCTCGGCCGCATGCCCTCCGCGGTCGGATACCAGCCGACGCTGGGTACCGACCTCGGCGAACTCCAGGAGCGCATCACGTCGACCACGAAGGGTTCCATCACCTCCGTCCAGTGCGTCTACGTTCCCGCGGACGACCTGACCGACCCGGCGCCCGCGACGACGTTCGCCCACCTCGACGGGACCGTCGTTCTTTCGCGCCAGATCGCGGAACTCGGGATTTATCCCGCGGTGGATCCACTGGATTCGACTTCCCGGATCCTGGACCCCAACGTCCTTGGCGAGGAGCACTACAGGACCGCCCGCGACGTGCAGCAGATCCTGCAGAAGTACAAGGACCTCCAGGATATCATCGCCATCCTCGGGATGGACGAACTCTCCGACGAAGACAAGCTGACCGTCGCCCGGGCGCGGAAGATCCAGCGCTTCCTGTCGCAGCCCTTCCACGTGGCGGAAACGTTCACGGGTGTCGCCGGCAAGTACGTCAAGATGGAGGATACGATCCGCGGGTTCAGGGAAATCGTCGACGGCAAGCACGACGACGTTCCCGAACAGGCGTTCTACATGGTTGGTCCTATCGAGGAAGCGGCTGAAAAGTTCAAGCAGATGTCCGCTTAAGAACAGGGAATGGTGAATATATGGCCGACAAGATCCTATTGGAGGTAGTGACCCCGGAAAGGAAGGTCCTCAGCGAGCGGGTGGATATCGTCGTGGCCCCGGGGACGGAGGGGGAATTCGGCGTGCTGCCGAACCACGTTCCCTTCCTGAGCACGCTGAAGGTGGGAGAACTGCGTTTCCGGTTAGGCAGCACGTTGCGGCACATCGCCATCATGGGCGGCTATGCCGAGGTGCTCCCGGACCGTGTCACGGTTCTCTCTCCCGCAGCCGAGGAGGCCACCGAGATCGACGTCGTGAGGGCCAAGGCGGCCCGCGAGAGAGCGGAGCGCCGGATCGCCGAGGCAAAGGACCGGATCGAGTTCGTGCAGGCGCAGGCCGCGCTGCAACGCGCCCTGGCAAGGCTCAAGGTTGTCGAACGGCGCTGATCCGCCGGGCTTTCCCATAAGCTGGCAAACCACCGAAAGCCCTCCCGCCCGGGAGGGCTTTTTTTATCGGCGCGCCCGGCAGGGCGCAGGCTGAAAAGAACGGAAAGGAAGTTCCGAAAGAAGGCGCAAAGTCACAAACTCCAGGCTCGGCTCGTTCCACACCAGATAAACGGCGGCGGCTCAGTAGGATTTTGCCGCTATCGGTCCCATTCCCGCTGATATCAACAGATTCGGCTTGACTTGTTTCCAATATTTTGACTAGAATACGATGGTTACGGAAATTACTGTAATTCTGCTTGCTTGACAAGGAATGGGGGCTGGCTTTTGTTTATATGGCTGCGCATGGAGCGTGGCCCACGTAGTGCCGTTTGAGGATATGATATAATAATCAGTGGAGGTGGTTTCCGGCCTCCGTTGCAGTTGTTCGAAGCAACCACAATCCGCAAACGAAGGACTGTGGCGAGAGATTCAATGGGACATCCGGTCCCGCGCTCGACGGGAAGCGGATGGGCGCAGCGCCCGCCGCTCCACTTCACCGGACCCGGGTCGAAAGACGGAAGGGGGAGCGACCTCCCGGCTTACGGGCTTCACCCGGTGGAACCAGTCGAGGAAGGAAAGCGCCCCGCAGGACCGTGGCACTGGGATGCCCGGAGGATGCGGGGATTTGCGGCGTATCGCATGGATCGCCCCTGCTGTGTTTGTGATTAGGAAGAACGTTCCTGAGCCAACAATTAAAAACATGGGAACCGCCCCTTGCTCCGGTGCGCATGTCAGGAAACTGAAAGCCTGAAGGAGTAATGTGGTA
>JAJFUA010000349.1 GCA_021372635.1 Desulfobacteraceae bacterium | reverse complement strand
TCCGCAGAGGCTGCATTCGAACGCGATGTCCTGGGGGAGAGTGTCCAGTGAATCGCAGCCGGCGGCAATGGCCCCGGGACCTCCGTGGATTTCCAGGAGCCGGCATTCCTTCGAACAAAGACCGCATCCGGTGCATTCGTTTGCTATGACCGCCGCGGAATCCGCGTTGTCGATGCGCTTCCGCCGGGGAATATTCAGCCTGTCTTCATGTCCCGCAAGCGAATTTTTCATGGTTCCTCGAATCGGCTGCATTTGCGGAATCAAACCGCCAGCCCGACAGGACCGATGGAAAAGGAAAAAGGCAATGGAGCCGCTCTGCTCCGTCAGTCGCAATCATCATAATAACATGGAAAGCCCCCGGTAGTTTCTAGGCCATTTGATGTCCACGAATCAAATTGGAAACAGGAATGGAAACGCATGCACGGATAGGACCGCTCGATGGGGCTGACCTGACGGCCGGGCAGATCACGTTGCAGGGGGCGGCACCCATTTTTCTGCAAGGGATGCAGCCTATTTTTCTCTCGAAAAACATTGAACGCAGGGGGATGGTCAAGTAGAATCCCGCCGAGCCTGCAGCGTTTCAATTCCAGGTTCGATCTTGCGTTCAGGCGGAACGCTCCGGCCAGCGGAGCGGTGTTGTTTCGGGGGGGGACCACATGGAGCCATGCTTCGGGATCTGCTGCGGCGACCGGAAGGCGCCGACGGCTCGACTTCCCGGGCGTGATGAAAAGGGGAAGGTCATGGCAAGAAGAACAGCGATCGCTACGTTGATTCTTATGAGTGTTTTTCTGGTGAACAATTCTTGGGCAAAAAGCGTCATCAAACTGGGTGTGGTCACGATACCGGGTTCGGCCCAGAACGTATGCGCAGAGAAGTTCAAGGAACTGCTCGAAGCCCGTTCGGACTACGAGGTCAAAATCTATCACAGCGCCTCGTTGGGCACGGAATCCGAAATCCTCCAGCAAATCCGGATGAACACCGTGCAGATGGGGATCATCACCGACGGCCCGTTCGATGTGATCGTTCCCGAGGCCCGCGTAATCGGATACCCTTTTCTGTTTGAAGATTTCAAAAAGGTCGACGCCGTTCTCGACGGGGAGCCCGGAAAGAAGCTTCTTTCCACGCTGGAGAGGGCCGGCTTCAAGGGCCTGGCTTTTTCGGAAAACGGATTTCGGAATCTGACCAATGGCAAACGCCCGGTCCACACCGTGGGGGATGTTACGGGGTTGAAGATCCGGGTAATGGAGTCCGTGCTGCACAAGGAACTCTGGCGCGTGCTCGGTGCGAATCCCACGCCCTTGCCGTGGCCCGTATACACGGAACTGCAGCAGGGAACCATCGACGCACAGGAAAATCCCCTTTCGGTCATCTGGACCAACAAACTGTACGAGGTGCAGAAGTATCTGACCCTTACCTCGCACGTATATTCGGCACACATCGATGTGGCGTGCCTCGCCTGGTTCCAGGGATTGCCGCCGGCCGACGCGGAGCTCATCCGCCAGTGCATGGTCGAGGCCGCCCGTTACCAGCGGGCCTGGAATCGGGACAACGAGTCGAATTTCCTGAATCAGTTGAAGCAGGCAGGCATGGAGGTCAACGAGCATCCCGATCTGAACTCCTTTCAGGGCAAAGTCCAGCAATTGAGGGACATGGAAGTATTCCAGGACAAGGCCATACAGCCGATGCTCCAGGAATTCCTCCAGGCAGTCCGAAAATGAGGGCCGGAATCGGGAGCGCGCTGTCCGCACTGGAGGCTCTCAGCGATCGTGTGAACCGGGGGATCGAGGCGTTTCTCGCCTTCCTCGCGCTGGGCATGTCCTTGCTCATCTCCGTCCAGGTGTTCAGCCGGTATTTCCTCAACCATTCCCTGTTCTGGTCGGAGGAAATCGGGCGCATCTGCCTGGTGTGGATCACTTTCCTCGGCGCCAGTGCCGTTTACAAGAGAAACGGCCACCTGGGGCTCGACTTCTTCGTAAAGTTCCTGCCGGAACGGGTCAGATTTTTCCTCAGGCTGATCGTGCTCGTACTCGGAATGGCGTTTTTCTGCATCCTGGTGCGCTACGGGATTTCCTTCGCCCAGTTCGCGACCATCCAGAAGACGGCGGCGCTGGGGCTGCCCCTGGCCATACCCTATGCCGTCATCCCGGTCAGCGGCGCATTGTTCCTCCTGCACGGACTCAGTCACCTGCTCCGGCTTCTGCATGATTCCAGAGAGTGAGCCATGACTCAGGAAATATTGTTCTTTACGCTCTTTGCGCTCTTTCTCATCAACACGCCCATTGCCCTCGCGATCGGAATCGCGACGGTTGCGGGTTTTCTCGCCCGGGGCGAGTTGTCTCTCATGATGGTCATCCAGCGCCTGTATGCGGGCGTGGATTCCTTTCCTCTCATGGCGGTCCCGCTGTTCATGCTGGCGGGTTCGTTGATGGAAGCGGGGGGAATTTCCCGTCGGGTGGTACAGCTGGCGGAAGCGCTGGTCGGATGGCTGCCGGGCGGGCTTGCCGCCGTGGCTGTCGTCTCGGCCATGTTTTTTGCCGGCATTTCGGGATCGTCGGCGGCCGATACCGCCGCTGTGGGCGCAATAATGATACCGGAAATGGTACGCAGGGGCTACGACCGCGGATTCGCAAGCGCCATACAGGCTTCGGGCGGCTCGCTGGGCGTGGTGATTCCGCCGAGCATTCCCATGATCGTTTTCGGTTCCCTGACCGGAGCCTCGGTGGGGAAGCTGTTCGCATCCGGTATTTTGCCCGGCCTGTTGATCGGCTTCAGCCTGATCGTGGTTTCAACCATGATTGCCGTCAGACACGGGTACGGGAGGATGGAACCTTTCTCAATGAAGCGCCTGCTGGTCGCCCTGTGGGATGCGAAATGGGCCGTGGGGGCGCCGGTTCTCATCCTCGGCGGAATTCTCGGGGGGATATTCACCGCGACGGAGTCCGCGGCGGCGGCCGCAATGTACGCGCTGTTCGTCGGATTTTTCATACACGGGGAACTGACCCGAAAGGAACTGCCGCAGTTGCTCGTACGCTCCATGCTGACCTCAAGCGTCGTGCTCTTCATCATCGCGACCGCCTCCGCTTTCAGCTGGCTCATGGTCATCGAGGACATCCCGGCTTCCATAGCGTCCCTAATGCTCAGTCTCAGCGATAATCCGGTGGTGCTCCTGGTGCTCGTGAACATCCTCCTGCTCATCGCGGGAACGTTCGTGGAAACGACGGCCGCCCTGATACTGCTGGTTCCCGTACTGGCTTCGCTCCTGCCGAAACTGGGTATCGACATGATCCAGCTGGGGGCCATCGTCGTGATCAATCTTTCCATCGGCATGCTGACGCCGCCCCTGGGCATATGCCTCATCGTGTCGTGCGGCATAGCCGGGGCGACCCTGGAAGAAGGGGTCCGGAAGATTCTGCCGTTCCTGCTGATTCTCCTGGTCGATCTGATGCTGATTACCTTCTGGCCCGCTCTGACCCTGTGGATCCCGCGTGCCATGCCGTAACGGCCGCTTGAGGCGCGGGGCCGGGCTCCCAGTTTTCTTCGATGGGTTGCATTGAGCCCGGAGGGCCTTATGTTTCATGCCTGAAGTGCTGGAATGGGTTTTGGGAGTGCGTGGTTCCCTTCCGGGATTATTTCCGGTACGACATCGGGCAGATGAGAATTATTGTGTACATTGTGATGTGATTTTGCTATCAACATTCGCCGAAATCCAAGGTGCCGTGCCGGCTGATGGGCGATCGGCAGGGGATGTGCCGGACGGGGGCGGGGAAACGCCCCGGTGCACCCGTTTCCCAGGGGGCAAGAGGGACGGGAGCCATGACGGAAGTCGGCGAAGGGAAGGTGTTCAGGCGAATTTGCGTTTATTTCTCTCCAGACAGGGATCATTGGAATATTAATTAGGAAGAGTATTCATCTTATAGGGGAGTGATCGAGATGATTAGGAAGAAAACTGCGATCGGTTTGCTGTTCTTCGTGCTGTTGGCTTCGTTCGTATCACCGATCCATACAGGGCCGGCACTTGCGGCGGCTGCGGCAGCCGAAGAAGAAACGATTGCCGGGACGGTGACGAAAACGGACAGGGGCATTGTCATCGAAGCCGAAGATGGAGACTACCTGGTCAAGGGGCAGGATCTGTCCAAGATGATCGGCAAAATGGTCGAAGCAACGGGTATAATCACCGAAAGTGAGAAGGGTGACACAATCGAAGTGAAGTCTTTCGAAGAAATCCAGGAATAGCTTCGAGAGGCGTTCGGCGGGCATTGTGCCCGCCGGGATGAGCCTGGGCCATGCGTGGCGGCCGGTGCCGGCGTGTGGTCGTCCAAGGCCATGAGATGCGGAAGGGGAAACGGCCTTCGGCCGCTTCCCTGCCGCCTTGGCTGGCAATCTGAAGGAAATGCAGTTCTGACAGGGAGTATTTTTGATGAAGGACACGCTTAGGGTAGACAGTCAAAGTGATCTTCCGAACGAAGAATCCGAACCTCCAAGTGAAGAGAAGGAACCTCCTGGTAGATGCTCCACCGTGCCCAGGTCAGCCGAATACGATCGTGTCCGGCGATCCCCCTCTGAAGTTCCCGCAAACTCTTCCCCCCCGCGTCGAAACGTTTTTCCGAGAAGTATCGATAGCCACAACCGGACGGTTGTGAGCGACCGGTCCAAGGCCTTCCGCGATCAATTTTTCCCGGGTGCGGGCGATGCCGAGTGGTGCGACTGGCACTGGCAACTGCGCAACCGCATCCAGAACGCCTCCGTACTGGCCCGCATGGTCAGGCTGTCGGAGGATGAAGCGAACGCCATACAGCGCCATTCGGGAAATCTTCCCCTGGCGATCACTCCATATTACGCGAGCCTCCTGGATCCGGACGATCCCTTGCAGCCCATACGCCGGGCGGTCGTTCCGGTATGTGCCGAATACAATCGGTGCGACTCGGAAGCGGACGATCCTCTGGATGAAGACCGGGATAGCCCGGTTCCCGGCATAGTCCACCGCTACCCTGATCGGGTTCTCTTTCTCGTTACCGACTATTGTTCCACCTACTGCCGCTACTGCACGCGTTCCCGCATGGTGGGCGACCGGAGCACCAGGCGCTTCGATGTCCGGCAGTGGGAGCGCGGCATCGAATATATCGAAAACACGCCCGCAGTCCGGGACGTGCTGCTTTCCGGCGGCGATCCGCTCACTTTGTCCAACGATCGGCTGGAATGGCTGCTCGCCCGCCTGCGGCGCATCCCTCACGTGGAGTTTATCCGCATCGGCACCAAGGCGCCCGTCGTGCTCCCGCAGCGGATCAATCACGGGCTTACCAGGATGCTCAAGCGCTATCATCCTCTCTGGGTGAGCATTCATTTCACCCACCCGGACGAACTGACGCCGGAGGTGGCTCAGGCATGCGCGAACCTGGCCGACGCGGGAATCCCGCTCGGCAGCCAGACGGTGCTGCTTTCCGGTATAAACGACCGGGTCGCAACCATGAAGCGCCTCGTCCACGGTCTCTTGAAGATTCGCGTCAAGCCGTACTACCTGTACCAGTGCGATCCGATTCCTGGATCGTCTCATTTCCGCACTTCCGTCGAGAAGGGCATCGAGATCATCCAGGGGCTGAGAGGGCATACGACAGGGTATGCGGTGCCGAACTACGTGATCGATGCTCCTGGAGGCGGAGGGAAAATTCCCCTGCTTCCTGAGTACGTGGTGGGAAGGGACGGGGATGACCTGCTGCTTCGCAATTACCAGGGAGGCATCTACAGGTATCCCGACCCGGCCGGTAAGTCCTGAAAAAGAAACAGGAAATGGACGGTTCCTGAAAAATGATGGAATCCGGGGCGGACCACTTCACCGGGTCCGCTCCGCCGCAGCTTGGCAGTGTACCTTTGCCGGGCGGGCGATGAGAGGCCCGGCTTTGAATTTGAACGGAATGAACCGCAATGAAAGTCGGCATTACCTACGACCTTCGGGACGACTATCTTGCCGAAGGTTATGGCGAGGAACAGACGGCTGAGTTCGACAAGCCCGAGACCATAGAAGCGATCCAGGAGACGCTGGAGTCGCTGGGATTCGAAACGGACCGGATCGGCCACGTGAGAAAACTCGTTGCGAGACTCGCTGCGGGCGACCGGTGGGACATGGTTTTCAACATCGCGGAGGGAGTGGCCGGATATGGACGTGAAGCGCAGGTGCCGGCACTGCTGGATGCCTACGGCATCTGCTACACCTTTTCGGACCCCCTGGTTCTCGCTCTCACGCTGCACAAGGGGATGACCAAGCGCGTGATACGGGATCTCGGCATCCCGACGGCCGATTTCGCCGTGGTGGAATCGGAGTGGGATGCTTCAGGGGTGCGGCTGGCTTACCCCTTGTTTGCGAAACCGGTTGCGGAGGGCACCGGGAAGGGAATCACCGCTTCTTCCAAAATCTCCACCATGGAAGAACTGCGGGCCGTCTGCCGGAAGCTCCTCGGGGAATACCGTCAGGCCGTGCTGGTGGAAACCTTCCTGCCGGGCCGGGAGTTTACCGTCGGGATCGTCGGTACCGGAGCCGAGGCCCGCGTGGTGGGTTCCATGGAGGTGCTGCTGAAGACCAGGGCGGAACCCGACGTTTATTCGTATATGAACAAGGAAAGGTACGAAGAACTCGTCGAGTACCGGCCGGCATCCGACGAAACGGCGAAGGATGCCGAGCGGGTTGCCCTGGATGCCTGGCGGGGCCTTGGCTGTCGCGACGGCGGCAGGATCGATTTAAGGTGCGACGCCTCCGGCAGGCCGAACTTCATCGAAGTCAATCCTCTGGCCGGGCTGCACCCGAAGCATTCGGACCTCCCGATACTTTCGAGATTTGCCGGAGTGAGCTATAAAGACCTGATCGCAGAGATCATGCGGTCGGCGACGATACGGTGCGACGGCTTCGCGGGCCGTCGCTGAGAACAGGAATCGGACGGGGCGGCACGCTTTTGCGGCTGCCCTGCTCGGCATACGGCGGTGCGTGAATGGCCGCCCTTGGCGCAGGTTGTTTGCAGCGGATGAGAGTAGTTATTCTTCACAGCGATCCGGGCGAATCGTCGGGAAAGGACGAAGAGGATACTCTCGTCCAGGTGGATGCCGTAACAAGACTCCTGGAGGAAAGAGGGGACGAGGTCGTCCGCATTCCGTTCCACCTGGATTTTCACCGCACCGTGCGGGACATGGAAAGGCTGCGGCCTTCCTTCGTCTTCAACCTCGTCGAAGCCGTCGAGGGTACGGGCAGACTGATTCATACCGCTCCGGCCATTCTGGACCACCTGGAGATCCCGTATTCCGGGGCGGGGACGGAAGCCGTCATTCTTACCTCGAACAAGCTGATCGCCAAGAAGTTTCTCCACGCTTCGCAGCTTCCCACCCCATCCTGGTTTTTTCCCAACGATCCTTCAGTTGCCCGGAGACCCCGGGTCGAGTTTCCCTGTATCGTCAAGTCGGTCTGGGAACACGCATCCATCGGACTGGACGAGGAGTCGATCGTCGTCTCCGGGGGGGAGGACGAATTGCTCCGCAGGATAAGGGAACGAAGAGAGTCGCTCGGGGGCGACTGGTTCGCGGAGTCGTTCATAGAAGGCCGTGAATTCAATATCTCTGTCCTGGGAGGAGATGCCGGTCCGGAGGTGCTTCCGCAGGCGGAGATGCGCTTCGACGGTTTTCCGCCGGGGAAGGCAAGGGTGGTAGGCTACCGCGCGAAGTGGGAGGCGGAATCGTTCGAGTACCACCACACGAGGCGGTCTTTCGATTTCGATGACAAGGACACACCGCTGCTTCGCGAGATGAGAGACCTCGCCGTGGAGTGCTGGCGCCTGTTCGAACTGCGCGGATATGCCCGTGTCGATTTTCGCGTGGATGTAAACAATCGGCCCTGGATCCTGGAAGTGAACGCCAATCCGTGTCTTTCGCCGGACGCCGGCTTCTTGGCCGCTGCGGATCGGGCGGGCCTGGAGTTCGGTCGTGTGATCGAGAGGATCGTCGAGGATTCTCTCGGCTTCCATTGAAACGAGGAATGATGGAAAACGTGTCGAGGAAAAGGATTTTTGTTCCCGGGGACCTGAAAAGGCTGGAATACCGCAGGGAAGTGCGGCCTTCCGATCGGGATGACGTGCGCTTCGTCGTGGAATCTTCCGGGTTTTTCTCAGCCGAGGAGGTCGACGTGGCCGTCGAACTCGTTGACGAGAGATTGCGGCGGGGGCCAGCCAGCGGTTACGAATTCCTCTTCGCGGAACTCTCCGGGATGATCCTGGGCTACACCTGCTTCGGGCCGATCCCCTGCACCGTTCATAGCTACGATCTCTACTGGATCGCGGTGCGGGAAGATTTCAGGGGGCTGGGCATCGGACAGGCTTTGCTCGCGGAGAGCGAAGGCGTCATCGCGGCTCTCCATGGAAAGCGAATCTACGTGGAGACTTCTTCCAGGGCCCAGTACGCGTCGACCCGCCGGTTCTACGAACTGTGCGGTTACCGGAAGGAAGCGTTTCTGGAGGATTTCTACGCTCCCGGCGATGCGAAGGTCATCGTCGTGAAGACCGTTTGATGAAGGGTGGTGACAGGGGGCGGCGCACGGGCGGTCTTTTGTGCGTCATCGGATTGGTGTTCGAGGCTTGTTACAGATGATCAAACCAATTATACTGCTTGCGCTTTCGAATCTTTTCATGACGTTCGCATGGTACGGACACCTGAAGACTATGAACGGGAAGCCGCTGATCCTGGTCATTCTCGTAAGCTGGGGTATTGCGTTTTTCGAATACATCCTCCAGGTGCCCGCCAACCGGATGGGTTCCCATTACTACAACCTGGGGCAGCTGAAGGTGATCCAGGAAGTGATCACCATGGCCGTTTTCGCGGTGTTCGCCGCCCTCTACATGAAACAGCCCGTGAAGCTCGACTACCTCTGGGCCGGACTGTGCCTCATCGGGGCGGCGTATTTCATGTTCCGCGGCGGCGTCGGTCCGAACTCCTGAGACCGTTCAAGGTGTTTCCAACTCGTCCTGCTGCTTTTTGAGGTGGTCCGACAGCTTGCAGACGGAGCACAGATCGCCGAAAGCCGGTTCGCCGCACGATTTGCACGTGCCTATATCCGCCGAGAGAACGGGCGGCTTTCTGCGGTCGACGTAGGAAAAGAGGAAATCCCTCTTGGTCCCGGGCATCCTGGTCTCCAGCATTTCGAGGGCTTCCTTGTAGGCATGACTGGTTGCGCCGCGCGAATGGGGGCACTTGGCTTCCAGGGGCAGGATTCCCTTTACACGGCAGTATGCCCGGATCTCGCGTGCGTCCAGCCGGTATAGCGGTTTGAGCTTGGACGGCAGGCGCGGGTGGCTGGACGGCAGGAAGGGGTACTGCTTCTCGAAGAACTGGGTCCGGTGGCGGACCATGTTGCCGAGAAGCCGCCCGGCCTCATCGTCCAGGTTGTGCCCCACCACCAGAGTGCGATAGCCTTCCCGGACGGTGAGGCGGTTGAGCATCTGCCGCTTGAGAAGGCCGCAGACGGAGCAGATCTTCCGCCGGGTGCGCCACCGGATCGCATCGACGGAATAGCCGAAAATCTCTTCCAGGGAATACTCGGCCCAGGGCAGTCTCCTGTCTTCCGCAAAACGCCTGACCGCCTCTGAGGATGCATCGGAAAATTCGTCGATGCCGAGGCGCACGTGAAGGCCGCGCGTGGCGTATCCGGTTTCGTGGAGAGCATTCCAGACGGCGAGGGAGTCTTTGCCACCGGAAACGGCCACCATCAAAGGTTCGTCCGGAGAAACCCCGAATTTCGCCATCGCCCGGGTGACGCCCGTGTGGAAGAAATGGACGAAGCAGTCGGCGCAGAAGAGCGCGTTGTGGTTTGGCATTCGGATTGTGGCCCTGCCATGGCAGCGAATACATTTGGCTGTTGCGGGGAGCGGTGGGAGACCGGCCTCCATGCGGGTATCCTCCAGATTGATGTATGGGGCGGGCCCGGACGGGGACGCCCCGGATCGCTCGCCATCCCTCGGGGTATTTCAGGGTACGAGAGGAGAAAGCGGCGGGCGCCAACGGACATGTTTCATATACTCTAGTGACCCGGAAGAGACCAGGATTATTTTCCTTTTCACCTTCCATAACTTCCCGCGGGGCGGGGATTCGGAGCTGACAGTAAATCATGGACGGGATGCATTACGAAGGAATGGTCATTCGTCCGCCCAGCGAAGCGGAAAGTGTTATTCTGCAGGTGACGGTGGGGTGTTCGCACAACAAATGCACCTTCTGCGGCACGTACAAGGGCGAACGCTTCCGCATCAAGGATGACGAGATCGTTGAAGCGGATATACGCTATGCGGCGGAGCATCTTTCGTTCCTGCGGCGTCTTTTCATCGCGGACGGGGATGCCCTGATACTGCCTCAGCCGAAACTGGTTCGGCTCCTGTCGAGAATTCGCGAGGCGATGCCCTGGATCAGGCGCGTGGGGCTCTACGGCAACGCCAAGAGCATCCTGCGGAAGAGCCCCGGGGAGTTGGAGGAATTACGCGGACTTGGCCTTGGTATCGTATATCTGGGACTGGAAAGCGGGGATGCGGAGGTCTTGCGCGACATCTGCAAGGGAGCGGGGCCCGAGCGGATGATCGAAGCCGGGAGGCGGGTGCGTGAAGCGGGGATCAAGCTCTCCGTGACGGCTCTTCTGGGGATTGCGGGAAGAGCGCGGTCGCTGGTCCATGCGCGCGCCACCGGCGAAGTGCTCAGCGCGATGGACCCTCATTACGTCGGCGTGCTTTCGCTCATGGTCCTGCCGAATACGGAGGTGGGAAGGAAGGTGCAGGCGGGGGAGTTCGAGTTGCCCGCTCCTCCGGAACTGCTGAAAGAACTCCGCGAGATGCTCCTGTACACGCGGATGTCCCGCGGGCTCTTCTTCTCTAATCACGCGTCCAATTATCTGCCGCTCAGGGTCAGGATGCCTGCGGACAAGGACAAGGGCCTGGCCGCGATCGACGAGGCGATCAATGGGAACATCCGTCTCAAGCCCGAATGGATGCGGGGATTATAGACGGTGTCCAGGGAAAAACCCTTGCAATACCGTTGAATTAGCGCTGGTTGAACTCCTGCCGCCGGTTGAAATCCTACGGAAGTCAACCGGGCTCGGCACCTCTGATCAACGGCATCGAGAAGCCCGGGGGATCGATTCCTGCACGCGGATCAGTAAGTTCCCCACTTCAGTTTCGAGCGAAGAATCTCGAAGTAGTCGATGGATGTCGTTTTGACCAGGCGCAGGGGGCTGTATGCAGCGGTGATGACGATCCTGTCCAGGGGCAGGATCTCGCAGCCTACCTGGCCGTCGCAGGTGAGTGTGGCGTCGCTGACGCGCTCGCCGACTTCGACCTCGACGTTTACGTGGGCGGGAAGAATGATCGGGCGGTTCGTCAGTGTGAAGGAGCAGATCGGGGTAAGGATGATGGTGCGCGAAGTGGGATAGATGATGGGCCCGCCCGCGGCAAGGTTGTAGGCCGTCGAACCGGTCGGGGTGGATACGATGAGGCCGTCGCCGCGGTAGTGGGTCAGGTGGCTGCCGTCGATGCTGGTTTTCAGTTCGACGATGCGCGCAAGGGCGCCTTTATTGATGACGGCATCGTTCAACACCCGATGAGTGAAGATCTCCTTTTGATCTCTGAGTATGGTGACCTTGAGGCGCATGCGTTCTTCCAACTCGTAGTATCCGTCGAGAATGGACTGCAGCTGCGAAAAGCAGGATTCCCGGCTGATCACGGTCAGGAAGCCGAGGCCCCCCAGGTTTACGCCGACGATGGGAATCGGGCGCCTCTCCAGCAGCCGGGCGGCGCTGAGCAGTGTCCCGTCGCCCCCCAGAACCACTGCCAGATCGATTGTCTCGGGAATCTCCATGCTTTGCCAGTCGCATGTCACGCCGGTATAATCGGGGTTCTCCTTGCAATAGACCTTGATGTTGCGCTCCACCAGCCATCTGGTGAGGTCTTTTGCCAGGTCGGCGGCATCCGGCCGCGTGCGTTTGTAAATGATCGCAATGTGTTGCATGGTATTCCTCCTGAAGATCCTCGCGAGGGGGATGATAGGCAAAGAGCGGTCAAAAAGGCAATGAAAAATATTTGTAAAAGTAAGGGAGTTGAACTAATTTATCCGGAATGGAAAGTTATTATGGAAATGGTGCGCCGGGGTTTGCCAGGGAATCCGGGGCTGGCATCGGGTAAGCCCGCTGACACGGGGGTGAGCGCTGCTTTCCAAGCAAAGGCAAGTGGTTCTGCATAATGTGACGCTTCCAGCGAAAAGAGAGAAAATGCCTCCTTTAGAATCTGGTACCCCCCATGACCCGCAAAACATTCTAGTCGTGGACGACGAACAGCAGGTATGTGACATTCTGGCCGAGGCGCTGACGTTCATGGGTCATACGGTGCGGGTGGCCAAAGATGGCCTGGAGGCGCTCCAGGTGATGGAGAAGTTTTCTTTCGACATCGTTGTCACCGACATGGACATGCCCCGAATGGACGGCATGGAACTTATCCGGCACCTGGTGACGGACCGCAATGCCATCGACATTATCGCCATCACGGGCCATTCCATGAAATACAAGTATACGGACGTGGTTGCGGCGGGGGCGGCCGATTTCATCACGAAGCCCTTCACACTGAACGAACTGGAAGCGAAGCTGAACCGACTGATCCGGGAGCGGCATCTGCGCCGGGAACTGGAACGGCTGGCAACCCGCGATGCTTTGACGGGGCTTTACAACAGGCGGTTTTTCCAGAGAGTCGTCAGGAGCGAGGCCATACGCGCCACGCGTTATCTTCATCCCCTGTTCCTGTTTTTTGTGGACATAGACCGTTTCAAGGACTTCAACGATCAGACGGGCCATCAGGCCGGTGACGACCTTCTCGTGAAACTGGCGGACGTGTTTCGCGGTTCGCTGCGGGAGGATGTGGATACGGCCTTTCGATACGGGGGCGACGAGTTCACCGTTCTTCTGCCCCATCTTCCCGCGGAGCAGGCGTCCGTGGTCGCCGAGCGGCTCAGGAGAAACTTCAAGGAGCTGCAGTTCGCTCCGACATCGCTTTCCATTGGAATCGGCCGCTTCCTGTCCCGGAGCGAGAGCATCGATCTGGACGTCGAAGATATGATCCGCCGTGCGGACATGGCACTGTATCATGCAAAGCATCATCTGGGCCGCGATTGCTTTTTTTTCGATCCGGAATCGGTCGGATGACGCTGCCCGGCTTGCGATTTCCAATATATTCAACTAAATTCCAGCCTCAGTCTTCAGAGTTCGTTTTTTCACGGCCATAATTTTTCTTGACACCTCGTATGCTGTCCTTTATATAGGGCACAACCTGTTGGGAGGATGTTGCTGGGCCGGTAAGCACTGGAGAATTCATTGAAATTCTCGGATTCCGGCGGCGTCGGTGCATGAAGGGATTTTCCGAATCCGCGGGCAAAGGAATTCAACGGGTTGACTGGTGGGTATGGATTACCTATTATAAGGGATTGTCGAGTCTCCGGTTGCCAATGAGTGGCGGATTTCGAGGAGCATACCGGGAAGACTCTTTTTTATTGATGAAGCCAGAATCGATCGCGCTCATAGAGTGTGTGGCATGAAAATGGTAACAGGTCCGCCCCTTTGTTCGGAAAATAAGTCCATCAGTTTTTGAAGGCCTAAAGGCGTTACTGCCCTGCAGCGCTTTTAGAAGGCACGAGGTGGCATCTCCAAGGTTCTGGGCGGAGTGAAACGGCGTGGGTTAGAAGGGGAATCATTGATTCCCTAATGAAAATAGGGAGGTGACTGCCATGGGCAAGGGCAAACCCGAATTCGGTTTTGGGGTTCACTTGATGGTGGACGGGTACGGTTGTGATCAGGCCGGACTCGAGGACATGGGTTTGATCTACAATTTCCT
>JAJFUA010000316.1 GCA_021372635.1 Desulfobacteraceae bacterium | reverse complement strand
GCACCTGGAAAACAACCTGATCAACCTGGGCCTGTACGGGGAAATTCTGAAAACGGCGGAAAAGGAAAACATCGACATGCAGGCACTCTTCGACCAGGAGGAGGAACCCGGCCTCGGCAACGGGGGCCTGGGACGGCTGGCGGCCTGCTATCTCGATTCTCTCGCGACCCTGGAAATCCCCGCCATCGGGTACGGCATCCGCTACGAGTTCGGCATCTTCGACCAGGAAATCCGGGACGGCTGGCAGGTGGAACGCACGGACCAGTGGCTCAGGCTGGGCAATCCCTGGGAACTGGCCCGGCCGGAAATCACCTGCCTGGTGAGTTTCGGCGGAAAAACCGAACACTACGTGGACGATCGAGGCCGCTACAGGGTCCGCTGGATTCCCCACCGGACCGTGAAAGGGGTCGCCTACGACACGCCCATCCTGGGATACCGGGTGAATACCTGCAACCTGCTTCGACTCTGGAAGGCCGAAGCCGTCGAATCCTTCGAGTTCGAAGCATTCAACGCGGGAGACTACTACCGCGCGGTAGACGACAAGATATACTCCGAAAACATCACCAAGGTCCTCTATCCCAACGACGAGCCGATCCAGGGCAAGCAGCTGCGGCTCGAGCAGCAGTACTTCTTCGTTTCCTGCTCCCTGCGGGACATGCTGCGTATCCACGGGTTGATGGGGGGAGACCTGCGGCGGTTCCCCAGCCGGTTCGCCATCCAGCTCAACGACACACACCCCGCCATTGGCGTCGCCGAACTGATGCGCCTGCTCGTGGACGAAAACGACATGGACTGGGAGACCGCCTGGCAAATCACCCGCAGCACTTTCGGCTACACCAATCACACGCTTCTGCCGGAAGCCCTCGAAAAATGGCCGGTCGACCTGTTCGCGGAGCTGCTTCCCCGGCACATGGAAATCATCCTGGAGATCAACCGGCGGTTCCTGGACGAAGTCAGGGTCAGGTTTCCGGGGGACGAAGCGCGGGTGGCCCGCATGTCGCTCATCGACGAAAGCGGCGGACGCTACGTGCGCATGGCCCACCTGGCCTGTGTGGGAAGCCATGCCATCAACGGCGTCGCGGAACTCCACACCCGCCTGCTCGAACAGGACGTCCTGCGGGACTTCCACGACATGACGCCGGAGAAGTTCAGCAACAAGACCAACGGGGTAACTCCGCGACGGTTCATGGTGCTGAGCAATCCCGGGTTGAGCAGGCTTCTCTGCGACAGGATCGGCGATTCCTGGATCAGCAGGCCGGAGGAACTCAGGCAGATCGAGAAATTCGCCGAAGACGGCACCTTCCGGGAAGAATGGCGCCGGGTGAAGCTCGAAAACAAGAAAAAGCTGGCCGGGCAGATCCTCGAGCGCACCGGGATCGAAGTCGACCCGTCGTCCCTTTTCGATATCCAGGTAAAGAGATTCCACGAATACAAGCGCCAGCACCTGAACATCCTCCACGTCGTCGCCCTCTACAACCGGATCAAGCGGGATCCCGCCTTCGACATGCATCCCCGGACGTTCATCTTCGGCGGGAAGGCCGCGCCCGGGTACTTCATGGCGAAGCGGATCATCAAGCTGATCAACTCCGTCGCCGACGTGGTCAACCGCGACCCGGACGTCGGCGGGAAGATCAAGGTCGTCTTCTTCCCCGACTTCAACGTAAAGAACGCGAAGTTCGTCTACCCCGCCGCCGACCTGTCGGAACAGATTTCCACAGCCGGCAAGGAAGCCTCCGGAACCGGGAACATGAAGTTCGCCATGAACGGCGCTCTCACGATCGGCACCCTGGACGGCGCCAACATCGAAATCAGGGAAGAGGTCGGCGCGGAAAATTTCTTCCTCTTCGGACTGACGGCCGAGGAGGTGCATTCCCTGCAAAGCAGCGGCTACCATCCCATGGAATATTACAGGAACGACCCCGAACTGAGGGAAGCCGTCGAACGCATCGGTTCAGGCCATTTTTCAAACGGGGACCGGGACCTGTTCAAGCCTCTGATCGATTCCCTGCTTTACCAGGACCCGTTCCTGGTCTTCGCGGACTTCGCCTCCTACGCGCAGGCGCAGAGGCAGGTGGATGAAGCGTACCGGGACCGGGACCGATGGACCCGCATGTCCATCCTCAACACGGCCCGGATGGGCAAATTCTCCTCCGACCGGGCGATCCGGGAATACTGCCGGGACATCTGGCACGTCAAAGCCGTTCCCGTGATCCTGGACTGACAGGGACCGGACTCTCCCGAGGAGGAACGGGACAGCCGCCAGGATGCGCGCTGTCATCAAGGCGAAAGGAACAGACAGAATGCAGGCACAAAGGGACATCACCCGGACGTTTCTCGCGGTGATCTTCATCGGCACTCTCATCGGGACTTCCCTCTGGATCCTCAAGCCCTTTCTGGGTGCCTTGATCTGGGCGGCGACGATCGTAACGGCCACCTGGCCCCTGATGGTGTCCATCCAGAACCGGCTCTTCGGCCGCAGGTGGCTCGCCGTGGCGGTGATGACCGTTGTGCTCCTGTGCGTCCTGGTGGTGCCGCTCTGGCTGGCCATCGGAACCATCGTCACGAACGCCGAACGAATAGCCGGGTGGGTAAAAACCCTTTCCACCCTACAGGTGCCGCCTCCCCCGGCCCGGCTGTCCTCCGTACCCCTTGTGGGCTCGAACCTGGTGGCGGCATGGGAGAAAATCGGCACGGCGGGCATGCATGAAATCGTTCAGAAGCTGGCCCCTTACGGCGGCAAGGCCCTCGGGTGGTTCATCTCCGAAATGGGCAGCTACGGGGTACTGGTCCTGCAGTTTCTGCTGACCATCGTATTCGCGGCCCTCCTCTACGCCAGGGGCGAGCATGTGGCGGAATGGTTGAAGCGCTTCGGATGCCGGCTGGCCGGGAAGCAGGGAGAGAATTGCGTCCGCCTGGCCGGGCAGGCCCTGCGCGGCGTCGCGCTGGGCGTCCTGGTGACCGCGCTGGCGCAGTCCGCGGTGGGATGCATCGGCCTGTTCATCGCAGGGATACCGTTCGCGGCAATCCTGACCGCCATAATGTTCATGCTCTCGATCGCCCAGGTCGGCCCCCTGCCCGTCCTGCTCCCGGCGGTGTTCTGGCTCTACTGGACGGGCAGCGGCGGATGGGGGACGTTCCTTCTCCTGTGGAGCCTGGTGGTCTCCACCATGGACAATTTTCTGCGCCCTCTTCTCATCAGGAAAGGCGCCGACCTCCCTCTCCTGCTCATTTTCACGGGCGTGATCGGCGGCCTGGCCGCCTTCGGCATCATAGGCATCTTCATCGGACCGGTGGTCCTCGCCGTAACCCATACGCTGCTGTCGGCGTGGGTCGATGAGCAGGATGGGGAGGCCGACAGGCCGGCCCGGCAAAATTCATCGGAAAAACCGGCCTGAGGAATTGGGCTTTCCGAAAACCAAGAAAAGGGAAAGGAGAAGGATAATGACCAAGAAGCATAGGATGATTCTGAGTCTTTTTCTGATCGCGGCACTCGTCGTGCTGGCCGCCTCGCCCGTGACCGCCCAGGAAAAGGCCGAAGACAACATGCAGCTCGTCATCGAAAAGATGCGCGCCGACAAGAAGCTCCTGGTCGCGGAAAACATGAAGCTCACCGAAAACGAAGGGAAACAGTTCTGGCCGCTGTACGACCGTTTCCAGGACGAACTCTTCCTCCTGCGCTCCCGGACCCTCAAGATGATCGGCGATTACAAGGATTCCTTCGAAAAGCTGGACAACAACACCGCAAGGAGGCTTCTCGACGACTACCTGGCTACCGAAACCCTGAGGCTCAAGCTGCACCAGGTGTACCTTCCCAAGTTCCGCAAAATCCTGCCGGACGTGAAAGTGGTGCGCTACTACCAGATAGAAAACAAGATCCAGGCCGCCCTGATGTACGAGGCCGCCCGGACCATTCCACTTGCCAAAGCCAAGGAATAGCCCGCAAATCGGCCGGGAAACGAAAGCCGCCGGCACAGTCGATGTTCTCTCCCGTCCTCGGCATTTTCCCCTGCATTTCGCCGGGGCTTGGAAAGCCAACCCATACAGGATGAGGATTCGATCATGAGAACTTTTTCCCTGATTCTTGTATTTTTTCTCCTGTTCACCGCCGCAGGCTCGCTCGTCGCCCCGCATCCCGCCTCCGGGGCATCCGCCTCGGAGATTTACCGGAACGCCTACGGCGCCCTTCAGAAGCTGTATGCGGACTCGACCTCGGCCAGCATGCTGGGGCAAAGCGCAAAAGCCATCCTCGTGTTTCCGAACATCGTCAAGGGAGGTTTCATCGTCGGGGGCCAGTACGGTGAAGGCGTCCTGTTCATGAACGGAAAGACGGCCGGCTACTACAATACCGTCCAGGCTTCCTACGGGCTCCAGGCGGGGCTGCAGAAGTACGGCTACGCCCTGTTCCTGATGGACGACACGGCGATCGAGTGGATCAACAAGACCGGCGGATGGGAACTGGGGACCGGCCCCAGCATCGTCGTCGTCGATGTCGGCAAGGCCAAGGCACTGACCACTACGACGCTGCATTCGGGAATCTATGCATTCTTCTTCAACCAGAAAGGGCTGATGGCCGGAATCGGGCTGCAGGGCACGAAGATCACCAGGATCAACAAGTAATCCCCGGGCACTGCCCTATTGGACCAAGGTCCAATATCTCGCCCGGTGATGATTTCTTTATCATAGCAGAAGCAAACAGCACCCGGAGGTTGCCGGGACGCGGCGGGCAAGCCGCACGCCCGGGGCGGCACCCTTCGGGAACGGAACCCAGGAGTCTTTCATGAAGAATCTGACCGCTCCTCGAATGGAGCGTTGCATCGGCTGCCATTCCTGTTCCATGGCCTGCGCCAGGTTGGTGAACAAGGCACTTTCGTGGGATATGGCCGGAATCCGCATATCCTCCTCCGGAGGACTCTCCACGGGATTCGAGGCGCGTACGTGCCTGGCCTGCCTGCCGGCCCCGTGCGCGGCGGCCTGTCCTACCGGTGCCTATTCACAGCGCAGGGGGGGCGGCGTGGTGGTGAAGAAGAGCCTTTGCATCCACTGCGGCGAGTGCGCCCGCGCCTGCCCGGTGGACGCCATTTTCCTCGATGCTTCGGGCGAGCCCTTCGTGTGCATCCACTGCGGGCGCTGCGTGCCGTTCTGCCCTCACGACTGCCTGGAATTCGCCGATCCCGAAGGAACGGTTGCCAGCACCGGCGAAGGACGGGAGGTGGCCTTATGATCAGGGATCATTTCAAAATCCTTCTCGTGGACCTCGCTACCGGCAAGGGCCGCATCGAAACGCTCGACGGCCGGGACACCGTAATGGGCGGGAGCGGCCTGGCGGCGATGCTCTTCCGGAAATACGGACTTCCGGACAGGCCCTGGGACGATCCCGGACAGCCGCTTATCTTCACCATCGGCCCGCTCACCGGCTACTTCCCGCTCATGAGCAAGACCGTCTGCGCCTTCAAATCGCCCTATCACGACCAGTACGCGGAGAGCCACGCAGGGGGGAGGTCCGCCCTGTCCCTACGCTTCGCGGACTACGACGGGCTGGTCATACGGGGAAAGGCCCCCTCCCTGTCCTGCCTTTCCATCGGGTCGAAGCACCTGGATCTCAGGGACGTCCATTTTCTCAGGGGCATGGACCTGCTCAAGACGGGCAAGACGCTCCGGCGCATGTACCACGGAGCGGGGCACCGGAGCATTCTGCGGATCGGCCCCGCGGGCGAGAACGGCTCGGCCATGGCCTGCATCAACGTGGACACCTACCGCCATTTCGGCCGGCTCGGCGGCGGCGCGGCAATGGGCGCGAAGAACCTGAAGGGCATCGTCATCATGGGCGACGGCTCGTTCCCGCTTCCCGAAGGGAAAGCCTATCCCAGGCTTTTCGAAGAGGTGTACCGGAAGATGACGGACACGGACATGATGGAGAAGTACCACAATTCCGGCACTCCCATCAACATGGCGGTCCTGAACGGCATCCACGCCCTTCCCATCCGGAATCTGCAGAAGACCTCCGATCCGGACATCGAAGGGATCACGGGAGAGACCTTCGCCCGGGACACTCTGCTCCGCAACGCGGCCTGCGCCGGATGCCCGGTCGGGTGCATCCATCTCGGATTCGTCCGGGAACGGTTCATGGAAGAGAACCGCTACCTCTACCGGCAGGTATCCTACGATCACGAACCCATCTTTGCAGCCGGGGCGATGCTCCGGGTAACCGACGCCTTCTCCGTGCTCTCCATCCTCGACACCATGGAACGCGAGGGGCTCGACGTCATGTCGGCGGGCGTCGCCCTGGCCTGGGCGACGGAAGCCTTCGAAAAGGGGATCGTCTCCCTGAAGGAAACCCTCGTGCCGCTCAGCTTCGGGGACAAGAAAGCCTACTGCAGGGCGGTTCACCACCTGGGCGCGGCATCCAACGAATTCTACGCGCTCCTGGCACAGGGAACCCTGAAGGCGGCCCGGCGCTACGGAGGCGCCGATTTCGCCTGCGTACTCGGGCAGGAAATGGGAGGGTACGCAACGGGCGAGGTCTTTTTCGTATCCCAGGCGCTCGGCCTCCGGCACTCCCACCTGGACGCCGGCGGTTATTCCTACGATCAGAAAAACAAAGAACCCGATGTGGCCGGGGCGGTCCGGTTCCTGGTGCAGGACGAGCAGGCCCGGGTGCTCCTCACGTCCCTGGTCAGCTGCCTGTTCGCCAGGGGCGTCTACGGAAACGAAGTCGTCTCCGAATGCCTGCGCTCCATAGGCTGCACCACTCTCGCCGACCGGCTCCCCGCCGTTGCCGGCGACATCCAGCAACTGCGATGGAAAATACGTCTCGGCACAGGTTTCGACCCGCACGCCGTCACGATACCGAAACGGTTTTTCGAAGTGGAGACCTGGAGGGGCAGAATCGACGCCGCCTACCTGGAGGCGCTCAAGAATGCCTACGCCGATGCGATCGTGGCCCTTGCCGGACTCGATCCGAATCCGGCCGCCGGCAAGAGCGGCTGATCCGCATCCGCCCGGAGGCGCCTGCCCCGGGAGCCTTTCTCGCGTGCGGCGCGCGGCCGGGACGTGCTCCGCACGATGCTCCCGCCTGAACTGTAGGCCGGGTCGGCCGAATGACCGACGTGGAAGGAAGGAGTCGAAGCATGGTCCGCAGGCCGCAACCCGCTTTGGCAGGCATTCTCCTTCTC
>JAJFUA010000276.1 GCA_021372635.1 Desulfobacteraceae bacterium | reverse complement strand
TGCCCGGTTCAGGGCATCGAGAATCTGAGGCGTAAAACGCTTGTCCGGCCCGTCGTCGAACGTCAGCGCCAGTTTGCGTGCCGCGCCGCCATGGCGTGTGATCACGTAAGGTGAGGGAAACTCGGTGAATTGCTCGGCCGTAATGAGGTTCCGCTTCGCGTCGAACACGATTTCCCGCCTGCCCGGCCTGGGCCGGTCGCTGATTTGAAGGATTTCGCCGCTCCCTTCGTACTCGAGGCCGTATCCGAGCTGAACGTCCTGCAGCTGGGCGGAAATCTCCGCATTCGGCGGAACCTTTTTCCCGAAGATTCTCCACAGGCTCGGGTCTTCGCTGCCGAGCCGCCAGAGGGCGATGCCTCCGGGGCGGACGGGACCGGTCAGGACAAGCTGGTTGAATGCGCTCACCGCATCCAGAATCCATACGTGATGGAGGATGTCGTCGTCATCGGAATAGTCGAACGTGGGATTGAGGGATGCGGAATCGAGATGGATATTCGCTTCGGATTCCTTGGCCGTGAGAACCGCCTCCTCGAAGGTCCGCTCTTCCGCGTCGCGGCCGGTCGCCCAATCGTAGGCGTAGTTGCCGATGGCCGCAATCATCTTCTCTGCCGGAACGTCGATCTGACGACGGCGCAGTGCATCGGCAAACCACGGCAGGCCGGCAATCGGGCCGGGCTTGCCGGTCGCCCAGTGCTCATCGTAAAGCATGAGGATGACGTAGTCCGCTTTACGGGTCAGCGCTCTGTAATCGAACGCGGGATCGTCCGCCGGGACGTTTACCGATACCAGGAGGCCCCGTGGCTGGAATGCGTCGTAAAGCTCGGCCATGAAGCGCTGGAAATTGCCCTGCGCCTTGGCGGGAATGTTTTCGAAATCTATGCTGACCCCGGCAAAACGCCAGCGCTCGACATAGGAGAGCAAATGTTCGACCGTCGCCTTCCGCGCCGCCGGGCTGGCGAGCATTCTGCCCAGCTTGGCGCCTTCCCATTCTTTGCCGTTCCAGTTGTTTACCAGGGGCATGATCGGAAAATCGGGGCGGAGGAGTCGAATGTAATCGGTTGCCTGTGCCTGGCGGTCCGGATCGTCCTCTCGAACGCTTCCGTTTTCTTCCGCGAGATGCAGCCATTCGGGGATCACCATGTCGAGGCTGTCCAGGTTCTGCTTGAGGGAACCCATGCTCGAATCATCCCAGTTGACCAGGTATCCGACGGCCAGCTGCCGATGGGTAAGGCCCGGAGGCATCTTGTAGGCTTCGGCGAGAAGCTGCCTGAAGTTGCGCTCCCGCTCTTTTGCAAGCTTGGCTTTGGTCTTTTTCAAGGCACGCTCGCGGCGCGTCAAGGGCCGGGCGGGTGACAGATGCGGGATATTGGGTACCGAATGGATCCCATGCTGCAGGAAGCTGACCCGGGGCATGCTGAGGGTCGGCAGGGCCGGGCCGGCCAGGATTCCCAAAGCCAGGGTTCCCAGGACCAGGGTGAAGATCAGTGCGGCCAGCGCCATTCCAAACCGCAGGCGCGGCCAGCGCTTATTGGCCGGGTCGAAGAAAATCGGCTTCGCCCTGTTCAGACCGTTCACTCCATTTTGACTTGAATGGGTGCGGTCTTCCGGTTTATCTAATTCCTGTGACATGATCTCGCAGTTTCAACTTTACCTTGGGGCCGAACAACCATCGGAGGAAACTGGAATTGAACGTCCTGGCAATCGCTCACCACATGAACGGGTTTTTCCGCCGATTGGAGCCGGTCCCTCTGAATCCGGCGCTTCACACCTCTTTTCCCGGTTTCCCGAAGCGGCTGCTCAAGATATCCTGCTTCGCCTCCAGCGCAGTTACCGGGAGAGGCCCGCTGATTTATATACGATTCTTTGATTTTTGCGAGAATTTTTTCAAAAAGAATTTGATTCGCAACTTGTCCCGCACGCTGCCTGTCCTCTTCCTCTTTTTCTGCCTGGCCGCGCCGGCTCATTGCGAGAACAGACCGGTCATCGTCACGGTGGATCTCACAGCCGGCCCCGTCAACACCTTCATCCCCGCGAAGACTCTCGGGGCGGCGGTGGATGGCCATTCCCAGGGGGACGGCGCCGCGATTTTCACCCCTGAAACCGTTCAGGCCATGCTCTCCGCCGGCTTTCATCCCATCAGCTACCGGTTGCGCACCGAACTGGCAAACGAAGCCTGGCACTGGAATCCGAAAGGCAGTTGGAGTGATGCGGAGAACCGGTGCGGCTACTGGACGTCGGATGACAGCCCGGCTGATCCCATCCTGTCGTCTTACGGTTACCGGCTGCCCCGCCGGGGGAATACGATCGACCAGGCGGAAGACAACGGGTATTCGCGGCTGGCCGACGGCGATATGGATACCTTCTGGAAAAGCAGCCCCTACCTGGACCAACGCTACACCGGAGAGGAAAACGCCCGGCATCCGCAATGGGTGGTCGTCGATCTCGGAAGGCGCTTTCCGGTCAACGGCGTCAGGATTGCCTGGGGAATGCCCTACGCCGTGCAATACAGGGTGCAGTACTGGAAAGGCAGAGATCCGGAAGAACCGGGAGACAGTCCCGAAGGTCGTTGGGAGACTTTCCCTTGCGGGACGGTCTTCGAGGGCCGGGGCGGTGACGTAACCCACAGGCTGGCCGACGATCCGGCGGCCGTGCGCTTCCTGCGCCTGGTGCTGGAAGAATCGTCCGCAACTCCCCCGCCCGGCGGGAACGATCCGCGCGACGCCCTGGGCTACGCGATACGCGAACTGTTCATCGGCTCTCTCGATGCCGGAAATAATCTCCGGGACTGGGTGCGCCACGAAGCGAACCGCCGCGGCCAGACACTCTGTTTTGTCTCTTCAACCGACCCCTGGCATCGGGCCGGCGACCTGGACATGGATATCGAGCAGCCGGGACTCGACCTCGTCTTCTCGAGCGGGGTCACCCGGGGGGCACCCGTGCTGATCCCCGCTGGCGTGCTCTACGACACTCCCGAAAACGCCGCCGCGCTCCTGCGCTATCTTCAGCGGCGGGAATATCCCGTGCGGGGGATCGAACTGGGCGAGGAACCGGACGGCCAGTACGTCTCCCCGGAAGATTTCGGCGCGCTGTATCTCCAGGCGGCTGACGCCCTGCGCAGGGTGGACCCGGAGATGGTCTTCGGCGGACCGTCTCTGGAGTCGCAGCGGGACGGCCCCATGATGGCCTGGGCGGGAACCGGCGTTGGGTCCGATCTTTCCTGGGTGAGCCGGCTTTTGGGATACCTGGGGCAGCGCGGGCGTTCGAAAGATTTGGGGTTTTTCTCCTTCGAGTGGTACCCCTTCGACGATGTCTGCGCCCCGGCGGCACCCTTCTTGCGCAGGGCGCCGCGGCTTCTCAGGGATTATATCGACGGCCTGCGCCGCCAGGGTCTCCCCGACAGCACACCGCTATTGATCACCGAATATGGTTATTCGGCTTTCTCTGCCGAAGCCGAGGTGGATCTTCCGGGTGCCCTGTTCAATGCCGACGTGGTCGGGACCCTTCTGAACACGGTTCAAGATCCCGGCGCGGCCTATCTCTACGGAATCGAGCCCACCCCCCTGTATAAGGGCCCGAAATGCGATACGTGGGGAAACAACACCCTCTTTCTTTCCGGTCATGACCGCCGGATACTGGCCTGCACCGCTACCTTTCACGGTGCCGTGATGCTCATGCGCAACTGGATCGGAGATCCGGCGCAGCCTCATGCCGTTTACCCCGTGAAGGCCGAACTCAAGAATCCGGCCGATCCTCCCTTTACCGCCTATGCCCTCCACCGTCCCGGCAGCTCCTGGGCATTGCTGCTCGTCAACAAAGATCCTTTGCGGGAATGGACCGTCGCTCCGCGTTTTGCCGGCCCCCAGCCGGGCAAGACCGGCACGCTGGAAGGCAGCTGTGATGTATACCGGTTCTCGAGGGCTCAATACCGCTGGAAAAGTCAGGGAGCGAAAGGCAGGCCGCAGATCGATCTTCCTCCAGCGCACACGGTTCAGCCGGTCGGCTCCAGGCCGGTTTTCCGGCTCCCGCCCTGGTCGCTCACGGTAATAAGCGGACACTTGCCTGAAACCGTCTATGGGAACTAAGCATTCCAATATACGACGTTTTCAAGGCAGCTTGCCGGGTGATTGGAACAGACGCATCCTGCCTTGCCTTGAAGGACAAATGTCCTTACCTCGACGTCTCCATGATTTCGTATTCCACCAGAGACGCCGCGAAGGCATCGGGCCCGAACGACGCGGCGGCAGGCACGCTTTGCATGTCTGCCGCCGTTTCGACAGGAGCCGCAAGGAAGTCAACCCGCTTCACGTCAGCGACGCCCCCGGGCTCCCTGAATTTCTACGCATTGCAGGAACTGTAAGTTCCGTCACCTCGGAACACCATGCCTCCGGGCATGAGCTGGTACTCGTCCCGGTTTCTTACCTGCATGATGCCGAACGTCCGCCCCTCGTACTCCATCTTGAAGGGTTCGATCTTAATGTCTTCTCGTTTCACTTCTCCCAGCGCCTCGTCAATCATGGCTTGAAGGTCTATCTTGGCCTTGGCGATGACTCCCCGCTCGCCGTCAGCGGACGAGCCCTCGAGGAGGATATGGCTTTTGAGGTGCTTTCCCTTGGGGTCGAAAATATGCAATGTGGCATACCAGAGCTTGAAATCGGGATACTCCTCGGCCATTCCCGTGTACTCCGGGAAATTGGCCTCGACGAACCCTGCGAACTGGATGTCCTGCTTGTTTCTCCCAACCTCAAACGCGCCATTCTCATCACTTGCAATCCTGAACATCACTGCTCCTCACGTTTCAAATGCAGTTGAACGGTTGACGCTCGACTACTTTTGCTTCGCCTTTTATCAGTAAAAGTAATCGGCAGAACGCCGACGACCACGAAGGCAGCAAACCGCATGAACGCCAAAGCTCGAGGGATTCCCGAAAACGGTCCGACAGCGGCCAGAAACATGGATACCATGGCGGCTGGCAACACAGACCCTTTGCAGGTCATGCCATCGGAACCGTAAGCCCCGGCGTTCCGCATCTTTCTTTTCCATTCCCTTGACAAGCGCGCCGGCAATGCGTGATGGGACAATCATCCCTGCCAGGTCCACTTCCCCTCCTTTCCCGCTCTTCCGGGCGCTCCCGGTTTCCTGTCTCACGTGACCTCGGCATCCCCTCCGGGTTTGGCCGGCAGGGCGCACGAAACGGCGCCGTCCGGCATGTACACAATACGGGCGCCCGGTATCGGAATGCCCCGATAGACTTCCGGCACCCCGGGCGACCCTCAACTCTCAATGCTGTTGCGTTATGCGCAATACCGTTGCGCTAAACGACCCATTCCCCCGGCGTGTGGCAATGCTGAGGTGTTGAGAATCCCATCCCCCCTTAAGGGGTGCATGGGAGTGTTTCATCCCAACCTTCAACCACTTAGAACCACACCCCCCTTGTTCACTGTTCACCCAAAGTGAGGCAATGGAATCCTTATCGCAACAGCATCGCCTTCCCCCCGCGGCCCCGCCGACGGGCATACGTACAGCATGCGGCGCATCACCGGGGCAGTGCGGCTCGGCCGGGTTTCAATCGGTTCGATTTCGAACGGCATTCCGAGCTGTGCGGGCTCTTGCGAAGGGTCCCCCCCAAAAAAATCGTCTACATTGTACCATTTTTTACAAGGCCCGGAGAGAATAATTCTTGGAGGTTGAATTGACTAGCGATTACAGAATGTTACAAAACGCACACCAGCCTCCTTCCATCACCCGGCCGATGACTTTTACCTGCGGATCGAAACGCGTCCCCTGGTACATATTTTCTTTCCTTCGTTTTTTTCCTCCCCGTCTTTTCACTACGTGAAAAATGCACCTGCTACGCTCGCTCCCCAAGCCTCGAGCGCACCCCGGGATCATGGCCGGGAAGCACCTCGCTCGAATAAGGGAGCGAAGCATGACTTATCCGAAAAACGTCCGGCTTCACGCCGATCCTGAAGGGTCTGCCCATGGGTGCAATGGTCAGGCTGACAGGGAACTTCCGGAGCGCACCCGGTACGAGATCCCCTGCATCAGGCCCGAAGCAGCAAGAGGCCGGCAAAACACCGGAAGGGACCGGGAACCGAACGGGAAGCAATGGGAACGAAATGAGAAGAAACCGGGAAGAAAACAGGAAGAAAAACCGAACGAAACGCGTACTTTTCCGGCATGGCTGCAGCGTCAACATGCCGCTTTTGCTGAACATCTTCCGGAGAGGAACATTTTTTGCCGGCACTTTTTCCGTCGCCGGGGGGGTGCCTTCCCGGAACGGTTCCCCGGCTTTTTCCCGCCCCTAGTCGATCCAGAGCCGGCGCAGTTCGATTTCGATCTTCTGGAAAGGCTCGGCGCGCACGACGTCGTCTTCCGAGTAGGAACCCGTCAGGGTCCAGCGGCCCGCTTCGAGCGCAAACACGTCGAGGTTCTTCACGAGGGGGTTCACAAGCCACAGGAAGGGGATTCCAAACCGCGCGTAGATGGGCATCTTGCGCACTTTGTCCGCCCGCAGGGTGGTGGGCGAAAGGACTTCGCAGACCCAGTCCGGGGCGACGTCCATCCTGGCTTCGGGAGACAGGGAAACGAGCGAGGCGTTTTTCCATGCCGCCAGGTCGGGCACCACGGTGTTTTCCCCGAGCTGCACCTCGGGTTCGTGGTAGACGGTCCATCCTCCGGGACCGCTTCCCTTTCCGAACTGGTAGGCGGGCATGATTTCGGCGCCGAGGCTGGACGCCGCGTGCAGGCATCTCCTCGCGGGACGAAGCATGGCGGTCAGTTCGCCGTTCAGGATTTCACCGACCACGTTTTCCGGTATATCGTGAAGGTCCAGGTATGAAGCCTGTTTTCTCGTCGTTCCGGCCATTAGCTCTCTCATCTTCAAGGGCCATCCGCATCCGCATTCCACGTTCACATCGGCGACGAAAGATCGCATCGTTCACACGGAGCCGCATCGCAGGTATTATAGGACGGAACTTTTTCGCAGTGCAAGTTCTAAGAAACCCGGAACAATGTGATAATAATCACTTTGCGGCTCCTTCCCAACCCGGGGAATGCCGCGCAGAGGCGTACCGCCCCCCGAACGGATCGCGGCCCCGCGCGGGTGTATCGCACAGGGCCGCAGTCATCGAAAAACTCGGGTGCGGGACCCGGAACCGTCCCTTATGCGGCGGAGCCCGCCTGGAAGCCGAGTTCGAAAGCCTTCCGGTTGACTTCCAGGACCTTCGCCGGAATGATCCGCACCAGGGCCTCCTGCCAGCTTTTCCTGGAAATGGGCAGGCAGCCCAGGCCGGCCAGCGTGCCGACCATGACGATGTTGGACGCCCTTTCCGAGCCGGCCTGGCGGGCCAGCGCCACCGCGTCCAGCCAGACGACCCTTCCCACCTTTTCCCGAACCATCCGCTCCAGCGAATCGAGTTCCGGATAGACGGCCTGGCCGGTGCTCACCGTGAACGGGGCGATGGGAACAGAGTTCGCCACGACGAGGCTCTTCGCATGGCACTTGGGAAGAGCCCTCGCGGCCTCCAGGGGCTCGAACGCCATCAGGATGTCCGCTTCCCCGTCCGGGATGGTCGGGCTCGACGCATTCCCCACCACCACCGACGATTCCACGACGCCGCCCCGCTGGGCCATTCCGTGAATTTCGCTCATCGTCACCGGCAGCCCCTCCTCCAGGGCCGCCTCACCCGCCAGGCGCGTGGCGAGCAGCGTTCCCTGCCCTCCGACGCCCGTAAAGAATATCTTCAAGGCATCGAATGCCTCTTTTCCCTGCGCCATCACTTGTCACCTCCCTCGCCGCCGAGCTTCACCGGCTTGATGTGGTCGCACATCTGCGCGCACACGGCGCAGCCGCTGCAAAGCGCCTTGTTGATGCGGATGCAGTTCTCACCCGCCGCCGTCTTCTCCCAGGAGAAGGCCGGGCAGCCCAGTTCCTTGAAGCATCGCTCGCACAGGTCGCACGAAGCGTCCACCTGGAAGACCACCTTCACCTTCTTGTGCAGCATCCGGTTTTCGAAGAGCGGGCAGGGGCTCTTGGCGATCAGCACCGAAACGCCCGCGCCCGGCTGTTTCATCTCTTCCTTCAACTGCCGCAGCGCGTCCTGCGTCTTCTTCACCTGGAGCGGGTTCACGGTCACCACCCGCTTGACGCCGCAGCCGCGCACGACCGCCTCCAGGCTGACCTTGGGCTCGATCTTCCCTTCAGGGGTGAGTTCGATGCCGGGGTGCGGCTGGTGGCCGGTCATGGCCGTCGTTCCGTTGTCCAGGATGACGAGGAGGAACCGGTGATCGTGCGTCACGGCGTTGACCAGGCCCGGAATGCCCGAATGGAAGAAGGTCGAGTCGCCGATGAAGGCCACGACG
>JAJFUA010000235.1 GCA_021372635.1 Desulfobacteraceae bacterium | reverse complement strand
GGCGATGGCAAGTATGCGGCAGACGCAGGCGGCCATGTCGTCCGGATGCCCCTCGTCCATGACGAGAACGCCGTCCGGACGGACCTGTTCCCCGATCCGCCGCACGATGTCCGTGCGGAAGCGGCCCCGCCCGGGCGAGTCTGGACGGCCGGGCTCGAAACGGCCCAGCGCGATGCCCGCCGCATAGGAAATCCACCTTTCCGCAAGGTCCCTGCGGCTGCAGACGGAATCCTCCCCGCCGGCTGGAGGCCGGTCCTGCGGGCCCCGGGACAGTTCCGCCTCGATGACCTCCCGGTCCCGGCTGCCGATCCCGTAAAGCGCGTACACCTCGTCGTCGATCAGCCGTTCGATCCGGGCAAGCCGCGCCGCGCGCCGGGCAGTGTCCGCAACGCCTTCGGGCCATCGCGGAGGCGCGACGAAATCCCAGTCGGTCTCCTCTTCGAAGCTGTCGATCCTGGCGAGCCGGACGGCCCTGTCGACGAGGCCCCGCAGGAACGGGCCGGAGGCCGTGGCGGGGACGGGCAGCCGCAGGAGGTCGCCCACCTGGAAGTTCACCGTCGGGTTGATGAGCCTCAGGGCATAGCGCGCAAAGGACGAGTTCAACAGGGCAAGACCCAGGGGGATATCCGCCGGAAAAGCGGAAGAACCGGCCACGTCGAAAAGGAAACCGCCGGGAGACAGGCGGGCGCTGAACCGTCCCGAAGTGAGGAAAGACCACGTGATGCCCCTCCGGAAATAGAACTCCGGGTTGGTGACCAGCAGTCCCCATTTCCCTCCGATGTACGGAAACCGCTGTACGATATCCGCCTTGATCTCCACGCCGTCGCGATGCCAGTTGACCACGTGCTCCCGGTTTCCGAACCAGCGTCTGAAGTTTCCCCCCTTCATGTACGGGTACCACCGGTACCCGTCCTCCAGGGTTTCGTCCGTTCCGCCGCATTCGAACCGGATCGCGTCTTTTCCGACTTCCCACCATCTGCGGAGATACCGGAAATTGTCGCAGGTGGAAAGCCCGTGCCGCGGAGGGGCGAGTTCCCCGAAGCCGGGCAGTTCTTTGAAGGGACGCCGAAGATTATGGGGAATCCAGTAAACCCATGGGCTGCCGGGGATGTCGTCGAAATCGCGGCTCCGGCACCGATAGACCGCCAGGTCGTCCTGCCGGGCCCGCAGACGTTCGAGGGCCGCTTCGAAGCGGCGCCGCTTGCTTTCCGGGTCCGGCTCGTGGACCAGCCGGAAATACACCCCTTCCCGGGCATCCCCGGCGGGTGCGCCGGAAAGTTCCGAAAGCACGAACACGGTCGTATTGACCTTCTCTCCCGAAATGGCTTCGAAGGCATGCGGGCCGGCATGGCACATGGTTTCCACGAAATGGCCCCCAAGCAGCCTCTTTCGCAGCCGCTCGTAGGAGGAAATGAACATGAAGGACTGCTGCACGATCAGGCCGGTGCGCCCCCCTGGAGCGAGAAGTTCCGTGCAGCGCTCGATGAAGGCGGCGTAGAGGTCCCCCTTGCCGTCCGGGTATTCCTTCCGAAGAAATCCGGCCAGGCCCGGCTGCATGCTGCGCCGGGCAAGGTAGGGAGGATTCGTTGCCACCACGTCGAACCTGCGGCGGAGCACCCCCAGCACGAGGAGTCCCCTTGCGATTTCCGCCGCCGCGCGCGAGCCGGTGGAACCCGCGCCCGCAAGCTCCGAGAGGCAGAACAGCCGTTCAATCAACCGGTCTTCCCCGGTATCGTCGCGGAAGAGGATTGACCCCGGAAGCGGGTCGAACGGGCAGTCGGCGCAGCCGGGAACCTTCCCGAACCGCTGCGCGGTGCCGTCCGATGCATTCGCGCAGGCGCGCGCAAACCCGCCCGTGCGTTCCCGAACGGCCGCTTCGACGCGGGCGAGGCTCCCTCCGGGGTCCAGCGCCGCGAGAGCGCCCCGGAACTGTTCGAGTGCCTGTGCACAGGCCGGGCGCGCCTGCCGCAACGCTTCGAGGCAGGACTCCCATTCTCCGCCGGCCCGGACCGCCCCGGCGCAGTAGACCCGTGGCACGGGCAGGGGCTTTGCGCCTCCCTCCCGCATGGCGCGCAATCCCAGGGCGGTGCGGGCCAGGCCTGCCGCAAGCGGATCGATGTCCAGGCCGAAAATGTTGTGCCGCAGGATCGCCGCCGGAATATCCCCGACCCCGGCTACGGAAGGCTCACCGGGCCACCCCGGCTCCCCCGCCCGCTGAAATTCCTCCCGGTACATTTCGAGAAAAAGATCGTACGCCGCCAGGCCGAAGTGCATCGTCCCGCAGGCAGGGTCCAGGAATGTGATTTCGCAGGCTTTTTTCAGCGGAAGTGCAGGCAGGGGAGCGACGGACGGGACCAGCCGGCGAAGCCGGTCCGCAAGGCGGCTGTCGGGGTGCATCTGGAGCCAGTGTCGACCGAGGCTGTTTTCGACGATCCAGGCAACGATCCAGCCCGGCGTGAAAAGCTGCGTCGCCAGGGGGATGTCTTCCGGCGGGATCTTGCGCTTTCCGCGGTTGAGCGTTTCGAATACTTCCCGCTTCTCCCGTTCGTTGAAGTACTGATACAGCCAGCCGAGGGCCTCCTCGTTCCCCGGGGCAAAAGCTTCCGCGACCTGCGGGGCGTTCATGCCTTCCATGATGAGCGACAAAACTGCGGGACCGGGGCCGGGCAACAAGGGCCGTGCTCCATCTCCACCGGCCGTGACCGGCGGTTGCCCGCCGGGAGCACGCATTGCCTCCATCCTGCGGATCACGAGGCCCGCAAGCCGGGAAAACACCTCCCCCCGGGCAAGCTTGCCGCGCGCCTGGCGCAGCGGAAGACCGGAGCGCGTCAAACCGTCCAGCCGCGCTTCGAGGCTCCGGAGCATCGCGGCACCTTCAGGGCCCGCAACGGGTCCCGGGCGGTTCTCGACCGGCACGAAACGGCCGTCCGGGGGCAGACCCCAGTCCTTTTCGAGCTGGTCCTCGACTTCCGCCAGGAGCAGCCTGCGGGCTTCGACGACAAAGCGGCGCAGTGCGGTTTCGGTTTCGGGTTTCACGGCAAAAGCGGAATTCCTTTCCCGGCCGGAGCGCTGTACGGGAACGTTCTGCACGGCTTCCCGCCTTTTCGTTTTCAGCGGCGGGAAAGCACCGTTTTCCAGGGTGCGGGCTTCGGCCACGATGCGG
>JAJFUA010000231.1 GCA_021372635.1 Desulfobacteraceae bacterium | reverse complement strand
GATTCACAGACATGGTTTCAACTTTGCGAATCATTATCTCTCCAAAATGAGCCAAGCCGCAAGGGCCGCCGAGAATGGGTCCAGCCGTGACTCGTCGGAGGCGGCCCGACAGCGGCGGTTATCACCTCTGTTTGTCCGGCTCTTTCCTTGATGCCTCATTACCTTGGAATCCACACAAAAGTACGGTTATGGCGGATGCGCTCACGACTCGGATCGTACGCTGCCCTCACCTGCTCTCGGGAGGGGATGAGGAGGCTTACCTCAAGGTAGCGCTCCATGGGTGTTTTTCCATTGTGAGCCCCGTGTGCCCGCTCCCAGTTGTAGTAGTGCTGATACCCATGGAGTTCCTCTTCGAGGTTGCCCTGCTTGATATCCACTGTCTCATAGAATTCATCCAGGACCGTTTTTTGCGCTCGCTCCACCTTCCCGTTGAGGTGAGGAGAGCGGGGCTTAACGGGTCTGTACTTGATCTTTGCTTCCATCAGGGCATGCTGCACGCTGCGGGAGAGGAACTCCCCTCCGCGGTCTGTCTGGATCCTCTGCACAGGAAAGGGCAACTCGGGAAGCACCCGCTCATTGAGAAAACGAAGCGTATTCTTGGCGGTCTTTCTCGCATAGAGCCCAACGGCCATGTAGCGGGTGCAGTCATCTATGGCCGTATACTGGTAGAGCCCCGAGGCTATCTTACAGGTGTCCATTTGGACCCTCTCTCCAGGGATGGGGCGAGAGTAGCGCTTCCACTCCCCTCAACCCCTTCTGCCTGGAATCGGCGCCACCACTTTCTCAGTGTCGGTCGTGAAATACCACACCGAAGGCACGTGAGCCCTGCGTTACCCGTTCTCTCATACATCTCCACCCACTTCAGGCGCATTCGAACTTCTGTCTTCATAGACGTCCTCCTCCCGGTGCAAAATCCCTTAGCACCCCATTGAAAGGATGACAATGAATCACACATGAACCGTGGCGGAGCCGTTGAAGTGAAAGGATGGTTCAGCCCTTGAAAGGTGGAAATCCCACCTGCTCTCTGCCTATGCCCCCAACTCTACGCCCACAGCCAATCGGCTCGATACGCGCCGATCTCTCCCGGCAACCGCAGAATAGCCCAGGATTCCGAAGAGTCGACAATTTCACGATTTGTTGCGCCGGTGTGACTCTTGACCCGGTATACGGGTGTCTTTCCCTTTAGCATCTTGTCATGGTCCGACCTGCTGCTACCGTGGCTTGCCAGCCATTCCCGCTTCAGTATTTCTCGCTCCCAGCCGATTTAGTGTGGAATGCGTGCGGAAGACCGGAAGGCAATGCATTCCGTCCCGTGCCTTTTTCGTTGTTCCTCCACAACCGCCGGTTTGATATTGTGCGGCGGTGGGGACATTTCTGCTCAGGCGTAAAATGAGGGCTTGTCGATGAACGCAACGGCCGGTGCAAGACTGATGGACCATCCGCTTTTTCTGTTTCCCGATTTCCGCAGGGTTTTTGCGGCCCGGCTCATTTCTGCGGTGGGCGACAAGTTCTACACCATAGCCCTGGCGTGGTGGATCATTTCCCAGGGCACCAACGAAAGCAAGTTCCACCTGGGTTTGCTGATGGCTTTCAACCTCCTGCCCGTCGTCCTTTTCGGTCCTTTCATGGGCACCCTGGTCGACCGGCTCGACAAGAAACGGTGCATGATCGCCGCCGATCTGCTGCGAGCCATGTTCGTGGGCATCCTGGCCGTCCTGCTCCATCTGGATGCGCTTTCCCTGCCCCTGCTCTACCTGCTCTGCTTCGCCACGTCGGTGCTGGTCCCGCTGTTCGAGTCCTCGGTGAGCAGTTCGCTCGTGAGCCTTACCGACGAGGTCCACGTGTCCGGCGCGGTCGCACTGGATTCCATGGTCATCCAGATTGCGAATATCCTGGGGGCGGCCATCGGCGCAATCTTCCTCGCGGCGGTGGGGAGCATGGGCGCGTTTCTCCTGAACGCCGCTTCGTTCCTCGTCTCCGCCCTCTTCGTCTTCCGCATCCGCATCGGTTTGCCCCGGTCCGGAAGCACCGAAGACTACGGGGCAAATTTCCGGGAGGGGTTTTCTTATCTCTGGTCCCAGAAGCCCATCCTGTGGCTCCTGGCCGCTTTCGCTTTCCTGAATTTCACCGCTGCCCCTCTTTCCCTCATGATCCCGATGATCGTCCAGTTCCAGTTGAACGATTCGGTAAGCACCGTCGCGCTTTTCGAGGCGTTTCTCGCCACGGGCACGGGAGTGCTCACCTTTATCCTGAGTTTTCGCCAAAGCTACCGGAACATCTACCCGCTTCTTTTCGGGGCGATTTTCCTGATGGGGGCGGTCCTGGGGGGACTCAGCATCACGTACTGCAAGCCGGTCATCTGCGCCCAGCTGCTGGCCGTCGGAATGGCGCTGGCGCTGGTGGACACGGTGGCTCTGTCCCTTTTTCAGCACGTGGTCCCCCCGGACATGAAGGGGCGGTTCTTCGCCCTGCTGACCACGACATGTTTTGCGGTGATTCCGCTAAGTTTCCTGGTGAACGGCATCCTTTCGCAGGTACTCACCGTTTCGGAACTCATTTTCATGAACGGGGTCCTTACGATGCTGCTTGCAGTTCCCCTTTTGTTCGTGCCCAGGATAGCGGACCATCTTCGACTTGCCCGGTGACCGCGTTCTCCCTGCGCACGGCGGCGGGGGCGGAGGATTGCAATGGACGGAAAATGTGATTGTGTTCGTTTGACGGTGCCGCAAAGGCCGGAATTCCTTCCGATCGTAACGAGGAACGCCTTTGAGATGGCCAGGCTTCTGGGTTTCTCGCCCGAAGAAGCGTCGCAGATCGAGGTCGGTGTCGAGGAGGCCGCGAGCAATGCCATCCGGCATGCATACGATCCGGACGAGGCGGGAATAGAAGTGATCTTCAAACCGATGGATCTCGGGATGGAAATCGTCGTGAAAGACCACGGCATCCCGTTCGATCCGAAATCAGTCCCGGCCTACCGCCTGGACAAGGAAAACCTGGATTGTACCGGCCTCGGTTTTCACCTCATGAAACGGATCTTCGATCATGTTTCCTTTCTGAACCTGGGCCGGGATGGCAAGGAAACCAGGCTCGTGAAGTATTCCGGCAGCAGGCATATCAATGATTACGCCGCGCACGAAATGCCGCCCGCCCCGGAGAGCCGGGAACAGGCCGGACCTCCGGCCGTTTTCGAGGTCCGTCCGATGCGGCCCGGGGAGGCGGTCGCGGTATCGCGCTGCGCGTACGAGGCGTACCGGTACACTTACGTCTATGAACACATTTACCATCCGGATCGGGTGAGGAAGCTGAACGCAACCGGAAAGCTCATTTCCCTCGTCGCCGTTTCCGACGCGGGAGAGGTGATCGGGCACGCGGCCCTTATTCCTCAAGCGGAAATGGAGGGCATCTGCGAATTCGGGGTCGCGTTCGTAAAGCCCGAATGCCGGGGCGGCGGAGTGCTGAACCGGCTCACTCCCGCGTTGATCGAGGAAGCCCGGGCGCGTGGATTTTATGGCGCCTACGTCCACTCCGTGACGACGCACTTTTTTTCTCAGAAAGCCGCGCACCGGCTGGGATTCAGGGATACCTGCCTTCTGCTTTCCTGCGCGGCGCCGCTGGATTTCAAACAGATAGCGGAAAAGAGTACCTCCCAACGCGAGAGTCTCGCACATTCGTTTCTGTACTGCCGGGAACCTGCAACCCCAATCATTCATCCCCCTGCGCGGCACGAGGGAATTATCCGGGAAATTTACGGCAATCTCGGGATCGAGCCGCAGATCGGCGGAGGGGGAGTCATCGCGGTCAAGTCCTCCGGCAGAGGCATGATCCGGGTGCATACGGACAACAACTCGGTCTCGCACATCCATATCCTGCGCTTTGGCCGGAATACGGTTTCCGAAGTCCGTTCCCTTTTGCGGCAGCTCTGTCTCAAGAGGGTCGAGACCGTTTTTCTTTACATCAACCTTTGCGATCCTTCCGCCGCCGAAGCCGGCGAGTTCGAGGAAATGGGGTTTTTCTTCTCGGGCGTATTCCCTTCGAAGGGCACGGAGGAAACCCTCGTTCTGCAATTTCTCAATAACGCCACCGTCGATTACGGCAGGTTTCAGATGAATTCCGAAATGGGCAAGCGTCTCCTGGACTATGTCAGGGCCGTGGACCCGAATCGAAACCCATAAAGGGAGTCCCTCATGAATTTTCCAAAAGTTGACTTACTGTGCAGCCGCAAGGATGCCTTCGATTTTTCCGAATCGAACGAGTCTCTTTTTATCGAAGCCATGGTGGAGAACTACCGTTTTCAGTACTCCGTCCAGCCTTTCATCCGCCACCTTGCTCATGCCCGCGGGATCACGCCGGACACGATCGGCACCATGGATGACGTCCTCGGCATTCCGCCGCTGTTCGTGGGCACCATGAAGCTCAACGCCTTCCGCAGCGTGAGCGAAAATGAAATCGAACTCGTGCTGACCAGTTCCGGAACGGCGGGCCAGAAGACGCAGACTTTCTTCGACAAAGACTCGCTCTC
>JAJFUA010000218.1 GCA_021372635.1 Desulfobacteraceae bacterium | reverse complement strand
GCGGCGGTCGGCCTGGAAGTGTACGGAGGGGACGCCGTCCTGACCGGGACAGGGGGAGCCGCCCTGATCGACCTCAACGACTGGCCCAGCTTTTCGCGCTGCTGCCGCCCGGCTGCCGGAAGCATCGCATGTTACCTGGAGAGGAAGGCGCGCTGACCTTCCCAAAAGCATCGCCCGGACAGGAAAGCCCCGCGCGTGGGGCACACGGCGGGCATCACGAGAAAGGAGTGGGACCCTCACATGCATTTTCAAGGAACTTTCGAAAAAGCGGCGGACACGGCATCCTCCAGGATTTACGCCGAGGAAGAACAGTTCATGGCCCCCGGCCTTCAGGAAGTGAGCCAGCTTTCACGGCTGGTCGTCAAGGAGGCGAAAGGCCGCCGCATCACGGATATGGAAGGAAAGACCTACCTCGACTTCATGGCGGGGGTTGCGGTGTGCAGCCTCGGCCACTGCCATCCCCGCTACGTCGCCGCGCTCAAGGAACAGATCGAAAAGGTCACCGTGGGGAGCTTCACCAGCGAAAACCGGGCAAAACTGCTGCACCTCATCGCCACCATCACTCCCGAAGGGCTCACCCGCACCCAGCTTTACAGCGGCGGGGCCGAGGCGGTGGAAGCGGCCGTCCGCCTGGCCAAGGCACACACGAAAAAGTTCGAAGTCCTCAGCTTCTGGGGCGGCTTTCACGGCAAGACGGGCGGGGTCCTGGGGCTCATCGGGGACGCCTTCAAGAAGAACTGGGGCAACATGTACCCGGGCCTGCATCTCGCTCCGTACGCGGACTGCTACCGCTGCCCGTTCAAGATGGAATACCCCGGCTGCGGCATGTTCTGCCTCGATTTCGTCCGCAAGGTCATCGAGCACAACACGGCGGGAAGCTTGGCCGCCATCATCGTGGAACCCATCCAGGGGACGGCCGGAAACATCATTCCGCCGGCCGAGTTCCTGCACGGACTCCGCCAGATCGCCCACGAAAACGACGCGCTCTTCATCGCCGACGAAATGATCACCGGCTTCGGGCGCACCGGCAGAATGTTCGGGTCGAACCACACGGGCCTCGTCCCCGACATCATGACCATCGGCAAGGGACTGGGAAGCGGGTTTCCCGTTTCGGGCCTGATTTCGACGGACGCCATCACGGCCAGCAAACCGTTCTCCAAGCCGAGCGCATCGTCCAGCAGCTACGGGGGGAACCCTCTGGCGAGCGCCGCCGCCTACGCCACCGTTCAGACCATCATCGATGAAAAGCTGGTGGAAAACTCCCGGCAGGTGGGCGAATACATGCTCAACGGCCTGAAGAAGCTCCAGGAAAAGTACGAGTTCATCGGCGATGTCCGCGGCGCGGGACTGCTCATCGGCGTGGAACTGGTGAAGGACCGCAGGACCAAGGAACCCCTGGAAAAAGCCGTGACGAAGCAGATGTTCCTCGAGGCGCTCAAGCGCGGCCTAGTGTGCATGAACTACAAGCCCAACTTCCGGATCAATCCCCCGCTGACCCTCACCCGCGAGGAAGCCGACGAGGGGCTGGGAATCATCGACGAGGTGTTCGACTACACGGCCAGGCACATACAGTACAAATAGGATTCGACGGAAGTGAACCGGAACTCCCCTGAAAAAAGAACCCTGCGCGGAGCCATCGTCGGTTTCGGCAACGTGGCGATCAACGCTCACCTGCCCGTATGGCGGAGGAAAGAGCATTTTCGCATCGACGCGGTGGTGGAGCCGCAGGCCGAACGCGCCCGGCAGGCCCGGGAACTGCTGCCGGAGGCCCGGATCTATCCGGACCTGGAAAAGATGATCGCGGCGGAGCGGGTCGATTTCGTGGACATCTGCACGCCGCCCTGCTTCCACGACGACCTGGTGCTCGCTTCCTGCCGTTCGGGGCTGCACGTCTTC
>JAJFUA010000216.1 GCA_021372635.1 Desulfobacteraceae bacterium | reverse complement strand
GGATAGGCCAGGAACAGCAGGCGCAGGGGCTGTTCGATACCGCCGAGCACCTCGCACCGGAAACCGTAGACGCTCCCGGCGTGAGCGTACCGGGCGATGATCTTCCTTCCCTTCGCAAATTTCTTCACCTGAACGGTCGCGGGCATGCCGAAAATGAGGAACTCCCCCGCCTCCATGCCGACGAGACCGGCCTTCAACCGCGCTCCTTCCCCTTCCAGTTCGATGACGACCTGGTTTCCGAGTTCGATATCGAGTCGCATTCCTTCCGGTGCAGCTTTCATTTTTTCACCCATTCCCAGGTAGTTGACGAACGCTTCCAGGAGGGAGCTGTCGAAGGTCTGCTTCATGTCCCGTCGCATGAGCTGCAAAGTCTGCTCCTGGGACAAGGCCTCCTTGTAGACCCTCCGGGTGGTCAGGGCGTCGTAGACGTCCACGATGCGGGCGATACGCGCATACTTGTGAATCTGCTGGGCCTTCAGCCCCTGCGGGTATCCGGAACCGTCCATGGCCTCATGGTGGCACAAGACGATTCCCAGCTGTGCGGCGTTCAGGATCTGGGTTCTGCGCAGCTGCTGGTACCCCATCAGCGTATGTTTCTTGATGATTTCGAATTCTTCGTCATTCAGGGGGGAAGGCTTTTTCAGGATACCGTCTTCCACGGCATTCTTTCCGACGTCGTGGAAGAGGCCTCCCAGGGCGAAATCCGCCATTTCCTCCCTGCCCATGCCGAGGAACTTGCAGAAGGCCATGCCCAGGACGGCCACCTGGACCGAGTGGGTGAACGTGTCGTAGTCTTTGGAGAACAGGGAGAACACCGCCGCCGCGGAGATGTTGTCGGCCAGCAGATGGCTGGCGAAACAATCCGCCAGTTGCCGCCCCAGCTTGATATTTGCGGCGTTGGGGCGTTCCTTGTACGTTCTCGAGACGATGGCTTCCGCATTGTCGTAGAGGAACTGGGTCTTGGTTTCGGGAGAGATGTGCGGGGACCGGACGATTTTCTGGACGTTGTCCATCAGGTAGAGGGTGAAGGAGTTTTCGTCCGATTCCCGGATATAGACTTCGGACACCTCTCCCGCCAGGAACGATTCGTGGAAGGAAGGCCTGTAAGCCTCCCCGGCTTCGAAGACTTTCTTGAGCGTAAGTGCCCTTCCGGGGCCTCCCGCGGCGGGAAAGTACAGGTCGAACGGCAGTACCGTTCCCGGGAACAGATCCCTCAGCTTGATGGGAACGGTGCCTTTCACCACTTTGTCGAAGTCGTCCCCCAACCCCTCGACCTCGACCTCTCTCAAACTAGGGCGAATGTCCATACAGGCGGTCCCTGCCCCGGCCTGCCTGACTGGCCGGCAAAGTCGCTGCGTAAAAATACGGCCTGACCCCGGCGGCTTCGGGAAAAACCGTCCCGGGCGCAAAGCCGGCCCCCCGCCTTGCTCTGCCGCCTTCCAAAGGCTCGATTTCTTCCGTCTGTAAAGCATGTGAACGGGCATGTACCCGTTATCAGCGACTATAGCACCCCGGGACCGCGACTGCCAATTGGAAAGTTGACAATCCGGGCCTCTCGGACCCGGATCTTCCTTGCCGGTCGGCCACTTCAGCTTTCTGTCCAGAACCTTCATGAGTGTCCTGCGATTCCTGTGCTTTTTCTCGTAGTCCCTGACCCTGCGCGTCTCCCGCCTGCCGCGGAGCCTTCCCTCGTCGTTCAGCATTTCACCAGTGGTTGAACCGCCCGCAAGCCGGTGTTATACTTTTTTTACTGCGTTCGGCCTCACTTCGATCCATTTCCTGAAACTCGTGAAGGACAGTTCATTCCGCCGGATGCGCCGCTCGCAAGAACGGATCTCTTTCCCTGGCCGGTAAGCTTGTTGCAGGACTCATGGCGCACCTTCGCCCGGTTTCCCGGGCGGGCTGCATCCCTTCAAACCTTCGGCTGCATGAGGACCCCTCACATGAAGGAGCAGGTAATGGAGCCTTTCGAACCGACGATCCTCGCCTTCTGCTGCAGCTATTGAGCGTACTCGGCAGCGGACCTGGCAGGTTCGATGAGACTGAACTATCCCGCGAATATCAGGGTCGTCAAACTGCCCTGCAGCGGAAGAGTGGACGTCATTCACCTGATGAAGGCCATGGAGGAAGGCACGGACGGCGTTTTCGTCGCCGGTTGCCTCGAAGGGGACTGCCACTACCAGGTCGGCAACCTGCGGGCGAGGAAGCGGGTGGAATACGTGCGGGAACTGCTGGACAGGCTAGGCGTCGGCGGGGAGCGCGTCGCGATGTTCAACATCTCGGCCGGGCAGGGCCCCAGGTTTGCCGAGATCGCCCGCGAAATGACCGAAAAGATCAGAAGCCTCGGCCCGAGCCCCCTGCGAGGGCGTGCCGGCCGGAGCGAAGGCGGAAGGAAAGCGGAGGTGGCCGCATGATCATAGCCCAAGCCAAACCCATCGAGGAAATCATCGACTGCGTCAAGGATTACGGAAAAATCCTGGTGATCGGCTGCGACGGATGCGTGACCGTCTGCGAGGCCGGGGGCCTGAAGGAGGCCGAGATCGTCGCCTCGGCCCTTCGCATGTACTTCGCGCAGGCGGGAAAGGATGCGACGGTTCAAGAGATCAGCCTGACGCGGCAGTGCGACCGCCCGTACCTGGCACAGATCGAAGAGCGGGTCGCGGCCTGCGACGCCGTCCTCTCGCTCGCCTGCGGCGCTGGGGTGCAGTTTCTCGCTGAAACCTTCCGGACCAGGCCCGTCTTTCCCGCGGTCAACACCTGCTTCATCGGGGTGACGGAGGCCAAGGGGGAATGGGCCGAGCGCTGCCAGGCGTGCGGCCAGTGCATTCTCGGATCGACGGGAGGGATCTGCCCCATCGCCCGCTGTTCCAAGCGCATGGCCAACGGGCCCTGCGGCGGGTCTTCCAGGGGAAAATGCGAAGTGAACAAGGAAATCGACTGCGGCTGGCAGCTCATCTACGAGCGGCTCAGGGAACTGGGCCAGCTCGACCGTTTTGAAAAGCCGACGGACCCGAAGGACTGGTCGAAAAGCCGCGACGGCGGCCCCCGCAAGGCGATCAAGGAGGTTTCGCGCCTATGAGTGCCACGACGCCCAGCAGGCTGGAGCAGATCCTGAGAGCCGGACATTTCGCCGTCACCACGGAGTGCGGTCCTCCGCGCAGTGCGGACGGAAAGGTGGTGGAGGAAAAGGCCAGGGCGGTCGGAAATTTCGTCGACGCCATCAACGTGACGGACAACCAGACGGCGGTCGTGCGCATGTGCAGCCTCGCCTCCTGCATCCGCATCAAGCAGATGGGCCTTGAGCCCGTGCTCCAGATGGTCACGCGGGACAGGAACCGCATCGCCATGCAAAGCGATATCCTCGGCGCGGCGTCCTTCGGGATTCACAATATCCTCTGCCTGACGGGGGACCATCAGAGCTTCGGGGACCACCCCTCTTCGGCCAACGTGTTCGACCTGGATTCCACGCAACTGCTGCAGACCGTGCGGATGATGCGCGACGACGGCAGGCTGCTCAGCGGCTTCGAACTCAAGGAACGGCCGAAGATGTTCATAGGCGCCGCGGAAAACCCTTTCGCCGATCCGTTCGAAATCCGCGTCCCGCGGCTGGCGAAGAAAGTCGCGGCCGGCGCCCAGTTCATCCAGACCCAGTGCATCTACAACATGGAAAAATTCAGGAAATGGATGGCGGGCGTGGTGGACCGCGGCCTGCACGAAAAGGTCTACATCCTCGGCGGACTCACCCCCATGAAATCCGTCGGTATGGCGAAGTATATGAAGAACAGGGTCCCGGGCATGGACGTCCCCGATGAAGTCGTCGCCCGAATGGCCGGCGTTCCCAAGGACAGGCAGGCGGAGGAGGGCATCCGCATCTGCATCGAGCAGATCCAGGAGCTGAAGCGGATCGCCGGGGTTCACGGCGTTCACATCATGGCCATCGAATGGGAGGAAAAGGTCCCGGAGATCGTCCGGCAGGCCGGGCTCTATCCGAGGCCCGGAGCAGAGTGAGAGAATCGTCTATCCGGGCAGCTGCAGCACCCGCCGCAGGGGCAGGACGAAATACATCAGGTTTCCATCGGCCTGGGGGTCGCACCCGGCGATCCCCCCGTGGATCTCCACCACGGTCTTGACGAAATGCATCCCGTGGCCGGTGCCGCGTTCCTTCTCGGCGCCGGCCGTCCGGTATCCTTCTTCGAAGATCCGCCGGGAGTCGTCTTTCGAGAGAGGTTCCCCCGTCGTGAAGAAATTGAACCGCACCCCGTCGATCCCCTGCCCGAAGAAATCCTTCAGGATCTGCCGGTTGTAGGAAACGAATTTGCGTTCGTTGCCCAGCTTGTCTTTCACTTCGCGGGTATACTTCAGGGCATTCGAGAAGAAGTTGTCGAAAACCTGGGAGATCAGCCCCTTGTCCACGGAAAGGGTGACCTGTTCGTCGGGAACGTTGACCATCCGGTTGTCGACCTGGATGTGCTTCCTGGTGAGCATCGGGTGGTAGCGCTCCAGCAGGGGCTGTATGATCTCGGTCCTGAAATTGCACGACTGGATCTTCAGGACGTAGGTGCCCTTCTCGAAATGATCCCGGCGCAGGAGAGTCTCCAGGAACAGGCTGGTGTGTTCGTAGTGCTTTTCCAGGGCCTTCCGGTCGTCTTCGAGACTTCGGTTGGTCTTCTCGGCCAGCTCCAGGATTTCGCAAAGCTCTTGGGAGACCGCTTCTCCCCAGCCATCGCCCAGCAGGTCGAAAAGTTCTTCCAGGCGATGATGCACCTGGTCGCAGGCGACGATGTTCTTCTTCAGGCGGATGAGGAACAGCTTGTAGTACAGGTTCGGCGAAATGACGTTGTGAGCGATATCCGCGACGAGCTGATTGATGAACTTGATGTGGTTGACGTTCTGCTCGATGAGCATTTTCTGGTGCAGGTTGAAGCCCATGCGGTTCGTGAGCTTTTCCAGGAAGAAATGCTGCCGTTCGTCCACGACGTTCTTGGGATAGATTTCGAAAAGGCCCAGCACCTGCCGCTTGGCGAATATCGGGAGGAACGTACACAGCGCGTGGTTGCCGTGGATCGGGAAGACAAAGCTTTCCACGGTTTCGTAGGGCCGCTCGGAGATCTCGAGGGAGGACTGCGGCCGCCTGTCCGCCGGGATCAGCCCGCCTTCGCTCGAACATACCTTCTCCAGGCGGGAAGTCTTCGGATTGATGATGTAGAGCCTGCTGTCCAGCCCGACGAATTCCTTCGGGACGGCCACGCAGATCTGGTAAAGGCTTTCGAGCTGGGTGTATTCCTGGGCGAGATCGAAAAAGGTGGCGAACGCCTCCTCATGGACGCGATCGAGGTTGTACCGTTCGTAGTTCTTTTTCTTTTCCCTGACTCGTTCGCGTATATCGGACGTGAGCGGGTTGTCGGAACCCGCGTCCCGTAACCCGACCTCCGTCCTGTTGTCGGAACCCGAAGCCATAGCGTTGCCCTCGGCCATAAACGCTCCGCAGCCATCAGAAACCGTACCGATTTTCATCCCGCCGTCGCGGGGACTCAATGCTGTTGCGTCGAGGATTCCCCCTCGATAGATCTCAATTCCCTGGGAGGCAATGCCGTTGCATCAAGGCCGATGGATCTCCCGCCGCTGGTTGAAATCCCGCAGGGCGGACAACAGGGCCCGGTCCGCTCAGGCAGCAGCACTGCCCGCTTTCCTTGAGGGGGAATGAGACTCGCCGCCATAGTATCAGCAATCGCCGTGGCCTACAAGCACGGTGCTGGCCGGACCGGCCTTCTCATTCCGATTCTTCTTCCAGTTCGTGCTTGAGGTTCCGGGTCATCAGTTCCCGGACGACCTGGGGCGGGGCCTTGTCTTCGTAAAGAATCAGGTACACCTGTTCGGTGATCGGCATCTCCACTTGCATGCGCTGCGCCAGGAAATGAGCGGAGCGGGCGGTCTTGACCCCTTCCGCCACCATGCGCATCTCCCCGAGGATCTCCGAGATCTTCCGGCCCTTTCCCAGTTGGAGGCCCACCGTCCGATTGCGGCTCAAGTCCCCCGTACAGGTCAGCACCAGGTCGCCGATGCCCGCCAGCCCCGAGAAGGTCAGCGGATTGGCGCCCATTTTCACGCCCAGGCGGGAGATTTCCGCGAGGCCGCGGGTGATGAGCGCGGCGCGGGTGTTGTAGCCGTATCCCAGGCCGTCGCAGACCCCCGCCGCCAGTGCGATGACGTTTTTCAGGGCTCCCGCCAGTTCGATCCCGATCGCGTCGACACTGGTATAGGCCCGGAAATAGTTCGTCGAAAAAACCCTCTGGGCCGCCTTGGCGACTTCCAGCTTTTCGCAGGCGATGGTCACGGCCGTCGGGGTCTCACGGGCCACCTCCCGCGCGAAGGACGGGCCCGACAGGGTGAGAAGCTCGACCATATCCGGGCGGGGAAGGATTTCCTTCCATATCCCCGACATGGTGAGAAGCGTTTCGTTTTCGATGCCCTTCGTCGCGTTCACGACGGAGGCTCCCGGGGAGAGCAGCGGGATCATGCGGTTCGCCACCGTCCGGTACACGTGAGACGGGACGACCATGACGATGAAGTCATGGTCCTTCACCACTCCCTCGAGGTCTTCGTGAGGCGTGATATTTTCGTTCAACGCGAAACCGGGAAGATAAACGGTGTTTTCCCGTGTTTCGCGGATCGTCCGGCACAAGTCTTTCTCATAGACCCAGAGATCGACCGGATAGCCTTTTCCCGCCAGAAGCTGGGCCAGCGTGGTGCCCCAGCTTCCGGCACCCACAACGCCTATGCGACGGTTCGTGCTCATCAGATCTCCGTATCGTTCCCATCGTCCTTGATGACTTCGATTTCCACCGTGATTTCCTCGGCATCCACCTTGTCCTCTTCGGATTCCGTCAGGACATCGAGATCCACCACCTTTTCGCCGTCGTCGCCGATGTTGATGAGCTTCACGCCCTGGGTCACCCGGCCGATCTTTCTCACCTGGGCAACGGGCATGCGGATCACCTGGCCCCGGTCGGTGATGATCATCACGTCTTCGTTTTCACCCACCTGCCGGAACTTGACGACTTCGCCGTTTCGCTCCGTAACCCGGATATTCAGCACTCCCTTGCCGCCGCGCCCCTGGCAGTTGTATTCCTCTTCGGGAGTCCGTTTTCCGAAGCCCTTTTCCGTGATGACCAGGATGCACTTGCCCTGGTCGATGACGTCCATGCCGACCAGCTGGCTGCCGTCCAGGTTCATTCCCCGCACGCCGCGGCTCACCCGGCCCAGCGGCCGGAATTCCGCCTCGCTCGTGCGAATGGATTTGCCCGCCCGGCTCATCAGGAAGATGTCCCGGTTCCCGTCGGTGATGCAGACGGAAATCAGCTCGTCGTCGTCGTCGAGCACGATGGCACGGATGCCGTTCGACCGCGGATTGCCGTAGGCCGGCAGTTCGGTCTTTTTGATAACGCCGTTACGGGTCGCCATGATGATATAATGGCCCTGGGTGAACTCCTTGACCGGCAGGATGGTCTGGATCTTCTCCCCCTGCTGGAGCGGCAGCAGGTTGACGATGGCCTTGCCGATGGCCGACGGCCCGACTTCCGGGATTTCGTAGACCTTGAGCCAGAAGACCTGGCCCCGGTTGGTGAACACCAGGAGATAGTCGTGGGTGGAGGCGGTGAAGAGGCTCGTCACCAGGTCCTCCGCGCGGGTGCTCATGCCGCTGCGCCCCTTGCCTCCGCGCTTCTGGCTCCTGTAGATCGACAGCGGCGTCCGCTTCACGTATCCGGCCTTGGAAATCGTGACGACCATCTCTTCGGCGGCAATCAGGTCTTCGATGCAGATGGCGCCGGTTTCCTGGAGGATTTCCGTCCGGCGCAGATCACTGTAGCCGTTCAGCAGTTCGTCGATTTCCTCCCGGATGATCTGGTCCACCAGGGCCGAGGAGGCGAGGATCCGCTGCAGCTTCTCGATTTCCTTCAGCACCTCGGCGTATTCCTCCAGGATCTTGTCCCTTTCCATCCCGGTCAGGCGCTGGAGGCGCATATCCAGGATCGCCTGGGCCTGCGTGTCGCTGAACCCGAACCGCGCGATCAGGGACTGCTTGGCGTCCGAGGGGCTCGCCGCCGCACGGATCAACCGGATGACCTCGTCCAGGTTGTCCAGCGCGATCTTGTATCCCTCCAAGATGTGGGCCCGCTTTTCCGCCTGCCTCAGCTCGAACTGCGTGCGCCGGACGACGACCTGCCGCCGGAAATTCAGGAAATGAACGAGCACTCTCTTGAGGTCGAGAACTTCGGGCTTGTTCTCCACGACGGCCAGCATGATCACCCCGAAGGTGCTTTCCATGGGCGTGTGCTTGTAGAGCTGGTTTTCGACGACCTTGGGCTCGTCCCCCTGGCGCAGGGTCAGAACGACGCGCATGCCTTCCCGGTCGGATTCGTCGCGGATATCGGTAATCCCCTCGATCTTCTTCGTTTTGACCAGTTCCGCGATGCGTTCGAGCAGCTTGGCCTTGTTCACCTGGTAGGGCAGTTCCGTGACGATGAGGTGGGTTTTCCGGCCCGATTCCTCCACTTCCACCCGGGCCCTCATTTTGATGCTGCCCCTGCCCGTTTCGTAGGCTTCCCTGATGCCTTCGGTCCCGCAGATGAACCCGCCCGTCGGAAAATCGGGGCCGGGAATATAGCGCATCAGGTCGCTCACGGTGACGGCGGGGTTCTCCAGGAGCATCTTCATGGCCAGGCACAGTTCGCGCAGGTTGTGGGGGGGAATGTTCGTGGCCATGCCGACGGCGATGCCGTTCGACCCGTTGAGCAGCAGGTTCGGTACCCGCGACGGCAGCACGGCCGGTTCCGGGACCGTGTTGTCGTAGTTGGGCTGAAAGTTCACGGTTTCCTTTTCGATATCCCTCAGGAACTCGTGTCCGAACCGCTTCATGCGCGCTTCGGTGTAACGCATGGCCGCCGGGGGATCACCGTCGACCGACCCGAAGTTACCCTGCCCGTCCACGATCAGGTAGCGCATGCTGAAATCCTGGGCCATGCGCACCAGGGCGTCGTAGATCGCGCTGTCGCCGTGCGGGTGATACTTACCCATGACGTCACCGACGATGCGGGCCGATTTCTTGTAGGGCTTGTTGAAGTCGTTCTTCAACTCGTGCATGGTGTAGAGAATCCGCCGGTGCACGGGTTTCAGACCGTCGCGGACATCCGGAATGGCCCTCCCGATGATGACGCTCATGGCGTAATCGAGGTAGGAGAGTTTGATTTCGTCTTCTATATTGATGGTTTTCAGGTCCATTGAAAGTTCATCCTGTTGCATTCGTAAAGAACCCGTTCACTGCGAGGGCGACCGTGGTCGGCCCTTTCGGGACCGGCTTTTAAATATCCAGTTCCCTGAAGTCCAGCGCATACTTCTGGATGAAGTCCCGGCGCGGCTCGACGGCGTCTCCCATGAGGGTCGTGAAAAGCTCGTCGGCGTTGATGGCGTCTTCTATCCTGACCTGGAGCAGCGCGCGCTTCTCGGGGTCCATGGTCGTTTCCCAGAGCTGCTCGGGGTTCATTTCGCCCAGACCTTTGTAACGCTGGATGCCCGTCCCCTTCCGGCCCTCTTCCATGAGGTGCTGGAAAAGCGTGCGGGGATGTTCGAACGCCTGCTCCCCCGTGCCGTCCTGTACCAGGTAGGGGGTTTCGCGGTGCATTTGCAGGCGGTTTCCAAGTTCCACCAGCTTCTTGAACTCCAGGGAGTGGATGATCTCGTGGCCCAGCCGCACCCTGCTCTGCCCGCTTTCCGAGGAAGGCTTGCTCAGTTCCATGTCGCATCCCTGGTGCCCGGCCGGCGTGTCGATGGAGATGACCGTATATCCGGCCTTCTCCAGGCCCTGGGGGATGGCCGAAAAACAGGCCTCGTGGTCCGTCACGGAAAGTCCGTTGCCCAGGACGATCTTCACCAGTTCTTCGACAAGTTCCCCGGGTACGCCTTTCTGGACCACCCGCTCCAGCAGTTCTTCATACCGGGCGAAGTGCTTCTGCATCTGGACCAGCTGGTCGGCCGGAACAGGGCCGTTCCCCTCGGGAAGCTTCACCTGCTTCCTTTCCACGACGCGGGTCAGCAGGTACGCGTTCAGGCCGTCTTCGTCCTTGAGATAGAGTTCCTGCTTGCCGATGGCCACCCGGTAGAGGGGGGGCTGGGCGATGAACAGGTGGCCCCGTTCGATCAGGTCCGGCATCTGCCGGTAGAAAAAGGTGAGCAGAAGCGTCCGGATGTGAGCGCCATCGACGTCGGCATCGGTCATGATGATGGTCTTGTGGTACCGCAGCTTGTCGGGATTGTACTCTTCCTTCCCGATGCCCGTTCCCAGGGCCGAAATCATGGTGCGGATCTCCTGGCTTTCGAGCATCTTGTCGAACCGGGCCTTCTCGACGTTCAGGATCTTGCCCCGGAGGGGAAGAATGGCCTGAAAACGCCTGTCCCGACCCTGCTTTGCGGAACCGCCTGCGGAATCTCCCTCGACGATGAAGATTTCACTCTTGGAAGGGTCCCGTTCCTGGCAGTCGGCGAGTTTTCCCGGGAGGGAATGGTCGCTCAGAACCCCCTTGCGCCGCGTGAGTTCCCGGGCGCGTCTCGCGGCTTCGCGGGCCCGGGCGGCTTCGAGCACCTTGTCGAGGATGGTGCGGATGACCTTCGGGTTTTCCTCGAAGAAAACCGAAAGCTTTTCGTACACCATGTTTTCGATCAGTCCCTTGATGTCGCTGTTGCCCAGCTTCGTTTTCGTCTGACCTTCGAACTGCGGCTGAGGCACCTTGACGCTGATGATCGCCGTGAGCCCCTCGCGGACGTCGTCGCCGGTCAGCTTGTCCAGGTCGTTCTTGGGCATCTTGTTCTGGACCGCGTACTGCTTGATGGATCGCGTCAGTCCCGTCTTGAAGCCGACCAGGTGCGTGCCGCCTTCCTTCGTGTTGATGTTGTTCACGAAGGTGAAGATTTTTTCGTTGTAGGTCCGGTTGTACTGGATGGCGATTTCCGCCGCCGTGCCCTGTTTTTCCGCGTTGATGAAGATGATCTCCGGGTGCAGCGGCTCCTTGTTCTTATTCAGATATTGCACGAACGAGGCCAGCCCGCCCTCGTAGCAGAAATTCTTCTCCATCGGGATGCGTTCGTCGCAAAGATCGATGCGGAGACCCCGGTTCAGGAAGGCGAGTTCCCGCATGCGCACGGACAGGACGTCGAAGCTCATCTCCGTTTCCGTGAAAATCTCGGCGTCCGCCTTGAACTTGACGAGTGTACCGCGCCTGTCGGTCGTGCCTCTTTCCATGAGGCGCGTCTTGGGTTCCCCTCTTTCGTAGCGCTGGAAATAATTTTTCCCGTCGCGGTGGATTTCCACTTCCAGGTACTCGCTGAGGGCGTTCACCACGGAAACGCCCACGCCGTGGAGACCTCCGGAAACCTTGTAGGTGGAATCGTCGAACTTGCCGCCCGCATGGAGTTTCGTCATGACCACCTCCACGGCGGGGATGCCTTCCTTTTCATGGATGTCGACGGGGATGCCGCGGCCGTTGTCTTCAACGCTGACGGAGCCGTCCAGGTGGATCTGAATGGTCACATGATCGCAAAACCCGGCCAGCGCTTCGTCGATGCTGTTGTCGACGACTTCGTAAACCAGGTGGTGCAGGCCTTCCACACCGATGTTGCCGATGTACATGGAAGGGCGTACCCGCACGGCGCTGAGCCCTTCGAGAACGGTGATCTGCTGTGCTGTGTACTGGTCTGCTGAAGCCGATCCATTCAATCCATTGGGACTTAATTCTGACATAGGGTACCTCTTTCAGGCTGAACAGGTGCATCGAAAAATAAGCACGGTTTCGTAAAGGCCGACGAAGATCCCGAATAGAATGGCACTTTACAATTTTTCTTTTAAAAACAAAGAAGTGTAGCCTTTTTCCCACATTGTTTCAATGGATTTCACGGAAATAGAAGGAAAGGACGGGCGTTGTTGAAGCTGTGCGGGGGAACGAAAATGATGGGTCCGCCGGGAGATGTTCTCCGGTTTTGGTATTCCGGCCTTTAAGGCCCTGTGCCCTCCAGCCGTCCCCGCACCCGACCGTCTCCGGCATCGGCCGGAGGCCCGTCGAAGGAGAAACCGGCGGTTCCATCCTTCAAAGCCCTTCGCCGGCAATTTTCCCGGAAAAGGGCGTATCCCCGCTTCCAACGGGCCGCACCGCCGTCAAGTCATCGGAGATTCCCTCGTCCGCTCCGGTATGAGGAAATCCCCGGACCGGCACGGCCAACTTTTGCGGGACGCCCTTCCCGAGTCCCCCGCCGGCTTCCTCCAGGCAGGCAAGGAAGCCACCGCATACCACGCGCTACACCACCATGGGCATGATCAGGCTGAGATATCCGGGATCTTCCGCGTCGACGAAAACGCCTCCATGATACTGGTCCACCCATTCAAACCGGACCTGGGTGCTTCCCATGGCCTGAATGGCATCCAGAACGTAGCGCACGTTGAAGGCGACGGAAAAGTCCTCCCCGTCGTAATCCACGTCGAAAACATCGTTGGCGTTTCCGAGTTCCGGGTTTCCGGACTCGAGTTCCAGGCTTCCCTTCGTTATGACGATACGAACGTGGCGCCACTTGACGTTGGTCAGGATCGACACGCGCTTGAGGGCGTGATAGAGGACCTCCCAGTCGACGGTCAGCGATGAAGTGCGCTCGTCCGGGATGATGAGCTGATATTCGGGAAAATCCGAATCGAGCAACTGGATGCTGAGCAGCGTGCCGGGAATTCTGATAACCAGCCCGTTCCCGTGAATTCCCAGCTCGACGTCGTTTTCCTTCTCGATGGCCCTCAGAATCTCCTGTACGCCTTTGCGGGGAATGATCACGCCCTTGCCGACGTCCACACCCGGGAACGATTCCGCGGGAACTTCATAGTACACCAGCCGATGCCCGTCCGAGGAAACGAACCGGAGTTTGCCGGATTCCACGGCATGCCAGAAAAGGCCGGATATACTGAACGGATCGTCCTCCGTCGGAATGCCGTAATGGGTTTTGTCCAGCGCCTTCCTCAAGATGTCCGCATCGGTCTTGAAAAATTCGATATCCTGGTAGAAATTGAGGAGCGGGAAATCCTCCGCCGGAATGGTGGAAAGCTCGAAACGGGAGCGTCCGGAGTGGATCAGCACTCTGTCATTGGGAAGGGTTTCCATGGTGATCAGCTCCTGGGGCAGTTCCCGGACGATCTCCAGAAGCTTGCGCGCCGACAGGGTTGTGCTGCCGGGGACTTCGACCGTTGCGGGAATCTTGGTCCAGAGGCTGATTTCAAGGTCCGTCGCGGAGAACTCCAGCACCTGGTCTTCCGATGCCTTCAACAGCACATTGGAAAGAATGGGCATGCTCGTCTTTTTTTCAGTGATGTTCTGGAGTTTTTGAAGGACCTGGGTCAGGCTTGTTTTCTCCACACGGATCTTCATGACGTCTTCCTAGCATGGGCTTGGTTTGTTTATTTCTATCTTCTTATATATAAGAGAATCACCATCTTAATAAGGGCCTGTCAAAATGTCAAAAAGTTTATCAAGTTATGGAAATTGCAGGGGAAGCGACTCGACAGTCCTTCGACAAAAACTGGGTGCATCCGAATGTGGGACAGACAGGTGCAGAGTATTGAGAAAGTTTTGAACAGGTTCTTGACAGAAACTTTACGGTTTTCGACGGGGTTTTGAAGAAAGACGTTGCGGTGAAAAAATCCATCGTGCGGGAGGAAGGTGTGATAAGGTTGCGCGCCGGGTTTCCATCCCGGCCCGTGAAGGCGGGCGGAGGGGCCGGGAGGCGTAAACGGCCGGCAGAATGTGCATTGTTTCACAAAAACGTCAAGTCCCTGGTTGGGCGGGAAAAACACGGAGGGGAACAGCGGGAGAGAAGACGTCGCGGGAGGGGTTTGCAGGTTTTTTTGTGCTTTATTCTTGACAACTCGGAAACGGTCCTTTAGGTTGAAATGGCATAGAGTCTCTTCCGAGCTGGCACCATCGTCGGATTATATCTGGATTGCGATCTCAGCCTCGGCCGGTTTAAGGTCCGTCGGGCGGCGCACGGCTCCAAAGCCCCCTGGACCTGCCTCAGTTGGTTCTCTTCCTTTTTCGTCCTGAGAAGACCCGTTTGCTGCCTCCGATTCGTGCGTTCCGTCCCGCGGCGGAATGACAGGGATGGCGTAACTCATCACCGGACTCTGCATTTTTGTGCTCCAGGGAATTGGTGGACGTTTCCTGCAATCGACAATTACGATTAGTGGAGAATGAAAAATGCCTTACGACGCAACAAAGCTCAAGGATTGGCAAATCTCTGAAGAAGCCGAAAAGAAGATGCCCACTCCGCGTGAATGGCAGGAGAAGCTTGGCTTGCAGGCGGATGAAATCCTTCCCATGGGAAGATTGTGCAAGTTGGACTTCATGAAGATCATGGAGCGATTGAAGGACAGGCCGGATGGAAAATACATCGAAGTGACGGCCATCACGCCGACTCCCCTGGGAGAAGGCAAGAGCACCACGTCGGTGGGCCTGATGGAAGGGCTCGGAAAGCGCGGCGTAAACGTCGGGGGCTGCCTGCGCCAGCCGTCGGGCGGTCCGACGATGAACATCAAGGGCACGGCAGCCGGAGGCGGGAACGCCCTGCTCATCCCCATGACCGAATTTTCCATGGGGCTTACGGGCGACATCAACGACATCATGAACGCCCACAACCTGGCGATGGTGGCCCTGACGGCCCGCATGCAGCACGAAAGGAACTACAACGACGAGCAGCTTGCCCGGCTCACGGGGATGCGCCGCCTCAACGTCGATCCGACGCGGGTGGAGATGGGCTGGATCATGGATTTCTGCGCGCAGTCCCTGCGAAACATCATCATCGGCCTCGGGGGGCGTTCCGACGGGTTCATGATGCAGTCAAAATTCGGGATCGCGGTCAGTTCGGAGCTGATGGCGATTCTGTCCATCGTTCGCGACCTGCCCGACCTGAGGGAGAGGCTCGACAGGATCACGGTGGCTTTCGACAAGAGCGGCAAGCCGGTCACCACGAAGGACCTCGAAGTCGGCGGGGCCATGACGGCTTTTATGAGAAACACCATCAATCCGACTCTCATGTCCACGGCCGAATACCAGCCGTGCATGGTGCACGCGGGCCCGTTCGCCAACATCGCCGTCGGGCAGTCTTCGATCATCGCCGACCGGATCGGGCTCAAGATGTTCGACTATCACGTAACGGAAAGCGGCTTTGCCGCGGACATCGGTTTCGAAAAATTCTGGAACGTCAAATGCCGCAACAGCGGGCTCAAGCCGCACGTTTCCGTCCTGACCACGACCATCCGGGCGCTCAAGATGCACGGCGGCGGCCCCAAGGTCGTCGCGGGGCTCGCCATGCCCGAAGCGTACACGAAGGAGAACGTGGGCCTGGTGGAAAAGGGCGTGGAAAACATGGTGCACCACATCAGGACCATCCGCAAGGCGGGGATCAACCCGGTCGTGTGCATCAACGCCTTTCACACCGACGCCGCGTCCGAAATTGCACTCGTGAGGCGTGAGGCCGAGGCGGCCGGCGCCCGTTGCGCTGTGTCCGAGCACTGGGCGAAGGGCGGCGAAGGAGCGCTGGAATTCGCGGACGCAGTCATCGACGCCTGCGGGGAGGAAAACGAGTTCAAATTCCTCTACCCGCTCGAGATGAAGCTGAGGGACCGGGTGGAGATGGTGGCGAGAGAGGTCTACGGAGCGGACGGCGTCGCCTGGACCCCGGATGCGGAAGCCAAGGCGAAGATGCTCGAATCGGATCCGCAATACGCCGACTACGCCACCATGATGGTGAAGACGCATTTGAGCCTCACGCACGACCCGGCGGTGAAGGGCGTGCCGAAGGGCTGGGTGCTGCCCATCCGCGACGTTCTCATTTACTCCGGTGCGAAATTCCTGTGTCCCTGCGCCGGGACGATCAGCCTCATGCCCGGCACCTCGTCGAATCCCGCCTTCCGCAGGATCGACGTGGACGTGAAGACCGGCAAGGTCACGGGGCTGTTCTAGGGCTGACCTGCCGCCGTCCGGGGGCGGGCAGCCGGGCGCGCAGCGCAGGAGCACGCAGGTTGGGGTGGGCGATAGCGAACCCCAACCTGCCCGCCGACGCGCTTTGATGGAATGGAACGTAGCATATACCTTAATGAAAACCGGATGGGACGGAGCTGCCAGAGGGCGTCGTCCTGCCCAGGGAGGTGCGGATTATGCCGGCAAAGCTGTTGAAAGGGGCCGAGGTCGCCAAGGAGATCCGTGAGGAACTCAAGTGCGAGGTCGATTTCCTGAAGAACAAACACGGTGTGGTGCCGGGGCTCGTGACGCTCCTGGTGGGACAAAACCCCGCATCGCAGAGTTATGTCCGCGCCAAGCAGAAGACCGGCCATGAACTCGGGTTCTTCTCCGTTCAGGACGACCAGCCGGAGAACCTGGGGGAAGAAGAGCTTTTGAAGCTCATCGACAAATACAACAAGGACCCGAAGATTCACGGCATCCTGGTGCAACTGCCCCTGCCGAAAGGCATCAACGAGAACCGGGTGCTTCTGGCCATCGATCCGGCCAAGGACGTGGATGCTTTCCACCCGGTGAACGTCGGAAAGCTGATGATCGGGGAGCCCGATTATCTCCCCTGCACGCCCGCGGGAATCCAGGAACTGCTCGTGCGGTCGGGGGCGGAGATCTGCGGGGCCGAAGTGACGGTGGTCGGCAGGTCGAACATCGTGGGAAAACCGATCGCGATGATGCTCATGCAGAAGGCGAAGGGCGCCAACGCGACGGTGACCGTCTGCCACACGCGGACCAGGGACGTGAAGCTGCACACCAGCCGGGCGGACATCCTCGTGGTCGCGGCCGGGGTCACGGAGTACGTCAAGGGGGACATGATCAAGCCGGGCGCCGTCGTGATCGACGTCGGCGTGAACGAAGTGGGGAAGACGGCGGATGGAAAGCGAATCCTCAAGGGGGACGTCGCCTTCGAGGAAGCCGTGGAGGTGGCGGGCGCCATCACTCCCGTGCCCGGCGGTGTCGGGCCCATGACGATCACGATGCTCATGAAAAACACCGTGCGGGCCTGCAAGGTGTGGAACAGGATCAAAGACTAGGGCCGGCGGAGCCGGTTGCCTTTCCGTGAAGAAGGGGTTCGGGGCGGGCATGGAGTGCTTTCACGCCCGCTCCGCTCCCCGGAACCCCGCACGCGGTTTCTCCCCGTTTTCCGGGATTTACGAATTCCAGAACATCAGCGCACGATCGCACGAAAACCGAAGCGGCCGCCTGCCACAGCGGCGGCGCGGAGGTTTCCCCGGTGCCGGGCGCCATGAATGTTCCCCTGGAATACGCCATCGGGACGATCCTCTTTTCCGTCGGCCGCTTCACGACGGCCGAATCAATCGACCAGGCAGCGGACGCCGGGGTGAGGGCCGCGGCCGGGAGGCAGGGCGCGGCCGCCCGATATACCGGAACGGGACCGATCATTCGATTATCCTGGAAAAAAACCGGCAACTGGAACGGGGTCACGCCGGCCCGGTGACGGCTTTCGCGATCCGGTCGGCCCGTTCGAGAATGTCCTCGCGCTTCAATGCGTCTCCCTCTTCGTACAGCCCTTCGGCGAGGATGAGGTGGCTTTCCGAAAATCCATACCATTTGAAGAAGTAGTCGTAGTTCGGAAAAATATCGGCGTGCCGCTGCGCATCGGGGTCGGCCTGGGACTGGATGAAGACGAGCTTCTTGCCGGGCGCGAGGCGGCTCATGACCGGGTTCGTGTCGTAGTCCGGCTTCAAGTAGGAGAAGGTCCGGTCGATGAACCCCTTGAGCTGGGTAGAAATTTCTCCGAAATAGACGGGAGTGGCCAGGACCAGCACGTCGGCGGCGGCTGCGGCGTCCAACACGGGAGAGAGGTCGTCTTGCAGCGCGCACCGGTCGAGCTTCTTCTTGCAGGCCAGGCATGCCTGGCATCCCCGGTACTGGAGTTTGTTCAAGGCGAAGGTTTCCACCACGGCCCCGGCCTCGGCGGCGGTCTTGCAGAACCGTTCGGCTATGGCCTTGCTGTTGGAGTGCGGCCTCGGGCTTCCGAGCAGGCAAACGATTCTCATTCTCTTTTCCTTTTCTTCCCTTTGGCGGATGAAATAGCCTTTTGCAGGCGTCCCAACGGAAAACAGGGAGACAGTCTACCACAGGTTCGCCGGCGTTTCGCCCATGGGCGTTAACCTGAACCAGGTCGTTAATGAATTCAGTTAAATGATATGGTTATTGAACCGGAAGGGGAAGAGAATACCCCCCGTGAATCCGGCAGTCTTTCAGACGGAAGCCAGAGTCTTACAGTCTTGTCCACACGGATTGATTGTTTCGACAGGCCGGTGGTTCTCCAGGCAGTATCGGCCCATTTGCCCGGTCTTGAATACAAAGCCCGGATTCCGGTTTTCACCGGAATGACGGGCATGATATATCCGCCTTCCGGATAGTTCCGGAAGCCAATTCCAAAGTCAACGCCCATGGGCAGTTCGCCGGGGTAGATGAACTCCGGGGTCGCGGCTTCTTTACACCCGCCTGCACGGCTTGACGGATTCCGGGGCATACCGTATAATGCGGTTCGGTCGGCAGTTCACCCAGGCGTCGCCGCCCCGTGAGGGGTGCTAAACCTGCCAGACACCTCATTCGACCGGACACTTTATCCTGTGCCGAGTCGGAAGACGGCGACCACCGACACATCCCTCCCCGGATCGGCACGCTTCGCAAGGATAAAGCGATGTCCAGAACACTTTTGCCCTTCCACACGGATGACATTTCCGCCCTGGCACGGTCTCTCAAGGGCCAGCTCACCGGCTGTGAACCTCAACCGGGCCATCTCGAACTGTTGAACATGCTGGTGCGCGCCAACGGCTATCGGAATTTTCAGCACTACCGGGCAGAAATCGTCGCCCGGAGCCAGCCGGAAAATCCGCCAGTGCCTGTGCCCACCCCTGCGCTCACTCCTGAGCCCACACCCGCACCCGTCGAATCCGACCGGGTGAAACGATTGCTGCGGATATTCGATTCCGACGGGAAGCTCATGCGCTGGCCCGGAAAGCGCAGCCAGCAGGAACTGTGCCTGTGGGTGATCTGGTCGGAAATACCTGCCCGGCAGGTTTTGACCGAAAAAGAGATCAACCGGCTGCTGAACGAGAGGCATCTTTTCGGCGACCATCCGCTGTTGCGCAGATGGCTGTGCGACTACGGCATGCTGGAGAGGACCAGGGACGGCCGTGAATACCGGCGTATCGAGAAGACCCCGCCCGGCGAGGCTCTCGAACTGATCCGCCGGCTTCGGTCGGACAGGGTGGGATAGTCTCCCGTAAAACTCATTGAAATCCAGGAACCGGGGAATTGCGGCATCGGGAAATCGACACCCGGCCCCGATTCCCCGGTCAATGATGTTGAAATAAGGGGTATTCGTCCCTGGGGCTGTCTGTCCGGTCCCTCTCCCCGCCGAGGGGAGAGGGAGCAGAGCCGGCCCTCCGCCCGCCAAGCCAACAGCACTGAGCCGCAACGACTCCCCATCAGCAAAGCCGGCAAGAACATCGCCAGCGAAAAAGCAGCAGCCAGATCAGACTACCGTGAAGCTTCCAGCTGAAGAGTTTCTGTACGGTTTCCGTCCAAATCCACCACTCCCGTGGTGCTTCCATGGCTCGTCTCCTTCAGATTTGTGAGGCGATCATGCCATGGCGCCAATTGACTGGAAAGATGGTGCTGCCCGAACGCTTACGTTTCACCGGATTGAATGGTTGAGGTTCGCTGCTGTTGGGGTTCGCCGGTCGCTCACCCCAACCGATATCATTCCGCGATTTGTTCCATGTGGAACACTCGTGCTGCAGGTTCAAGCCAACGGCAGTTCCGGGGTTTGCGCCGTGAGGGGCCAGTCGTCCGGGAGCGTCCGGAAAAAAGCTTCGGCGCGGGTGAGGGCTTCGCGGGTGAGCGCGCTGAAGTCTTCACCGTGATCGAAGGCGATGCCGGGGACGGTGACGAGCCACGCCGGGGGTTCTTTGCCGTAGAGATGAGCGGAGATGGCGAGGAGCACGCCGGGGGTCATGTGGTGGCCCAGGGGACCGGCGATGTCGGAAGCCGCGATGCGGCGCACCTGCACGTGGATATCGGAGGGGCCGGCGGCGACGCGGGTGTCTGCGAACAGGACGGCGGACACCTGTGGTTCGGAAACCGGAACGGCGATGTCCGGGGTAAGCTGGTGGAGGGCGAGCAGGTGGACGGGAACGCCGCGTTCCTGCCAGATGGATTCGAGGATCGAGCCGACGGCGAGCCCCGCCCCGTCGTCCTGCCTCAGGCTGTTGCCGTAGGAGAGAATGAGAAACACGCGCGCTCCTTTGTGCTGTCCGGAAAAGATGTGGGCCGACGGAAGATCATAACGCGGGGAGAGCGGGGAAGGAAGCGGAAACCGGGAGTTCCGCGGGCGCAACGCGCCAGCGTCGGGGGATGCCCCCCGGCGCCGGCCGCAATTTCGCACCCGGCGCCGGAGGGGATAAGGGCTTGTGGGGATCGACCGGGCGGCTAGTCCTTTACGACCTCGTCCAGGAGCGCGCCGTCGGGGCCGAAGACCTGGACGTGGAGCGGCATCTGGCCGACCGCGTGCGTGGAGCAGCTCAGGCACGGATCGTACAGGCGGATGCCGTGTTCGACCCTGTTCAGCAGCCCTTCGGTGATCTTGGAGCCGCTGATGTATGCCTGGGCGATCTGCTTGACGGTCTTGTTCATGGCCAGGTTGTTGTTGCCGGTGGCCACGAGCAGGTTCGCCTTCGTCAGAATGCCGTCCTCG
>JAJFUA010000171.1 GCA_021372635.1 Desulfobacteraceae bacterium | reverse complement strand
GTCAAGGAGATCTTCGGGGAGCCTTCCGACCATCACGGATGACTGTTGCGGAGGCAACAGTAAACGAGCGTGGAGGAGTATGCCTGACATGAGCCGCCTTAAGTCCTTCCGCGCACCTTTGGCGCTTGCCGCTGCATGGTTGTTCTGCTGCCTGGCGCTGCTCCCTTCGACCGCTTTCGCAGAGGCGGGGAATATCTTCAAGAGCAGGCAGACGCAGACCAGGGCGGTTCTGCCCGAGGCGCACGACGAGTGGGAAATCACCGCCGGGAATATCAGCTACGACCAGGAGACGGGTGTCTACGAAGCGGAAGGGAACGTGCACGTGAAGTCGGGAGACCGCGTCATCCAGGCGGACTGGGCGTCCCTTAACTCGCGCACGCATCAGGCCGAGTTGAAGGGCAACGTCTTCCTCCAGTATGGCAAGAACTGGCTGCGCGGGGAGCACGTGCTCTGGAATCTCCAGAGTGAAGTCGGCTGGATGGAAGAAGGGACCGTGTTTTTTGCCGAGAACAACTTTTACGTCAGCGGCAAGGCCATCGAAAAGACGGGCCCCGTGGAGTACATGCTCCAGGATGGAACTCTGACCAGTTGTGATCCGTCTGATCCCGACTGGCGGATCAAGTACAAGAAGATGAAGATGACGACGCGCGGCGTTGCCTGGGCCACGGACACTTCGTTCTGGGCCGGGCAGATGCCCGTGTTCTATACGCCTTTTATCGCCATGCCCGTTCAGGATAAGAGACAGTCGGGTTTCCTGATCCCCTGGGGCGGGTATTCGGACCTGAACGGGTGGGAAGGTGAAATTCCGTTCTACTGGGCGATCCGCGACGATATGGACGCCACCATTTACGGCAGGGCCATGGAAAAGCGCGGCTGGATGACCGGCCTGGAATATCGCGTGGCGAACTCGAAATACGGCGAAGGCATCTGGCATTTCAACTACCTGGCCGACCAAGCGGACAAGGACTATCTCACCGGCAAGGGATACCCTCCCGAAACGACGGACCGGTACTGGCTGCGTTCGCGGCACTCCCTCGATCTTCCCAACGATATCGAAATACGGCTGGACCTCGATTATGTGAGCGATCGGTATTACTTGCAGGAGTTCACGAGGGGGTCGGCCGGATTCGGTTTCTCCAACGGTGCCTTTCACGAATTTGCCGGTCGTGGGATTCTGAACGACGAAACGAGCCTTCTCCGCGAGTCGGCCCTCTACATCGACAAGCGCACCGAATCCACTCTACTCAGCTTGGATGTGCGCTACTGGCAGCAGTTGGACAAATCCCTGGAAGACTACGCTCTCCAGCGGCTGCCGGCTCTCTCGTTCAGCGTGATTCCCAGCTGGATCGACAATCTGCCCCTATACTACACCGTGGGGAGTTCCTTCCTGAACTACTGGAGGCGCGAAGGGGACAAGGGAGAGCGGCTGGATCTTAATCCGCGGGTATACTATCCCCTGCATTGGAACAATTACCTGGACGTGGAACCGTCCATCGGCATTCGCGGCGACGCCTATCACGTGGACTGGCAGAACAGTACCAACGACGAATGGCAGGGGCGGTTCAATACGGACGTCCGGTTGGAGATGAGCAGCAGACTGAACAGGGTTTTCCCCATCGAGTTCGGCGACGCCGTTGCCCTGGAGCATTCCATACGGCCCACCGTGCGCTATGAATACGTGCCGGGGATAGGCCAGGACAAAATACCGCACTTCGATATGCTGGACGTCGACCAGGCGAGGCACGACATTCGCTACGGGGTGACGAACTTCTTCACCGCCAAGCAGATCACCAGGGACGCCGAGGGGAACCCGGTGACGACCTATCGGGAAGTGGCGCGCGTGGAGTTGTTCCAGCAGTACAATTTCGAGAAATCCGAAGTGGAGGACATCCAGTTCGGCACGCCCGACACCGGCGCCACGGCCCTGGGCATGCGCCTGGATGTTATGCCCCACAAGTACGTGACGCTTTCCTACGACACGAACCTCTATTCGAGCGCGGGAAGTTCCACCTACCACGACATCTTCATGACTTTGAACAGCGGAAAAGGGCATATGGCCAGGCTGGACTATCAGTATCGGTCCGACCTGGACGTGAACGAGGTCATCGGGACCGTCATCGTGAAGCTGACCACGAACCTTTACGCCACGAGCTACCACGATTATTCCCTCGAGCAGGGGACGATGTATAAGCAAGGCTATGGAATCAAGTACCTGCACGGCTGCTGGGGGATCGGCGTGGCCTTCGAAAGGGAAAAGGACGACAACCGGTTCGCTTTCTCCCTTGACCTGCTCGGCCTGGGAGGGTATGGAAAAAAATTCCCGTACTCGGTCAGCGACCCGCTTGGAGGACTCGGGTCGTCGAAGACCTCGCTGGGGACGAGGAATGGTATGCCCTGAGCTGAATGGTTGCGAGAGGGTGACGGACGGCGCGCGATGCGCGCCGGGCGCCGCTTTCCGCGCGGGTGAAAAACCCCCACAACTCTCTTGACAATATGGCGATTATCTTTTATAGATTATTGCTTCAGTTCGATATTCTTCACAAATTGGAGAGCTTTAGATGAAAACAGTCAGCGCAAAATTTGAAGCCGATACGCGCAAATGGATCCTGGTGGATGCCGAAGACAAGGTGCTCGGCCGGCTGGCCACCCAGATCGCAATGCGCCTCAGAGGAAAACACCTCCCCCAATTTACTCCCCATGTCGACCTGGGGGATTTCGTGGTTGTCGTGAATGCGGATAAGATCAAGCTGACCGGCAGAAAATGGGAACGGAAAGAGTATTTCCATCACACCGGTTACATGGGCGGCATGAAGGTCCAGACCGCCCGCAAGATGAACCAGGAGCATCCCGAGAGGATGATTCGCCTGGCCGTTTGGGGAATGCTGCCGAAGAACCGCCTGGGACGCAAGCTGATCAAAAAGCTGAAAATCTACAGCGGTGCGGAACATCCACATGAAGCCCAGCAGCCGGAAACCAAGGTCTTGTAGGCCGGAGTATAAGATTAGGAGAAGGTAAGTAATGGCGGAACAACGTTTTAATGCGACTGGCAAGCGGAAAACGGCAGTGGCCAGGGTTTGGTTGAAGCCCGGTTCCGGCGTCGTGCTCATCAATGACAGGCCCGTGGACAATTATATCGACCGGGAAACCAGCAAGATGGTCATCTTTCAGCCCCTCGTGCTCACGGGCACCTACGGCAAGCTGGATATCATGGTCAACGTCCAGGGCGGAGGCGGCTCCGGCCAGGCCGGTGCGATCCGTCACGGGATTTCCAAAGCGCTCCTCGAGCTGAACCCGGAATACAGGGAAGTGCTCAAGAAGGCCGGTTTTCTCACCCGCGACTCCCGGGTCAAAGAACGGAAAAAATACGGCTTGCGTAGCGCTCGTGCCAGGTTCCAGTATTCCAAACGGTAATCCTTCCGTCCCGTTCTGCCTTCTCGCCAGCCCGTCCGGTCCGGGCGCGGCGGCCCCGTTTGCGGGCTGGCCGTTTTCCGGGTGCCTGGGGTGGCGGGTCCTCCGGGATGTTATCGAGCTGATTGTCGCTGACTGCTGTATTTCATTTAGGGGCATCGCGCCTGTGGCGCTTTGCCCCGAATTTATCGGACGAGGGAAATATGTTGCGCGTGGCGATTGCCGGAGCGTCCGGTTATACGGGATTTGAACTGGTCCGCCTGTTGGGCCGCCATCCGCAGGCGGAACTCAAGGCCATCACGTCCAGGGCGCTGGCCGGACAGCGGCTCGATGCGGCCTACCCGGCATTGAAACGGCATTGCGACCTCGTCTTCCAACTTCCCGAGCCCGATCTGCTGGCTTCCGAGGCCGATCTGGTGTTCACCGCCCTTCCGCATCAGGCTGCCATGGACATCGTTCCGGCGCTGCTGGACCGGGGCCTCAAGGTCGTCGACCTGAGCGCCGACTACCGGTTTCGCGATGCCGGGGTGTACGCCGAATGGTATCAGGCCCACAAGACTCCCGAACTGTTGTCCGAGGCGGTCTACGGCCTGCCCGAACTGCACCGGGATGCCATACGGAAGGCCCGCCTGGTGGGCAACCCCGGGTGCTATCCCACCAGTGCGATACTTGCATCCGCCCCGGTTCTGGCCAAGGGCCTGATCGATCCCAAAACGCTGATCGTAGACTCCAAGTCGGGAGTATCCGGGGCGGGCCGCGGGGCTTCCCTGGGTGTCCATTTCTGCGAGGTGAACGAGGGGTTCAAGGCCTACAAGGTGGCGGAGCACCGGCACACGCCGGAAATCGAGCAGGAATTGAGCGGCGTGGCGGGGGAGGCCGTTCGGGTGACGTTCACGCCTCACCTCGTGCCCATGACCCGGGGAATTCTGAGCACCACGTACGCGTCGTTGCGCGACGGGGTGTCGCATAGCGACGTCGATGAGGCATACAGGAGCTTCTACCGGGAGGCGCGCTTCGTCCGCCTGTGCGGGACAGGGGAACTGCCCGTGACTCTTCACGTCCGGGGGAGCAACTATTGCGACATCGGGTGGAAAGTGGACGAGCGGACCCGGCGCCTGATCGTTGTTTCGGTGATCGACAACCTGACCCGTGGCGCTTCCGGGCAGGCGGTGTGCAATATGAACCTGATGAGCGGGCTGCCCGAAGAGACGGGGTTGGATGAAGCACCCTGGCAACCGTAAACCGTCCCGCGCATCCATGCGGGTCGGAATCCGCGAGGATCGGGCGGCAGTAAACGACAGTCCCATATGACGCTCCGATGAAACGCAACTTCAAACTGACCCTTGAGTACGATGGTTCTCAATACCATGGCTGGCAGCGCCAGCAGGGGGTTTTGAGCATCCAGGAGGTCCTTGAATCCCGCCTCGAAGTCATGCTGGGCGCCCCGGTAAGCGCGCGGGCCTCCGGCCGCACCGATGCGGGGGTGCATGCCAGAGGGCAGGTGGTCAGTTTTTACAGCCCGACGAAACTGCACGCGGTCGAGATTCAGAGGGGGCTGAACAGCCTGCTCCCCCAGGATATCGTCGTTCTCCATGCTGAGGAAGTTCCCGATTCCTTCCACGCACGATTTTCCGCGACAAGCAAGATCTACGAATACCTCATCTTGAACCGACCTGTACCCTCTGCTCTTGAAAGGCGTTTTTCCTGGCACATTCGCAGGCCTCTCGATACGGAACCCATTGTCGAGTGCCTGGGGATGATCGAGGGTTGCCACGATTTTACATCGTTCATGGCAGCAGGGTCTTCGGTGTCGTCCACCGAGCGGTGGATGTTCAGAGCTGAAGTAGGCCGTCCCGACGGCGCCCATCTGACATTTGTGTTCGAAGCGAATGGTTTCCTGAGGCACATGGTGAGGAACCTGGTGGGAACGCTGGCAGAAGTGGGAAAAGGCAAAATGACGCCGCGGGATTTTTCCTGCGTGCTGGCCGGCAGGGACAGGCGGCTGGCGGGAATGACCGCTCCCGCGCACGGACTGTACCTGCTTCACGTAAATTACGAAGCGAGAGAAGTGGTCGAAACCAAAGGAAGGGATGTACCATGAAATTGGCTCAAAGAGTGGTTCGAGTCAAGCCGTCGGCAACGCTGACCATCAATGCAAAAGCAAAGGCGCTGAAGGCGAAGGGTATCCAGGTCGTCAACTTCGGAGTGGGCGAGCCGGACTTCGATACCCCGCAATATATCCAGGACGCGGGCGTCAAGGCCATCCTCGGCGGACAGACCCGCTACACGGCGGTCGGCGGTACGGATGAACTGAAAGACGCCATCTGCAAGTCGATCCAAAACGACTACGGTCTCTCTTATTCACGGGAGAACGTGCTGGTTTCCTGCGGCGGCAAGCACGCGCTCTACAACCTGTTCCAGGCCCTTCTGGATTCCGGCGACGAAGTGATCATCCCTTCGCCGTACTGGGTGTCGTACCCGGACATGGTCGCACTGGCCGATGCCGTTCCGGTTCACGTTCCGTGCCGTGTGGAAAACAGCTTCAAGATGCTGCCCGAGCAGCTCGAAGCCGCTATTACCCCCAAGACGCGCATGCTTATCATGAACAGTCCCAGCAACCCGACCGGCGTGCATTACAGCCGTGCGGACCTGAAGGCACTGGCGGAAGTCCTGGTCCGGCACGAAGACATCGTGATCGTCAGCGACGATATTTACAACCGGATTCTCTTCGGCGGGTGCGAATGGGTCAACCTGCCCATGGTCGAGCCGAAGCTGAAGGAGCGTACGTTCATCCTGAACGGCGTGAGCAAGACGTACTGTATGACCGGCTGGCGCATCGGGTATATCCTGGGGGACGCCGACGTCATCAAGGCCGCGGTAAAGATCCAGGGCCAGTCGACCAGCAACCCGAACTCCATCGCCCAGTACGCCAGCGCGGCTGCCTTGGGCGGTGATCAGGCCCTGGTCAAGGAATTGTCCGATACGTTCGAAAAGCGCTGCAGATACGTCGTCGACCGGCTGACGCAGATGCCGGGCGTCTCCTGCCCCATGCCTCAGGGCGCTTTCTATGTCTTCCCGAACGTCTCGGCGCACTACGGGAAAAAGGCCGGCGACCGGAAGGTGACGAACTCCCTGGAGATGGCGGACTACCTGATGGAAGCCGCCCACGTGGCGGTCGTGCCGGGAAGCGCCTTCGGTGAAGACCGGTGCATCCGTCTGTCCTACGCTCTTTCCATGGACGATCTGAAGGAAGGGTTCGACCGCATAGCCAGGGCGCTAAGCGCTCTCGTATAGCGAAGCAGGTTTGAAAACGGCACCCCGCGCCCCGCTCCAGACAGGCGGAGCGCGGGGTGCGCACCGGAAGGAAACGGGCCGGCGGAAGGCGGTCGTGTGGTTACTTGGTGATGATCCCCTTGTCCATGGCGAAGGCGGTCAGGGAGGAGGCGCTGTGGAGATCGAGTTTCTTCATGAGATTGGCCCGATGTTTTTCGACCGTTTTTGCGCTGATGCATAGGTAATCGGCAATGTCCTTGTTCTTGTAGCCCTCGGCGATCATCTTCAGAATCTCCCGCTCCCGCTGGGTGAGCGTGTCCCATGACGTATTCGACTTCAGAGTTTTTCTCCCTTCGAGATATCCTTCGATGACCTTTTCGGAAATTCCCGGACTCAGATAGGATTTTCCGGAGAAGATGCAATCGATGGCAAGCATCAGTTCGCCATGGGTCGCATCCTTCAGCACGTAACCGTCTGCGCCCGATTTGAGCGCCGCAAGGATATATTCTTCCGTCTTGTGAACGGTGAGGACCAGGATCTTTGTCTCCGGTGCCTGTTTCTTGATTTCCTGGATGGCGCCCATGCCGTTCATCCTGGGCATAGAGAGGTCCATGAGGATGAGGTCCGGCTTGAAGGTCTCGCTCAGGCGGACGGCTTCGAGACCGTCTTCCGCTTCGGCAACGACCTCGCACTCGGGATTTGCGGAGAGAAGCATGCGAAGTCCCTCTCTGAGTATCGTATGATCTTCAGCTATGATGATTTTTCTCTTTTCTCCCATGTTCGTCCTCATCTGTTCGTGTGTGCGCCTGCCCAAATCCTTGGAACCGAAAAGCGAATGTTTCCCCGGAAGGCTTCATAAACATTCCGGAATTGAGACGGCTGTGCGTGTGTGAGAACGGAATCGGCGAAGTGACGGACCAGATTCGTTCACGTTCGACTGATGGCACGGAGATGTGGTGCCTGTGCCCCCCATTCGTGATAAGCCAGTCGCGACTGGTGCGCTTGACCCTGTAAAAATCATATTCTAACCGCTAAAGTAAGAATACAATAAAAGAATGTCACGGTAGCGTGTTTTTTTTCACGCCTTCATCCACCCATCCTCGGTGTCGAAAAATACTGTGCGGCGCCCTTCCAGATACTGTCTGCAACCCATTTACGCTTCCGGCGAAATGTCTCAGAATGCCGCTTCACAAGTTGGAGTGCCATGTGAGGACTTCTTGTCCGAGATCCCTTTCGCCTGGAGGGTACGTGGTATTTTTGCGTCACTTGGGGGAATATAATGAGCGTCACCCTGATCGTTGAGGACAACTCAACCTTCCGTCGATCTCTGAAAGATATGCTTTGCGCCCGTTTTCCGGAAATGTGCGTTGAAGAGGCGGTTGATGGAACCGAAGCCCTGGACAAGGTGAGTGTGCTGTCTCCCGACATCGTGTTCATGGACATCAAATTGCCGGGAGCCAACGGGTTTGAACTCACCAGGACCATCAAGGCCAGGCACCCGGACATGGTCGTCATCATTCTCACCAGCTATGACCTTCCCGAATACAGGGAAGCTGCGCATCGATCCGGCGCGAATCACTTTTGCACGAAGGGGAATACGACGGGTGATGAAATCACGCAACTCGTACAATCGGTTGTCGGTCCCCGGTAGAATCTCCGCCCGAACCGCCCCGTTGAAAGGTTTCCGGAGCAGGTTCGGCGTACCGCCCAAAACCCCGTGAAAAGCTGATGACCGTGGGTTTCGGGTACAGTCCTTATGGCCGCCAAAGTACATCCCTAAATCTTACGAATACAGTGAACACCCCATTTATCCGGGAGTCCAAATTCATGTATTAAGTGTCATGGAAGCAATGCTACTCGATACATGACAAAAGTCAGGCGGATTGAGTCCTCGGAAGTATCTGTTCCCGGCGGATCGAGCGGTGGGGGATAAGGGCGGGGACAGACGGCGTCGTAACGGAAGACTGTCGCGCAATCATGCGGCGGTCCAGAGGAGGGTAGGATATGTCAGGGTATACGCATATTGCCGATTATCTGTCTGCCGATGACGTAAAGGAAAGAATGCAGATGACGGCCGGTTTCATCAGGCTGCAGAAATGGCTCGTCATCTACAATGCGATCATCGATCCGCGGCCCGTTTCGGAAATTGCCAGGCATACGGGATTGTCCGAATCGACCGTGCTGCGCATCATTTCCGAATACAACAGCAGCGGCCCCGAATCGTTCGAACGCAGCAATCACTTCGATGGGGAATCGTTGTTCGGAAGCCATTTCGAAACATTGTCCATCTGAGAACGACCCGTCTTTCGCTGAACCGTCCGACAAGGCGGGCCGTTTCGTTCGGGTTCGGCCGGCACGGGCGGGATTCCCGGCCATTGCCTCGAGAGACGGGCTTCTCGGGAGACCGGAAGACACTTCTTCCCTGCATCAGCGCCATTATCGGCATCTACAATCCAGGACAGTACAGACCCCTGCCTTACGGTGATTTCGGACGGAATCGGCCTGCAAGACCGTTATCCAGCCATAATCGCGCCATAATCGCGCCATTGTCTGTCGTTTTTACCTCCCCGTTGTCCCGGCCTTCTAACATTTTGCCATCAGACGCAAAGTTCATCAATTTTTCCTCTGCTTTCCGGGAGCGAATCCCGCCACTTTTCGGCCAAGTTGCGAAAAATTTGCTAAACGTTTAGGCATATTACATTATTGAAGCGAGCGATCCGCTTTAAAAAATAGATGCCGCTGCTTGTATTATTCGTTACTTACGATACGATGGCATACTTGTTGCTGTTCGGACCCGCTACTTTTCGCATACGGCTCTGTCATTAGAATGGTTATCCTATTAACCAGTTGAAATCATGGAAGGAGTAGCGAGTGAAAGTTTCAAGGCGAAACTTTATCAAGTATTGCATTGGGTCTGCTGCTGCCCTGGGCCTCGACCTGTCTGTCGTCGGTGCCCTGGAGAAGACGCTTGCGGCAGGCGGCGGTCCTCCCGTCATATGGCTTGCAGCGGCGAATTGCACGGGATGTACGGTTTCTCTGGCGAACCGGATCTCATCGTCTCATCCCACCGACGTTGCAGACCTCCTGATCAATACGGTCAATCTTACCTACCATCCCAACCTCATGGGAGCCGCGGGAAGCCAGGCGGTCCAGACCCTCAGGAATGCGTCGAAAACGAGTGGAAGCTTTATCCTGGCAGTGGAAGGCGGGGTACCTACGGCGTTCGGCGGAAGAGCCTGCATGCTTTTCACGGAAAACGGGCAGGATGTTACCGCGCTGTCGGCCATCAGGGATCTTGCTTCGAGGGCGAAGGCCGTTCTCTCCGTCGGGACCTGCGCCAGCTACGGGGGCATCCCCGGCGGGGCGCCCAACCCCACGGCCGTCAAGAGCGTTCAGGCTGCCACGGGAAAGAACACCATCAACATCCCCGGATGTCCCGCACACCCGGACTGGATCGTCTGGACCATCGCTCAGTTGCTGGCTGGAACCATCCCTGCGCTCGACAGCCTGAGGCGCCCCAAGGCGTTGTACGGCAAGGCTGTCCACAGCGAATGCCCACGCCGGAATCAGCCATGGGCGAGCGATATCGGCATCGAGGGCCAGTGCCTGCAAGACCTGGGCTGTAAGGGGCAAAACACCTATGCCGACTGCTCGACGCGCAAGTGGAACAACGCCGCCAACTGGTGTGTCGGAGCGAATGCGATATGCATCGGCTGCACCGGCAACGGCTTCCCTGACAAGGTCTCGCCGTTTTACAGTACCGCGGGCGCGTATCCTCCAGGCCATCCTTCGGAAGGCACCACCACGCACTGCAGCCAGTGCCACGGCTCCGGGGGGCAACTTCCGGCCGGCCATCCCGACACCGACGGGCAGAGCTGTACTTCTTGCCATGGATCGGGCGGAGCGGGATCGCTGCCTTCGGATCATCCATCCATCGGAAGCCAGAGCTGTACCTCGTGCCACAGTTCGAGTGGTCAGACGCTGCCCCCCGGCCATCCGGCGACGAACGGCAAGAGTTGTTCGTCCTGCCACGGCGATGACGACTAGGAGAATCCCGAGAGGGCTGGGCTTCAGCGAACCTGAACTGAATCATATCCAGACGAAATGGAGGAAATATTGTGGCTACCATAACCGTTATGGATCCGGTAACCCGGATAGAAGGACATTTGAAGGTAGAGGTCAGCATAGACCAGGTGAACGGCAAGAACCAAGTGGTGGACGCAAAATGCACCGGGACGCTGTTCCGTGGTTTTGAAACCATCCTCAGGGGGCGCGATCCCAGGGACGCTCCCATCCTCACCCAGCGTATCTGCGGCGTCTGCCCCGTGTCCCACTCCCTGGCGTCCACCCTTGCCCTGGAGGCGGCGAAGGGCGTGCAGGCGAACGATAATGCGAGAACCCTTCGCAACCTTACCCTTGGCGCCAACTACCTCCAGTCTCACATACTGCACTTCTACCTGCTGGCGGCGCTCGACTACGTGAGCGGGCCCCGGAGCGCTCCGTGGACCCCTGCCTGGGACGTGGACCTGAGGGCCGATCCCCGGCTGGACGTTGTGGCGAGCCACCTCCCCAAAGCCATAGAAGCCAGGAGGAGGGCTCATGAGATGGGGGCGGTCTTCGGAGGCAGAATGCCTTCCCCGCATACCCTCGTGCCGGGCGGCTATACCAACGTGCCCACGGCCGACAAAATCACTGCGTTCAAAACCCAGTTGTCCTGGCTCACGAATTTCATCAACAATATATACATCCCGGACGTTACGGCCGTGGCCACCGTCTATTCCGACTACAAGTCCATCGGGAAGGGATGGGGAAACCTCCTGGCTTTCGGGGTCTTCGATCAGAATGCCGCGGGAACCAGCAAGCTGCTCAAAAGAGGCCTGGTGGTATCGAGTTCTCCGACGTCGGTAGCGTCGGTCAACGCGGGGAGCATCTCCGAGCACGTGACGTATTCCTGGTACAACAACAACACCAACGGGTTGAAGCCCGCCAGCGGGGCCACTGCACCGGTGGATCCCGCGACCAAGACGAAGGCGTACTCATGGCTCAAGGCTCCGCGCTACAACGGCGGCCCCTATGAAACGGGCCCTCTCGCCCGAATGTGGGTGAATGGGGATTATCGCAGCGGCGTCTCGGTCATGGACCGCCACGCGGCCCGTGCAATGGAGGCCCTGAAAGTGGCCAGAGCCATGAGTACCTGGCTGAACCAGCTCAGCCCCGGCGGACCCGTCTACACCGCCTATTCGAACCCTGTCACCGGAAGCGGCGTGGGACTGACCGAAGCGCCTCGCGGCGCCCTCGGCCACTGGGTCAAGATTGCGTCGAGCAAGGTCTCCAATTACCAGATCATCACCCCGACCTGCTGGAACGCTTCCCCCAAGGACACCAACAGGAAGAACGGTCCCATGGAAAAGGCGATCATCGGCACGCCGATTGCGGACCCGACGAAACCCGTGGAGGTCCTTCGTGTCATCCATTCCTTCGATCCATGCCTCTCCTGTGCGGTGCACGTCATGCGACCGAACGGCAAGCCCGTCGTCATCCGGACGGGTGGCTGCCGATAGAGCGGGGAGGACCATGAAGACGCTCGTTCTGGGCCTTGGCAACCTCCTGCTGGCGGACGAGGGAGTGGGCGTGCATGCGGCGCAGGCGCTCATGAAGACCGGCTGTCCGGGGGATACGACCGTCATGGATATCGGTACGTCCATCCTGGAGGCATTGCTCGACCTGGAATCGGCCGACCGCGTCATCGTCATCGATGCCGTCAAGGCGGACGGAGTGCCGGGTTCGGTCTATCGCATGCCTTACGAGGAGTTTGCAAGGCAGGAGGTGATCGCATCCATGCATGGCTTCGATCTTTCCAGGGTGCTTGCGCTCACGCGGCGCGCCGCACCGCCGGAGGTGATCGTGGTCGGCGTGGAACCCGCGGTAATCGACTGGTCTCTCGATCTCTCGCCGGAGGTTCAGAAGGCCCTGCCGTTCGTATTGAGCGCCGTTCGGGATGAGATCGAACGGGAAAGCGCGGTCCGAAACGATTATTGCGTCTGACCGCCTGCGCTGCAAGCTGTGGTTGGAATTCGGCCTGCGCCGGATGAGTGTGTCCGGCGCAGGCCTTTTTTCCGGTGAGGCGGGGGCTGGGCTCCCCCGCCTTTTACAGGCCTTTCAGGACTTCCTCCCTGTCGGCAAGTTGTGTTATCTGGTGTTTTCCGACCTTCGCCTTCGTCACCGGATCGAAGGCGTAATACTTCTCGAGTGTCCAGCACTGCACCTTGCCGTCTTGCCAGAACAGCTTGCGATGATTCAACTTGCCCCTTTTCTGCCGGCGTTCCGATGGGCTGACGTGTTCGTCGTCTTCTGCAACCCAGACTTCGTCGAAAGTGACGACGAGTTCCCTGTCCGGCGTTGCGACCCTGACGCACTTCCCGCTTCGGATCATCGCCTGGTATTCGAGATGGGGGGGCCACACCTTCAGAACGATCGTCCCGGTTTTGCGAACCATCCTTGCCTTCGTGAAGTTTCCCCAGGCGGAGTCGAGAAGCATCGATTTTTCGTCGGTCTCGGAGCGCGCGGTGCCGTGCCAGGCGCAGAGCGTCAAGATGAACAAGAAAAAAAACAGTACCGCCGGCTTCCTCATGAACACCCTCCCGTTACATTTCGCGCCCGGTTTGCCCGGAGGCGCCTTCCGCCACGGCAGCGAACACGCTGGAGCAGAGAATACCACAATCGCACTCATCCATTTTGAACATTTCCGTGGGGCTTCGCAACGGGGATTTCAAATTTGCGGGATGCTCCTCTGCACGAACCTCCCGGCCCCCCTGCGGGAAATTGGCCTGCATGTATGGCATTGGCGGCAAAAAGACGCTATACTGATATATTAAGTGATGTCAGGGCGACGCATCGAGTCATGAAGGAGATCAATATGAACAGGGGACGAGGCCTTTTTTGCCTGGCGGGCGTGATGGCGGCGTTTTTCGTTTTCCCTTCCGTCAGCCAGTCCGCTTCGGTCATGGTGGACAAGAACATCTTTTCGCCGGACCGGAAACCGCCGACGGACGAACCGGTCGCCGCGGCCCCACAGGGCAACAAGCCCGGAGTATCGGCCAAGTCGATCCAGTTGGACGGTGTCATCATCCATGGGGGTGCAAAGAAAGCCCTCGTCCGGGTAAAAGGCCAGGCGGTCGCCAACCCCAATGAGAAAGCGAAGGGGCAGAATCCGTACGTGGCGGTGAAGGAAGGGGGGCGCGTGGCGGAGTACCTGGTTACCAGGATCGAGCCCAAGAGCATCACCCTGGAAAAAGAAGGGCAGACCTTCGTGGTGAACCTTTTTGCCGAAGGGAAGACTCTTTCTCCGCTTGCCCCCGTCCCGGCCAGTCCCGTGACGACGGTTCCCTCTCCCGAAGGAAAGCAGCCTGTCGCGCCGGTCCAGCCCGTACCTCGTGCAACGGGAAACGAAGGCGGCGCGGGGGGGGAGGCGGTAGCGCGAACCACTCCGGGTGTCGTGCTTCCCATGCCTCAGCCGGTGCCTCAGCAGTTTCCGAGCCACGTGGGCGTACCGGTGCCGGAGGAGAGTGCCCCCGAAGAAATGATTGAAGAAGAAGCCGTTCCCGATTCCCCGACCCCGTGACTTCAGCCTGGTTCCAGGCTGCTGCGGCGTGTGTCCAGCCGATATCGCCCCGGAGCGGACCCGGAGGCACCTGTTTTTGAACGGAGTCCTTATGGATAAGAAAGTCAGGGAGGCGATACAGCGGCGCGTCCTGGAGGAACCGTTCGCGCGCAAGTTCGGCCTGAAATTGACCGGCCTGGATCTGGGCTATTCCCGGGTTGAGATGATCTTCACTCCCGATTTGGAGAATATTTTCGGAATGGCTCATGGGGGAGCGATTTTCGCCCTGATCGACGAGGCGTTCGAGACGGCTTCCAACTCACATGGCACCGTGGCCGTTGCGCTGAATATGATGGTGAACTATGTGGCTGCGGCGACACCCGGGAGCAGGTTGACGGCCGAGGCCAGGGAAATCTGCGCGACGCGCCGGACCGCCAGCTACGATATCAGGGTCCACGACCAGGAAAGCCGGCTCATTGCGTTCTGCAGCGCGATGGTCTACCGCAAGGGGATTCCCCTTCCGTTCCTGCAGGATGCCTCCGAATAGACCGGGGCGGCACAAGGGAAGGCACGAAGCATCCGTTTGACTGTGTACGGGTGCGGGGCGTGCCCGATATCCCGGCGGCCGGCGGAATCTCACGGGTTCATGATGGGCTGCAAGACGGACCGGGTGAGCTTCCCGGCGGGAAGCACGGCCCCGCAGCCCCGCAGCAGGCTTACCACGGCGGGAAGATGGTCCCGGCCGCTTTCTTGATGTCGGTATTGCCGGGTTCCGTCGGCGGATGGATCCTCGAGGTCCGGTTTGCCTTGCGTCCAAACCCGGTGCTCAGCGGTCCGACGTGCTTTTTCAGCTTGGCGAACATGATGAAATAGATGAGGGTTGTGCACCGCAGGGCATCGTGGCACCAATACTCCGGCGGCATTTCCCCCCGTTCGTAGCTGCTGCACTTCTCGCAGGAGAAGCCCTCCCAGTTCTTCCGTATGGCATAATTGAGGCAAGTATCGTAGTGCTCGCAGAAGACGTAGCGTTTCACATCATCGATATGCGAGGCGGATTTGCAGGCAATGGGTTCCAGGTTCATTTCTACCCCCTTCTTGACTTGCATGGCCGTGTAATTCATGAGTCGATCAAGCTGGGGGAGAGTATAGGGTAGAACGATAAAAGTTAAATACGGTCGAGGCAGTATTCATTGATGCAGTAAAACAGTATAATTTAGTAATGTTTGTCGAGAGGATTCGCTCTTTATGGCGGGAAATATACCGTTATTATCTATGCTTAGACGACACATATTCTTTTGCAATGTATTGAGGCCGGTCCTGCAGGCACGAGAAAGCGGAAAGATTTCGGAAAAAGGATGGAGAGGGGAACAAGAGGTTCAGTGGCAGGATCGTCAACGGGGAAGGGAAGACGTTCCTCTCTCCAAAGCTGGCAGGCATTAAACAACAGGTTTTGCCGTCCGTCCATCGGGAAATTTCCCTAGTTTGCAGCCTTCCCCCGTGCTTTTCAGGAATTCCTGAAGATATTTAAATTAATAACGAAAACAAATATATGGCGAAGTGAAAAGGCGGCTGGATCGGACAGGGACGATCCTTTGTCGAGGATGATTCTCTAGGGTAAGGGCATGCCGGAGGAAGAACGCTGCAGTGCGCGAATCTCATCGACGGTTATGGATAGGATTTCCGCCATCAGGTCGTCGAGAGAATCCATTCTCCTTCGAGCTTCCGCGTCGTCTCCTTCCGCCCGGGACGCATGTCCCGCCCTGCATTCCGCCGCGATCCTTCGGTGCGCGACGTTAAGACTGTCAAACACGGGGAGGGAGAGCTGCGAGATGACGTGGGGTCCGATCTGGGTTTCTATCATCCTGCTTTCGACAAAAAAACGTACTGGAGTTGAACTCAGGACGCCGCACACGTAGTAAGCCTCCTCGGCGTCCTGAAATCCGAGGAGCATGAGCTTCTCATGGGGGATCACCGGGCGCATTTCCCCGCCGCAGACAGGGTGCGGTTCGACGACGCAGCACAGGAAGGACCGGCAGATATACCTCCAGACCACTTTGTACGGGGCGAAGGTGTAGCTTCCGATCCTCTGGCAGGCATAGAAGGCTTCATCCAGGTACCGGCGTTCCCATGCGGCGAAACCTCTTCGCTCCAGCAGCTTTTCCCGGAAGGCGTGAAGATAGGCCAGCGTGAGCGGGGTTTCGGACTGAAGAACGGAGCGGTCCACGGCGTGCATGCCGGTTTGGACGGAATGGGGGCAGAGTATGGCGCGGGAGACGGTGCATTTCCAGGATTCCACGTCACGCCCTCTCAGAAGGGGGAACACGTATTCGGGTTCGAGGACGGCCTCGCGCACTGGCACCCGGCGCTTTGCCCGCTCGGGAACGTTTCGGACGAGCAGGAACCCGTCGGGCCGCCTTTCCAGGATATCCAGGTAAAAGACCCCGTTTGCCCCGCCCGTGAATACTCCGGTCCTCGACCGGTAAGGACAGGGTCCCGAAAGGCGGGCCAGGAGGGCGACCGATTCCGGGTTTGCCGTCATCCAGCAGGAAGTGCGATCCAACGGATTCGAGGGTGCTGCGGAGAGCCGTTCGATCTTCACCCGCTCTCTCACCTCATCCCACGGAAGAGATGCGTCGACGGATGTGCGGCGGTCCAGGAAACTCCACTTCCGATAGGATACGGGAAACTCGGTGGAAGTGCCCCTTTCGATGAAAACGGCCGCAGTACGGTTGGCGGTTCCTTCGAAGGGGCGTATTCCCGTGAGGTCGTCCACCCGGAAGACACGAAGGTCCGGACCGCGGGTCCCGAGGCGAAACCTGCGGAATCCTCTGCCGTTCAGGGATGATTTGAAGAGGGACTGCGGAAGCAGGAAGCCGAGCCGTCCGCCGTCTTTCAGGTAACGTTCGCAGACCGCGTAGGTCACCAGCGCGGAAATGTCTTCCTTGCTGAAGGACCGCTCGGTGCCGTTCCCCGGAGCCAGCAGGCCCAACCGGGGCCAGAGCGGTTCCACCGCGCGGCGGTAGGCCGGCGGGAGGTACTCCCAGTTCACCCAGGGAGGGTTTCCTGCAAGAATATCGAAACGACCGCTGAAGAGAGGTTCCGGCAGGTCCTGCAGCATGTCGGTGCAGGGCTGGATCCTGCCGGCCCTGCATTCGTCCCGCAAAAAGTGAAGAAGCTTCGCGGTGCCGCCGGGCAGATTGTCGCGGGATGCCACGCACCGCTCCGCCGGCGTTCCGTCGAAACGGCTGTGCGGGGTGGCGTCCCGGATGGCCTTTCCGACCAGGTCATGAACGAAGCGATTCCAGGCGCGGGGCCGGAAGAACCGTTCGGGAAGGCTGAACGATTCCCCCCCGAGCCGGAAGACGAAAGCCTTTTCCCCTTCCTCCTTGTGTGGCGGTGTGCCCGCGCGGGGTGCGGGCACCAGGACGCTGTCGCACAGGAAGACGGGAATGCGGATGCCTTCGGAGGGGATGGCCGCCCCTTCGGAAAGCAGGTCGGAGATCATGGACAGGTAGTTGGTCTTGGAGGCAAGGACCGCAACGGGGTCGATGTCGAAGCCCGCAATGTTCGCAAGGACCGACTCCAGGATGCGGGTTGCGTCCATTCCCTGCAGCCTGCCGGACTGGATGGAGCGGGAAAGCGCCGCCACGAGGAACGTGCCAGAACCGCAGGTCGGGTCGAGCAGACGCCGTTCCAGGGTTTCCGCCGCGTTTCCGTCGTAGCCGAGGCCTTCGAGGACGTTTTCGGCCAGCCAGCCGGGAGTGTAGTAGGCCCCGGTGGCATGCCTCACGGAATTGGGAATTAGTTCATGGTAGGCGAGGCGGAGAGTGTCGTTGGCCTTGCCCCTTTCCGGGAGATTCCGGAGGATGCGGACGGTTTCCTGCTGCATCAGGTGCAGTTCGGGTTTGTCCAGAACGGCGGAGAACCACCCGAATACCCCGCCGTCCGAGTAGTTCCTCACCCCGAGGCTCCGGAAGGTGTCCTCGCTGGACAGGTCTTCGAGGAAGTTCCTGAACCGGTCCGGGCCGAAGGACTCGACGGGAAGAGGGGCTTCGCCGCCGAAGGCGCTGGAAAGGGCCGCAAAGGCCCACATCTTCATGAGATGGACGTAATAGGTTTCGATCGCGAACAGCAGTTCGGCGAACTGGACGCGTTCGGGCTGAATCCCGTAGCGCCGCCCCAGCGTGTGCCTGTCCGCCGTTCTCTTGTGTTCCATCCTGCCGTGCACGAGTTCCCATCCGGCATGCCAGTTCCGGAAGCAGGCGCCGCCCGTTTCTGAATCATCGGCGAGCAGCCTGGAGTAAAGGGCGCCGATGATACGACGGCTGGACGGCTGGATCGTTCGCAAGACCTGTGCTCCCCTCGGCTGTATGAATTCTCGACCACGCTTCGATGAGATTTATACAGGCCGGGGCTTCGAAAAGATACAGGGAATGGCGGGGGCGCGGAGCACGGCGGCACGCTCCCGGGCGTTCATGGGCGGGTTGGCACGGAGGGCTGCTTTGCGGACACCTGCTGCGCGGGCAGATCGATGGTGAACCGGGAGCCTTTGCCGGGGATGCTCGAAGCGGTGATGCTTCCCCCATGCCTTTCCACGATTTTCCTGCAAATGGCGAGCCCCATGCCCGTTCCCTCGTAATCGCTCCGGCCGTGCAGGCGGCGAAAGGGGGCGAAAATCTGCTCCGCGTATTTTTCGTCGAAGCCGATTCCGTTGTCTGCGACCAGGATTTGCCAGCGCGCGGTCTGAATGCCTTCATCGTCGTCTTTCGGCGCGGGCGATCCGGTGATCTTCACGGAAGGAGGGGCCTGGCCGTGATATTTGAGGGCGTTTCCGATGAGGTTTTGAAAGAGTTGCCGCATCTGGTTCGCATCGGCTTCGATGATCGGAAGCCCTTCCGTTGTCACCACCGCTCCCGTTTTTTCGATCAGCGTTTCCAGGTCTGACAGGACGCCTCTCACGACTTCGTTGAGATCAACAACGCTGAAGGGGTTCGATTTCGTACGGACCCGAGAGTATTCGAGCAGGGAATCGATGAGTTCCCGCATGCGCACGGAGGCGGTCCGCATCCGCCGCAGGTAGTCCTGTCCCTGCTCGCTCAGCGACTCGCCGTGTTTTCTCGCGAGGAAATCGCCGAACATGTAGATTTTGCGAAGCGGTTCCTGAAGGTCGTGCGAGGCGATGAAGGCGAAGTCCTGGAGTTCCCTGTTGCTCCTCTCCAACTCCTCCTCGATGCGCTTGCGCCGGGTAATGTCGTTCCCGATGCAGAGCACGCCGCAGAAGGAGCCGTTTTCATCGAACAGCGCCTTGTTCGTCCAGGAAACCCAGACGCGCTCGCCGTTTTTCCGGATATTCTCGTTTTCGCTGTTCCCGTGCTTTTCGGCGTCGTTGATGACTTCCCGCAGCAGGGTTTTCAGGTCCTTCCCGGAGGAGTCGGTTTCGGGCACGATCGTCCCCAGGGGGTGCCGGCCGAGGATTTCTTCCTCCTTGAATCCGAAAAACATCTGAGCGTATTCGTTGAAGAAAACGATATTTCCCTCGGAGTCGAGCCTGACGATGATGCTGTTGGCATTCTGAACCAGTTCGCGGTATTTCAGCTCGCTCCTCCGGAGTGCCTCCTCTGCCACGACGCGCTCGCCCATCTGCTGTTCAAGGGCAAGATTCGCCTGCACCAGTTCCCTGGTGCGTTCCCGGACTTTGGCCTCCAGTTGGTCGTGGGCGCTGCGCAGCGCGGACTCGCTCTGCTTCAGGTCCCGGAAGAGGATATCGTAGGGTTTCGTCAGGCCCGTTTCCACGATGGCTTTGTAAACGAGTGCCGAAGAGGCGATCTTCAGCAGGTGGCCTACGAGGTTGGAAAGGCCGTAGACATGCACGTAGAAGGTGAAGGCGAGATCGGAGCCGACGGACAGGATGATGGACCAGAGCAGCAGGGAGAGAACGTGCCGGTCGAACTTCCCCCGGCTGCAGAAGAGCGCGGCGGCGGCGCCCGCAAACAGAAGGCAGATGACGTACTCGCTGATTACCTTGAACGGAGTCAGCCCCGCTCCCTCAAGGAAGCAGTCGGGAAAATTGCGCCAGACGAAGGTGGAGAGCAGTACGAGCGACGTTGCGAGCGCATATCCGAGCAGGGTTGCGGTATGGTTCAGACGTCTTTGCAGGAAAAGCGGTGCGGCGAGAAGAGAAATGCTTTGCATGTAGCGGCTTGCGATCCACAGTTGCGTCGGCAGGTTCGTGTCGTAGCCGTGGAACACGCCCATGCCCTTGTAGGAGAGCATATGCAGGACGTCGATGACTCCGACGAAAAGATAGGCGATACCGATAAAGAGAAGATAATGGTTTTCCAGGAAACGCCTTGTGTTCCAGGTAAGGACGAAAATGGACCATATCACGCAAACGCTGAAAATTTCGGCCAGGCTGTGAAAGAGCGTGTAGCTGTACGTGCTGCTGAAGCCCAACGCCGCGAGGACTATGGCGCCCGCTGATCCATAGAAGATTATCGATGCCATGGGGAGTCTTTCGAATCCTTGTTCCACAGTCCGTCTTGCAGGGCGGCGGTATTTCGCCCGTCGGAAGGCGGCCGATAGAGAGATCCGGGCGGGATGCTGCGCCTGTCAGGAAGGTTTTGCCGCGGCGAAGCGGCCGGGCAGGTTGACGGTGAACGTCGACCCTCTCCCGGGAGTGCTCCGCGCCGTGATACTCCCGCCATATTTTTCAGCTATCTTGCAACAGATGGGAGGCCCATGCCCGTGCAGACGCTGAAAGGGCCTGAAAATGCGTTCTTCCTCCCGGTAATATCCTCCATCATGGAGATAAAGCGGTGGGGCAGACCCAGAAGGTCTCTGACGAGCCGCACGCGCACGTGGAGATTGATCCAGATGATGCTCCCGTCCTTCCGGATGCATCGCCCTTCCAGTTTGTACCGTTCGATTTTGCCTGCGATGAGGCTGCTGCCGTATTCCAAGTCAAGACTCCTGCCCTCGGGATGCGTTATATCGGAAAAGGCGCGGGACTTCAACTCTTTGGGAGAACATCCGGTGATGCGGCACTCTGCCTCGTTGGCCCGCTCGATGCGGCGGTTGAGGCCGACGCCGGCAGCATCACCCTGCGGGACACGCAGGGCGGCTATTCCGCTTCGCAGTCGTTTCAGTTCCCCGATGAGCTGTTTTCGTGACTTACAATGTCTTGGGATATGCCTATCCACGAAGGGGAATTGCCGGGGAGCGGGGCGTGCGGCAAATCCGCTGTCAATCGGTCGGCGTCGATTCGTGCAAGACCATGGCGGGTTGCCCATGGCGCTGTGGGACATTGTGAAGTATATTTCCAGGGTCGTCTTTTTCCGGCCGTGAATCCTTCTCGCCGGGAGTGTCTGGCGGGCCTGTGACTGTCCACTCATCGCCGCGGGGATACTTATGAATCGAGATGAAATGATTGCCTCCCTGGAACGGGAGCAGGGCTACTGGGACATCATCGTTATCGGTGGAGGTGCCACCGGTTTGGGCTGCGCCGTGGATGCAGCCGCCAGGGGCTACAGCACCCTCCTGCTCGAACAGCACGACTTCGCCAAGGGCACTTCGAGCCGGAGCACGAAGCTGGTCCACGGCGGAGTGCGGTACCTGAGGCAGGGCAACATCTCCCTCGTGCTTGAGGCTCTCCGCGAAAGGGGACTGCTCATGCAGAACGCCCCGCACCTGGTGAGCAACCAGACTTTCCTGGTTCCCAACTACGTGTGGTGGGACGGGCCGTTCTACGGTACCGGCCTGAAGGTTTACGATCTGCTGGCCGGCAGGCTGGGGCTCGGCCCTTCCACCAGGCTCACCCGGGAAGAGACCCTGGAGCGCATTCCGAACCTCAGGGCGGACGGGCTGCGAGGAGGGGTGGTGTACCACGACGGACAGTTCGACGACTCCCGGCTGGCCGTGAACCTGGCTCAGACCGCGGCCGATTCCCGCGCCACGCTCGTCAACTACATGAAGGTGACCGGACTCATCAAGGCCGGGTCGACGCTGCAGGGCGTGGTCGCCCTGGATATGGAAACGGGCACGGAACACCGGGTGCACGGCAGAGCGATCATCAACGCCACCGGTGTCTTTACGGACGGCGTGCTGCGGATGGACGATCCGGAAGCGAGAAGGATCATCACGCCGAGCCAGGGGGTGCACCTGATCCTGGACAAGGAATTCCTGTCGGGCGACACCGCCATCATGGTCCCTCAAACCGAAGACGGCCGCGTGCTGTTCGCCGTTCCATGGCATGACCGGGTTGTGGTGGGGACGACGGATACGCCCGTGGAGGAACCCAGCCTGGAGCCGCGCGCCCTGGAGGAGGAAATCGAGTTCATCCTGCGGCATGCCGCCAGGTACATGACAAAGGCCCCGGAGAGGGAAGACGTTCTGAGCGTTTTCGCAGGGTTGAGGCCGCTGGTTGCGCCGGGCGGCGGCGAAGAAACGGCGAGCATCTCCCGGGACCACTTCCTGCTGGTGTCTCCGTCGGGCCTGGTGACCATTACCGGTGGGAAATGGACCACCTATCGGAAGATGGGTGAGGAGGCGATCGATCATGCTCTGCTGGTGGCGGGCTTGGAGGAACGCCCCTGCGTTTCGCAGCACCTGCGCATTCATGGATGGCTGAAGAATGTGGACAGGAACGACCCGCTTCATTTCTACGGTTCGGATGCTCCGGCCATCCGTCGTTTGAGTGAAAAGAACCCTTCCATGAAGGAGCGGCTGCACCGGAATCTGCCGTATACCCGGGCGGAAGTGCTCTGGGCCGTTCGCGAAGAGATGGCCCGCACGGTGGAGGACGTCCTGGCGCGCAGAACGCGATCGCTGCTGCTGGATGCGAGGGCGAGCATGGAAGCGGCCCCCGGCGTGGCCCGCATCGTCGCCGCGGAACTGGGGCGCGATTCCGCCTGGTGTGACGCGCAGGTATCGGCTTATTGCCGGCTTGCGGAAGAGTATATTCTCGCCTGAGTGCGTGCGCGGGGAATAATTGCATGGGGAATCCGTCCCCGGCCCGGGGTGCGTCTGGAGTTCGAAAGGCGCTGGCGCCGTCGGATTGGCTGCGAAAAATGGAAAGACCGGGTGGAGGGAGCACCCGGTCTTCACAGAGAAGGAGAGAAGGGAGAGCCGCACGACCTTCTAAGGTGGGAATCTGGATGCCAGCGTACTCTTCCTTTTTTCCGCATCAAATAGGGTGAATTCCCCGGTTTTATCTACCGAAGACTGTATTTTGAATATGGGTTCTCTGCTGTCCGCGCAATTTTCTTTTCAGGGAATACCCCCGTACGGGCTGCCGATCCAGACCGTTTGTCCGTCATTATTTCGATGGCTTGTTTACTACTATCAAACCCCACCATGAAGGGGCGTCGGGGCTGGATGATAATGATTCGCCCTTGTGCCCCGATCGAACCAGGCATTCAACCCCTCCTTGAAAGTCGTGGTGCTGGCAAGGGATGGAGACGGCGTCCACCATTCCCGCGCTTTTCGGCAGGAACCGCCGGATGAATGCCCATTCCGGATGCAGAAATCGGCACGAATTTTCCCGTGCAAATATCCCGGCAGTCGAGGAACATTTTCCGTACCATGTTGTCTAATGAGGGTAACAGAACTTACCGATCGCGGGAGGATGGAATGAACAACCGATTCTTGAACCAGCCTGGAAGCGGGGTGGCAAGCCGTCATCCTCCCTGACGGCTCAGAAGAAATCCTCATCCCGGAAACGGATCTCAAGTCCACGGAAAAGGCCGAGGTCCCGTGGTTCCTCCCGTTTCCTCCGGAACTGCGGGTCGGTCTTGCCCCCGAAAGCTCGCTTCAGGAAATCGGGGAGCTGAACCGCTGCAACCTGCAATTTCCAGGGTGGAAAACTCAGGCTGTCGGGAAAGTGAGAGTGACGATGAAAAAAATAGTTGTTCTGCTGATTCTTGCGAACCTGGTCCTCGTTGCGCCGACTCCGGCTGCCTGTGCAGACAGGCTGGAGCCGCTGTACGGCGTGGCGACGGACGACCGGGCAAAGACTCTGACCATTACCGTCGCGGCTTCCGGGTGTACGGAAAAGAGCCACTTCACCTTCGAGTTCGACGGGGATACCCTTGTTTTTCGGCGCACCATGCCGGATTCCTGCAAGGCGATGCCGCAGAGGTTCGCGATCACGTACACCCTGAAGGAACTCGGGATTGCCCCCGAATCGAGTTTCTGTATCGGGAATCCGATTTCGCTGCGCGACCACGTTCATTATTAGAAGGAGCTTCCGCTCCGGATGCGGCAATCCGGAGTCGCGGGGTTCGTGCAGGTGCCGTTCATGCTTTTCGCGTGGAACCGACGGCCGTGAGCGTCGAGGAGATCTTTGCGGTCATCCGCTGGTCGGGGGCTCGGAGGTCTGCCTCGACCTGGCCAGCCGGTAGCGGGTCGCAGGGCCGCGGCCGGTCATCTCCAGAACCCCCTTCCTCACCAGGTCCTGCAGGTCGTGTGCGGCGGTTCGCTTGGGAAGATCCTTTCCCATCAACTTCTGGTAGTCGGAGCGGCTGATCTCTTCGTGCTTCAGAACGAGCGAAACCGCTTCCCTCTGCCGCTCGTTGAGAACGACACCTTCCGGAATGCGGCATTCCACGCCAGTCGGCACGGGAACTGACGGTGCCGGCGCTTTGAACCCGGCCTGGGGGCGGGCGGGAGCCGGGAAGTCCCCGTCGTCCAGTTGAATGTCGTCGGTATAGATGAGGGAGCTTTCCGCCATTGCCACCGCTCTTGTGATGCAGTTCCGGAGTTCCCGCACATTTCCTGGCCAGTCGTGGGCTTTCAGCTTCTCCAGCGCCCCGCGCGTCAGTCCGATATCCTTCCTGCCCATCTGTATGGCGGCGTCGTTGAGAAAATGGTTTGCCAGAACGAGAATATCGTCGCGGCGACTCCGGAGCGGCGGGATACGGATCGTGATCACCTTGAGGCGGTAATAGAGATCCTCGCGGAATTTCCCGTTTTCGACCATTTCCAGCAAGTCCTCATTGGTCGCGGCGATCACGCGAACATCGACGTCGTACTCGGCGTCCGTTCCGAGAGGGCTGATCCTTCGCGCGGAAAGCGCCCGCAGAAGGCTCTGCTGCACGCGAGGCGAAGCGTTGCCGATCTCATCGAGGAAAAGGATGCCGCCGTCGGCTGCGAGAAATGCCCCTCTGCGATCGGCCCTCGCCTCTGTAAAAGCCCCCTTCACGTGTCCAAAGAGTTCGTCCAGGAGCAGATTTTCATCCAGTCCTCCGCAGTTGACCGTAATGAAGGGCTTGCGTGACCTGCCGCTCAGCCTGTGGATGACTTCGGCCGCCAACTGCTTTCCTGTTCCCGTTTCCCCCAGGATGAGCACGTCGGCATCGATCGAAGAGGCTTTGATGATTTCCAGCTTGAGAGACTCGAGAACGGGCGTGTATCCCAGGATTTCCTCTATGTCCACGGCGAGGAATTTCCTCTTGAGGTTCTTGATCTCCTCCTCCAGCCTGACCCTTTCACTTTCCGAACTCATGAGCAACAACCGGTCCTTGAGCGTGAGTTCCTGGGTCTGCTCCCTGATCACCGAAAAGAGGCGATTGACCGAGCGGGTCAGGAGAGAAGTCTCCAGATCCCGCCCGGGGGTTTCTATATCCGCCAGTTGCCCTGTGGCACAGGCGCGGTCCAGTTCGTTCGTCAGCGCAAGAACCGGACGGGTTAGTGCCCGGCTCACGATGTAGACCACCAGCGAAAGCACAATCGCGCAGAGCCCCGCGGTAAGCAGGATCAAGATGCTCTGCCGGTGGCCTTCCTGGCTGCTGTGATCGACGATCGCCACTCCGCCGAAGATCTTGTGGCTCAGATCCGGCCCCGTGTGGACCCTGACCGGTGCGTATCCCATGTAGTAGTTGTCGGCTTTCGATTCCGGGTCCTGGTCCGGCAGCATGATGACTCCCGAACTCCCGCTCCGGACCTCGTAAACCATCCGCCAGTACTCGGCTTGCTCCCGGGAGGGCCTGAACGTGGAAGAGTGCCCGAGAATTCCGAACCTGCCCGGGAACCCGTTGGGGGCAAGAGGCGAGAAACGGGGGGGCGCGCCCTTTGTCTCGTCGGGGGAAAACCACAGCCATCCATCCAGGCTGAAGAAGAAAGAATGCTGCGGTTCCTTGCTTTCGGAAATGTTCAGACTCGACATGGAAGAACCGAATTTGCCGAGAATGTCCCTGATTTGAGTGATATCCACCTCGAGTAGGAGCAGTCCTTCGGGCACTCCGTGTCTCAGAACTAGGTTCATGAACCGGATGACGTTCTTGGATACGCTGGGACTCAACTGTTCGGCGTCTTTGATGGGATAGCTGGTCTCTATGACGGAGGAAACCAGTATGCCGTCCTCCGGCCTGGGAATTTCGTTCAGGTCGAGCCTCGGGTCGGGGCGCACCTGCTGAATGTCGCCCTTCGGAATCATCACGGCGTCTTTTCCGCGCCTGACCAGGTATATGCACTGCTCCGGATCGGTCGTCAGATAGGCGACTGCTTCATATCCCCACCCGTAGGCTTTCTGCCGGGACCTCCAGAAATCGTATAAGCCCTCACCGGTGATCTGCTTGTACCCGAGCATCAGGAGGTCTTCCCTGCGGTTGCTGAGAAAGATCCCCACTTCGTTGGCCAGGGCGGTGGCGCGAATTTGGACATTCTTCCGGACGACGTCGTCCAGGAACTGGCCGGAAACCCGGTTTGTAGTCAAGCCTGCCGCGATGAGGAGGACCAGTGTGCAGGGGACGAGCGCTATCAGCAGCTTCATCCATATGGGCACCGATCGCATGTCGAACACGGCGTTGAACTTCGCAGTTATGCTGCGGGGGAGGAGATTCATTCGTTTTTCCTTGTCCGGTGAATAAACGAGCCAAAGAAACCCACTCGCAAAGCTAGCAGGATCTGCCCCATTTTTCAAGGTCATTGCACGATACATCCCAGGCCTGCGCCATATCCCTCGCGGCAGACCTGGTTGCACCGCGGAATTGTTGCTTCGTGCCTTTTTCTCTTCAGTTTCGTGCAAATTTTCAGGTTTCGATCGTGCAATCCCAATTGCGGTTTTTCGGGGGGCGAAAGGTTAAAAGCCTTTTGTGACATGATGTTACTGCCAAATAAATCGTGCCATTCAAGATGCGGCACGGACTTTGCCCAAGGCAGAGAAGGCGAAGACAGCCCGCCGCAAACGCGGGGAGTGGAGGAACTTCCCGGGTGGCGGAACTCATTGTTGCCGTGCCTCAAGGTCCGCTGCGGGACGATGGCAGAACTCAAAAAGGAGAAGTGCGATGAGCATGATCGACCGGATAGTCAAATCGAAGTTGGAGCGACATATGCCGAAGAATGAAATTAGCCGGCTGATTGACCGGGCCAATGGCGGCACTGAGAACGAACGGGTGCAGGCCTACCTGCAGCTTTCGAGCGTGGTGGTGGATCTTCTCCATGAGCCCAAACCGATGAGGGAATCGTACCGGAGCGACATCCTCGACTGTGCTCTTTCGGGGATGCACGACAGTTCGGTGAGCGTGCAGACCGCGGCAAAACTGGCCGCGGCGTATCAGCTGGCTCACATGGACTCGGTCGGCAACGGTGTCAGTGCGGAAGTGAGGGACAAAATCATCCGCCTGTCGGAAGAACTGGAGCCATTTCTGCGGAGCAGATCGAAGCCTGCCGTAGGCAGGAGCAAATCGGAAGCAGTCCGTTCGGTGCTGGACTTGAACCGATAATTTCTCAACCGCTGAAGCGTCGGAGAGAGAGTTGACCATGTTGAACCAACCAATCTGGACCTATTTCCCATTCGGAATCGTTCTGCTCATGATTGCCGTCATGCCGCTTGCCTTCCCGCGGTTCTGGTCTGAAAACAGGAATAAGGCGATAGTCTGCATGATCATAGCCCTGCCGGTTTTTCTATTCAATCTGGTTCATTTCCCGGATAAACTGCTGGCGAGTATCGAGGAGTACATCTGCTTCATCCTCATGTTGTCCGCTCTTTTCATCATCTCGGGAGGAATCCTGGTGGAGGGAGACCTGAAGGCGTCTCCCGGAACGCTCACCATCTTTCTGTTGATCGGTGCGGTCATTTCGAATCTAATCGGGACGACGGGTGCGAGCATGCTGCTCATCCGTCCTCTTCTGCAAACGATCAGCGAGAGGAAGCATATCTTTCATATCCCCGTGTTCTTCATATTCGTCGTTTCCAATATCGGAGGAAGCCTCACCCCGCTCGGCGACCCGCCGCTGTTTCTCGGCTACATTCGAGGCGTGCCTTTCACGTGGACCTTGGGCCTGCTGCCCCAATGGATCGTTGCGGTCGGGATACTGCTCGGGGTCTTCTATGTGTGGGACAGGCACTGCTACGGCAAAGAGGCAAAGGAGGATGTCCGGAAGGATGAAGTGGTCCAGGTACCCTTGTCGGTGAAAGGGAAGATCAACATCGTCTTCCTGATGGCCGTCGTGCTTTCCATTTTCTTCCAGACTCCGGCGCCGGTCCGGGAGCTGGCTTTTCTGGCGGCCATCGCCCTCTCCCTCTGGTTTACGAAAAAGGAAGTGCGCGAGCAGAACAAGTTCACGTACCACCCCATCATCGAGGTTGCCGTTCTTTTTGCCGCCATTTTCGTGACCATGGTGCCCTGGCTTTCCGCTCTGCACAAAAGCGGCAGTTCTTTGGGAATCACCGAACCGTGGCAGTTCTTCTGGATCACGGGAGGACTCAGCTCCTTTCTCGACAATGCTCCGACCTATGTGGCACTGGCGAGCCTGGGAGAAAGCGTCACCAGGACCCTGGCACATACCGGGACTGTCGTTTCCGGAATCGGCGTGCGTGCGGATCTGCTTGCGGCGATCAGTTGCGGTGCGGTCTTCATGGGAGCCTGCACTTACATTGGAAACGGACCCAACCTGATGGTCAAATCCATCGCCGAAGAGCAGGGGATCAAGGTGCCTCATTTCTTCCAGTACATGCTTTATTCGGCGGTGGTGCTGATTCCCATCTTCATGCTGGTGACTTTTCTTTTCTTTGTGTGAAGCGGCTCCGTCGTTCCGTGGAATCCTGCCGAAAGGGCTCCGCACGTGGCAGCGGAGTCGGAAGGCATGGAAGGGCACTCGTCCCCCGTGACAGGGGGATTTGCCTCCGCGGATCATGAGCAGGGGGAGGGCGTCGGTTGGTTGCGTGAATCCTGGATGGGGGCGCGCCCGCACATCCGATGGCGACCCCGTCCCCGGTACTGTCGTCGGATTGCGGCTGTGCCCCCTCCTGTGCGCTTCCACCGGTTCCCAGGACGAGGCCGGGTCCCGGTCCCGGCCTCGTCTACGCAGTTTCGGCCGGTTTGCCGGACGCGGATTGCGGTCTCCGGGCATAGAGTGCCTCTGGCGGAGTGATTTGCCAACGTTCCTCCGCTCCCGTACAACAATCCTTTAAACCGGTTCAGAAATCGACTCCCTTCCTGAAAC
>JAJFUA010000167.1 GCA_021372635.1 Desulfobacteraceae bacterium | reverse complement strand
CGCGCCGTTCTGAAATACGACGATGCGGTCGGCACCCGGGTCGGCGAGATAGTTCTTCGAGGCGATGGTTTCGCCGTCCAGCAGGATCTCACCCGACGAAACGCTGTGAAACCCGGCGATGGCGTTGAGAAGGGTCGTCTTGCCGCACCCGGACGGCCCCACGATGACGCAGAACTCCCCGGCCTCGATCTCCAGGGAACAGTCGTCCAGGGCCAGGACGTTCGCCCCGTCCGGGTCGAATATCTTGGTCACGTTCCGAATGCTGAGCTTTCCCGAAGCGGCTGCGCGCTCCGGGGAAGAGGATCCCGCGGTCGTTGACTTGGAACCGTTGGCGCTCATTGGGCCTCCCTCACTTTCCACTTCATCAGCAGGGTTCCGACGAAGCGGATCAGCGCACTGCTGATCCAGCCGATGAAGCCCAGCGTCACCATTGCGATGACGATGATCGGGTACTGGACCATCACGAACGAGTTCCAGATCAGGTAGCCCAGTCCGTATTCACCCGCGAGCATCTCGCCGGCCACGAGGGAAAACCAGGCGACGCCCATGCTGATCTGCAAACCCGTGAAGATGAACGGCAGCGCCCCGGGAACCACGACCTTGAAGAAGATGTGCCGCGGCTTGGACCCCAGGCACCGGGCCGCCCGAAAGTAGACCTCGTCGATGGATTCGACGCCGAGAAGCGTATTGAGAGTGGTTGCGAAGAATGCGGCGAGGAACGTGAGATATACGATGGCCGCTTCCCGGCCGGGCCACATCAGGATGGCCAGGGGGACCCAGGCCAGCATCGGGATCGGACGAAGGGTTTCCACGATGGGAAACGTATAGTCCTTGAACGTCTTTTTCCAGCCCATGAACAGTCCGAGGGGCACTCCAAGCAGCGTGGCCAGTCCGAAGGCCTCCAGCACCCGGAAGACACTCTTCCAGATGTGCTGATAATATTCGGGAACATATATAGATATCCCGTATACGGGATCGGGTGAGAACCATTCCGTGAGCACCTGCCCCGGTCCCGGGAGTTTCTCGAATCGCGGCAGCTTGAAAACTTCCGTGGTGAGATACCAGAATAGAAAAAAGAGCCCCAGCCCCATGAGCATGAGGTACGGTCTCGGGCTTTTCAGCCACTGACCGAACCGGTAGCGCATCATCTCGACCGACGATACCTCATGGTCGCTCGCGGCTTCGGATTGTGAAATGTTCGATGATACCGTTTGCATAGGTTGTATCCTGGCTCCAGCCTGAATTACGTGGATCGCTCGCCTTCCGCCCCGGCGAATCGGCCGCCGGCCCGGCGGGTGCGCCCCTTTTCCCGGCGCACCCGCCCGAACCGGCTTCGGAACGGAAGTCATTCACCCTGGTCGGTACCCTCTAGTCCTTGAACGGGACCTTCTCGGGCGGCTGCCCCTCGATGGTGCCGATGGGGGTCTTCAGCCCTCTTTCGGCCAGGATTTTCTTCGCGATGGAGTCATCCACCGTCTTCGGCAGCGGCTTGTCGTACTTGATCAGTTTTTCGCTCTGCAGGAAGACGAAGACGTCGCTGATGTTCTTCTGAATCTTGTCGTCGAAGCAGAACGGCTTCCACTCGCGTGCGGGGGTGCCGCCCACGTCCTTGGGAATCTGCCCGTAGATCGAGTACCAGAGGACCTTCTTGGGAACGCCGGTAGCCGTCTTCGAGATCATCTCGACCGCCTGGGCCCAGTTCTTGGGATCCAGCAGGAAGAGCTGCGCGTCGAGTTCCGCCTTGAGCCAGGCTTCAGCAAGCTCGGGATGCTTGTCCACGAAGTCGCCGCGCATCACCATCATGCCGAGGTCCGGGTTGTTCACGCAGGTGCCCGTGGCGGCGATTCTCGCGATTCCCTCACCCACGAGGTCGCAGATCCGGGAGATCGTCGGTTCCCACATCGCGGCGGCATCCAGCTTCCCGATGCGGAAGTTGCTGCCGATGACTTCGATCGACTGGTTGAGGTATTCGGCGGGCTTCACGTTGTACTTGGCGAAGATCATCCGGAGATACTGGTCGGCGGCGCTGCCCTTGGGAGCGGCAACGACCTTGCCGTTCAACCACTTGATCGCTTCTTCCTGGTCCTTGAACTTCGGGGCGTCCTTCTTCACGAGGAGGAGGGAGCAGCGCATGCCGTCGGACATGCCGACGCTGGCCACCATGCGGATGTCGGCCTGATCGGGCTTGGTACAGGCGAGCGTGGCCGGCATGACGCTCATGTAGCCGATCTGCTGCTTGCCAGCAAGCATGTTGTTGGCAATGATCGAACCCTGAAGAGCAGGCTGGAATTCAACTTTTACGTCCTTGGGAAAGTACTTCTTCCACAGCCCCAACTCCTGGTTCACGGTGACCTGGTAGGAAATGGTGTCGTAAGGCTGGAACCCCACGACCACCTCGGTCGCGGCCGAGGCGGTGCCGACCGCCCCGAAAACGCAGCTTGCAACGATCAATGCCGTCCATAACAGACTTCTTGCCTGTCGTTTCATAACTACTCCCTCCATGCGTTCATCGATGAATGACATACTCTGCGACCTGCGCCCGTGCTGCAGGCCGCAGTATCCAGAAATGAGCGCCCGTCGGGGGGAAGGCCTTCGCAAGACCGGCCCCCTGAAGGGCAACCCATGATTTCTGCAGAAGCAGGGAAGAACCTCGAGAGTTCGGGCTGAAAACACGCAGGAAGAAACTGTCGGTCGTCCGCACCGCTCGAAACCGTGATGACGAGTGCAACGGGGAAAAATACCGCGGGGTCTGCCCCCCAATACTGTTGCATTAAACGCCCCCGCTCGAGCGACCATCCCGGTCCCCCTTCGAGGGAGGAATGGGAATCCTTAACGCAACAGCATTGTCCGCCCAGCCGGCACCCATATTGCGGGCCGGCACTGAAGACATACGCTCTGAGACGCTCAACGCATCCCCCCCAAACCCTGGATGGCCGGAGTCATCCACGCCAAGTCGCTTCGCCGGTGAAACGGCAAAGCCCTTACGTCTTCATGTGTTGGAAATCAATGTTTTTCTCAGAAAATATTTCTAGCAGAAAAGGGAAGGCTTCTCAAGTTCCATTATTGTTCCAAATTTCACGATCTGACCGATAACTATACGAATTTAAATTGATATTTTAATGACATACCCATGAAAAGCCTCCGCCTTCCATAAGATCCAGCGGCCGATGCGGCCTGGTTTTCGATTCTTTTTTCACAGCCTTTAAATCGATATGGAACGGTCCGGTCGGTATATCTTCAGAGGAAAGGCGGCGGGGGATTATGAAAGGCTTTGGTTTCCCTGGATTCGACGTATATAAAACCAGCCTGCATAGCAGCCCGGCGCTGCGTATAACGCAGGAAGGGGGTCATGCAGTATGACCCCCTTCCTCGATACGCGAGCGTTCGACCTTACTTGACGACCTTATAGGGCCTCATCATCTCGTTGTCTTCATGATCAATGATATGGCAGTGCCAGACATAGCCCGGCCCTGACGTCGGGTCGAACGGGTAGTAGTTCTGACCCGCAAGGGTAACGTTCGGCTTTACGGGAGTGCTCGTGGGAGTCCACCGCACGAGCATACGCAGCACCTGTCCGGGCATGGCCTTCGCCGTATCCTTCCAGCCGGCCTCGTCGGGCGACGGGGCCGCAGGGTTTCCGAGCAGGTATCCCGCAAGCGAAGGATTCCCGCCCACGACCGGAACACCGGTCTGGCCGTTCGGCAGGGTCGTGGTTTCCCCGTTGTTGTTGTAGGGCAGCGGCGGTCCGTACGCCGGGCAGGGGTTGAGGGGATCGAGCCTGTCGCAGGTCGGGGTCGGGGCCTTGGGAAAGGCGTCGGCCCAGGCTGCGGGGTACGTTAAACTGTCGTAGGACTCCCGGTTCAGGATCTGGAACTGGGCGAGATGAGTGTGCATCGGGTGGGCGTCCATGGTGAGATTGATGATCTCCCAGAGTTCTACGGAGCCCTGCCGGGGCTTTTCGCTGATGCCGTCGGCAAAATCGGCGGCGATGCCGGGGGAGCGGGTTCCATCCCACTTCGTGTTGTTGACCAGGACTTCCAGCGGGCCTCCGGGTCCCTGGTGCTCCTTCAGGACGACCCGCCGGACCCTGTCCACCTTGATTCCGGGGGCGATATTCCCCAGGCCGTTCGTGAGCCGCACGGTCTTCGACACCCGCGTGCACTGGCCCACCACGGACGGATTGCAGCTTGTATCTGTGCCGACCATGGGCGCGGTTACGTCAAAGCGCATGATGCTGGCCATCTGCGGCTGGTCCGCAGGGCAGGTGCCCCCAGCGCACATCGGATCGGAAAACGGGACCGGGGAGAGTCCCATGGGATAGGGAATCGGCGCGTCATTGGTAACGGTAACGGACTGGCCGCCAAGACCAGTGAAATCCACGATGACGTCGGCCCGCTCACCCGGTGCGATGAACACCTTCGTGATCTTGACCGGTTTGTCGATATACGCGTCGTCGGCCCCGATCGCGTAGACCGGCGCACTGCCGAAGTTCAGGTTGTAGAAGCGCGCATTCGAGCCGTCCAGGATCCGGAAGCGGTACCGCCGGGGTTCCACCTTGAGGACCGGCCAGGGCGAACCGTTCACCACCACAACATCTCCGGCGAATTCCGGAATCCACAGGGGATGTACCGTCGGGTTGGGCGGCGTGCCGTTCAGATTGCTGACCGGGTTGCCGGTTCCGTCCGGAAAGAAGAGCTGGCCGGTCGTGTCGAACTGGCGGTCCTGAACCGCCATTTCGATTTCGTAAGCGCCGGAGGGAAGATTCTTGGGTTCCGTGGCCGGATCGCGGAGGAAATAGAAGGCCTCCAGGCCGCTGTAAACGTTCGTGCGCGTCGCACCCAGGGCGTGATCGTGAAACCAGAGCGTCCCGGGTTCCTGTGCGTTGGGATAGCGATAGACTGCCTGGTTGTAGGCGGCGGGCACAAAGGAGTTGTACGCGGGCCCGCGGAGACCGCCGGTGGGAGTCCACCAGGCTTCCGGACCACCGTCGAACTGGGACGGCACCTCGCCGCCGTGCAGGTGGGGCACCGCCGGAGGGGGGCCCGTATAGGGCCGAGAGCACTCGGGCGCCGCCTGGGGGTTGTCCATGCAGGTCATCATGGTGCCCAACGGGTCCGCCCAGTGGATCGTCTGATCGACGGAGATCAACCCCTGGAGCGAGGTGATGTTCGAAGCAAAGTCGGGAAGATCGTTTTCGTACTTCACCGTGGTCGGCACGAACCTCCTGGCTTCGACCGTCACGGCCGGCCAATAAGCGGGCGCGAGTTGCGTAGTCCCCGCCCCGTTCCAGATCTCGTAGGCCCAGATCGTCGTGGGCAGCACGGTCGTCATCGCCGGACAGGCAAGGCCCGCATTATCCTTCGGATTGTAGGGCTTTTGCTGAGGGTCGGGCAGCACTTCGCGGGAAGACTGCACCATCTTCACGAGAAGCGAAGGGTTCGCACGGGCGTCGACCCTGGGCAGGGCGGCGTTCGGACCCGGCCCGAACACGGGCAGGGAGGTTGCAAACTGAGGAATGCACTCGCCGGGCAGCCAGGACTGAGTCGGCACGTTCGTGCTTGCCGAAGCGGCAGGAACAATCATGGCCATGCCCGCGAGCAAGACAAGGCAGGCTCCCCATATCAGGTATTTTCTCCCGTTCATTTTCGATCTCCTTCTGTGTATCCGTTCGGATATCTGGATAAAAAACCGCATTGCCCGTCACGGCCGGGCGAGGGTGACGGCAGAGGCCGTTTCACGGCCCGCTGCATGCCGGGATTGCTTCGATTTCCATGCGGGATGTTTTCCGACGGGAATCCGGGAACGAACGGCACCTGGAACGCTAGGATCTCATGAATCTCCTCCGGAGCCCCAGCAGACCGAGAGCGGGGCCGAGGAGAAGCATCGTGGCCGGTTCGGGAACGGCGCTGATGCTCGTCGGGTCTCCCAGGACGATTTCCACGGGAGTCCCGGAAAGTGTTTCTCCGAGCGCCTCATGTGTCGTATCCTGGTAGAATGATACGACGCCCGTACCGACGCCGACCGCGCTGAAGTGAAGGTCCGTCAGATGAAAAGCCGCTGGAAGAAACGTCAAGGATACCGGCTGATTGGCGAAAACGGAGATGAGGCCGGGCTCCTCGCTGAACTGCATGCCGGGGAACGCACCGGGGAAACTCGGAGCGGCCCAGTCGTCGAAAAGAAGGATCGAGGGATCGTATTGCACGTAAAAGGCGAGTGAGACCAGGTCCTGCGGGACATTCGACAGCAGAATGGGAACAGCCGACTCCTGCCCCGGCGTGGTGAAGAGCACGGGCGGGATGGGAGTGCCGAAGTCGATGTTCAGCGCGAAGGCGTTCCCTGCACAGACCAGCGTGATGAAAAGCGCCAGTGTTCCCAAGACTCTTGTTTTCATAATTTTTTCTCCTTGCTCCAGGCGATGGAACGATACAAACGGCAAACCAAAGAAACCATCCAGACCATCTTCCCGCCCCCCGCATGGATTGCAGTCGGCGGAAACTCATGAGAGCGTTTATGGAGCAAGAGTCGTACCGAACGCACGGAAGAGCGTTCACGGGAGACCGGAACGGCAAGTAAGTGACCGGAACGATAAGCCCGGCAGGCCTGCGTCCCCGCAAACCACCCCCGACCCGCAATCGGCGAGGGATTCGGTTTTCGGGCCCATACTGTAAACCATACCGACGCGCGCTTTCGCTCTGGCTGCAGTGACAACGGATTCAAGTCATTCATCTGCCAAGGAAAATAGAGGAGGCGGGAGGCAGGGGGAAAGACCGTCGGTAGAACTTACATTTATCTATCGTTTCAGCAGGTTACAAGCTTTTGGCTAGATACTGTAAACAGCGTATTTTGCCAGGTTCCACACTGTATTTTTTCCCTGCATGATAGTATGCAGATGAAACTTGCCTCAAAAATCGGCTTACGGAAAGGGTAGGGAAATGAAGTATGGATAGCAAATTTAATTTGTTTATTTTCAATATTTTATAATATTAATAGTAGCTATTATTCTTTCAAATAATTCCTATTCCACTATAGTTCTATTTCCGTTTTCCCATATTCCGCCAAACAGGTTTCATACTCGATGGAATACGCCTGCGCTTGCGGCAAAGCGCGGCCGGTTGCCCCCTTTGCCCGCCTGGCCAAAACAGGTGGAATCCGTACGGAACTGCATCGAGTGCTGCCCGTACAACCGGTCTATCCCCGACATGCTGAAAAAGCTCCTGCGCCCGTGCGAGGAGCACTCTGACCGGTGACGGTCCACCCGGGAAGAAGAAAGCCGCAAGGGAAAGCATTCTTTGCTGGACGGCCCGTGGCAATTTTGATATTCGGAGTTTTCTCCGGATATCTTTCTATGGTATTAATTATTCGCTGAAAGGTCCGCCCGCTCGTGCGCGGCCCGTCCGGTTTTGCATTTACGGCATGTCAACGCGTCACGTTCCTTTTCCTGCTGAATCGTTCCCGAT
>JAJFUA010000136.1 GCA_021372635.1 Desulfobacteraceae bacterium | reverse complement strand
GACGATCGTGCGTTCGCCCATCAACGGGATTGTGCTGACCCGTTCGGTGGAACCGGGACAGACGGTTGCGGCCGCCATGACGACCCCGATTCTGTTCACGCTTGCCGAAGACCTGGCGAAAATGGAGCTGCAACTGGACGTCGACGAGGCCGATGTGGGCGAGGTGCGAGAAGGGCAGCAGGCCACGTTCACGGTGGATGCCTACCAGGAGCGGCGTTTTCCGGCCCGTATCACGCAGGTGCGCTACGGAGCGAAGACCAAGAATTCGGTCGTCACCTACAAGGCGATCCTTGAAGTGGACAATTCGGAGTTGCTGCTTCGGCCGGGCATGACGGCCACCGCGGAGATTACGGTCAACAGGGTGGAGAACGCCATCCTCGTGCCCAATGCGGCCCTCCGGTTCACGCCGCCACGGGCGGAGAAAAAGGATAACGAGCGGGAAGGCGGCATCATGAGCAAGATTCTTCCTCATCCGCCGCCTCCTCCGGGAAAAAGGAGCGCCGACGCCGAAGCGGCGGCCAAGGGAAAGCACGTGTGGGTGCTGCGCGATGGAGAGCCGGCTGCGGTCCCGATCAAAACGGGACCTACGGACGGGGCCTTCACGGTGGTCAGGGAAGGGGCCGTAGAACCGGACATGCCCGTCCTGGTCGATACGGCGGGCGTGAAGCGATGAACGGGGGAAATCCGGAAATGGCGGGAAAGCGCCCGTTTGTTCTCCTGGACGACGTGAAAAAGGTATACGGGGCAGGGGCTGCGGCCATGTATGCTCTGCGGGGTGTGAGCTTGAGCATCGAGGAAGGTGAGTTCGCGGCCATCATGGGACCGAGCGGCTCGGGGAAGTCCACGTGCATGAACATCCTCGGCTGCCTGGATACTCCAACGGCAGGGAAATTTCTGCTGGACGGGATCGACGTGGGGGGACTCGCCCGGGATGAGCGGGCGATCCTTCGCCGCCATTATCTCGGATTCGTCTTCCAGGGATTCAATCTCCTGAATCGGACCTCTGCGCTGGAAAACGTGGAGCTTCCCCTGGTCTATCGCGGGACGCCCGGGCCGGAAAGAACGAGACGCGCGCTGGAGGCGCTCGACGCGGTGGGGCTTGCCGGCTGGGAATCCCATACGCCGGGAGAACTTTCCGGGGGGCAGCAGCAGCGGGTGGCCATCGCCCGGGCCATCGTATCCCATCCCAGGCTGCTCCTGGCCGATGAGCCGACCGGCAACCTGGACACTCACATGAGCGAGGAAGTCATGAAGCTCCTCACCGCTTTCAACCGGGAGCGCGGAATCACCATCGTCATGGTGACGCATGAACCCGACATGGCCGCCTTTGCCGGGCGGCAGATACATTTCCGGGACGGTTCGATCGACCCGGGCTTTCCGTGAGGGAGGATTACGGCATGTTGTGGGAGACCGTTCTCCTGGCGCAGCGGGAAATCCGCCGCAACGTCCTGCGCTCTTCCCTGACCATCCTGGGGATCGTGATCGGCGTGGCGGCGGTCATCACCATGGTGACGCTCGGCGGCGGCGCCACCGCCCAGGTGAGGACCGAGATCGCCAGCCTCGGGAGCAACCTGCTCCAGCTCCGGCCTGGTCAGGGACCGCGAGGGGGGGAGGGGGCGAGGGTTACCGCCGTGTCGTTCAAGAAGGCGGATGTCGAGGCCATTATCCGGGATATCCCGGGCCTGGAAGCCGTGGCACCCGCCTGCACCCAGTCCGCCCAACTCATTTACGGCAGCAAGAACTGGTCGAGCACCGTTACCGGCAGCACCAACGAGTTTCTGAAGGTGAGGAACTGGCCGGTGGCTTCGGGCCGGGAGTTCTCGGAAGCCGAACTGCGTTCGGGGAAAGCCGTGTGCCTGATCGGTTCGACCGTGAAAAGGGAACTCTTCGAGAACCAGGATCCCATCGGGAGCTGGATCAGGCTGGACGCCATTTCCTGCCAGGTGATCGGGGTGCTCCAGTCGAAGGGGCAGTCGGGCTTCGGCAGCGACCAGGACGATTTCGTACTGACCCCGCTGCGGACCCTGCAGCGCCGGATCGCGGGCAGCATAGATATCGACGCCATCTATATCGCTGCGAAAGACGGCGTTTCCACCTCCAAGGTGAAGGAGGACATCATCCGCCTCATGAGGGAGCGCCGCCGGATCGCTCCGGGCAGTGACGACAACTTTCACGTCATGGACATGCAGGAACTGGCCAATGCGCTCACGGGGTCCACCCGCGTGCTCACGGCGCTCCTGGGTGCGGTGGCGGCGGTGAGCCTCCTGGTCGGCGGAATCGGAATCATGAACATCATGCTGGTTTC
>JAJFUA010000424.1 GCA_021372635.1 Desulfobacteraceae bacterium | reverse complement strand
CAGGTGCGACTCGGTAATGACGCTCGCTTCGTCGGGAGCGCAGAAATGGACGCGCCGAATGTCCTCGACGGTGGCCAGTTCCGGTTTGAACTCCACGATGCCGTCGATGTCCAGCAGGCCCTCTTCGAATACCTGGTCCTGGGTGTAGAGGAGTCGTTCTTCCCGCTCCGGATGCGTGGCGCTGATGGCCCAGTCGAACGCGGGAAAGAAGACCAAACCGGTTTTGACCTTTGCCGAAAGCATGCTCTTGCTCCTTTTCAGACTTTCCGGGCTCGAGTTTCGCGCGGTCCGGCGCAGCGGCGCGGGACTGGCCTCCGGCGCACCGGGACGGCTCCGCTTCAGGTGGTTCCGGGCAGCGGGCAGTAGTTGAAAATGGTCTCCGCCATATCCCGGAATTCGGGGATCAAGCCCGGCTTGACCTGCACTTTCACGCGAATGTTCCGGCCGGTCGTATAAAAGTCGCGGACCATGTTGAACTGGATGTCCTCGACGACTTCCATGTCGAGGTCTCCCAGGGGGGTTCCTTCCTTTTCGCATTTTCGCCGCAGCAGATCGAAGGCGGTTTTTACGGCGGTCTGTCTGTCGAAATCCTTTTTCACCGGCTGGTAGTAGTCTTCCTCGGGAGCGACCGCAAAACCCCGCTCCGTATCGACGAACAGGGTCAGTTCGTTGGTGTTCTTCGCGAGCGCCGCGCCTATGGCATTTGCCACGTGCCACAAAGGTACCACGTGCACCCGGCAATCGGTCATCGATGCCAGCCTGAGGGCGAAATGGGGAGCGGGACCCCCCAGCACCAGTATTTCCTTCGGCCTGACCTGGTGGCCTTCGAGCAGTTCCTGCACGGTATAAACCGGCTTGCTGTTGATATCGCGCACCATCTGAGCGGCCGCGTCCAGGATGTTCCGGCACGCGAGATCGAAGATGAGGTTGGCAGTTTCTTCGAGCGGCAGCCCGAGCTGCTCGGAGAGGGGTTGGAGCCCGGCGCGGGACTTGTCGGCGTTCCCGTTGGCTCCTTTGCCCAGGACGAAAAGGGCGTCCGTCGGGGTGGGCGCGGGGCCGCCGTAGGCCATGGCCGGTCCCTGGCGGTCCGGACCGATGGTGAGCCTGCCGTCGACGAGGCGCACGGCGCTGTCGCCGCCAAGGCCGATGGATACGGTCCTGAGGGAGCGGATCAGGGTTTTGTAGCCTCCCAGGACGCTTCCCAGCGGATCGAGAAGCGGAACCTTGTTGATCAGGATGGCCATATCCGTTGTTGTCCCGCCTATGTCGAGCACCAGGGTTTCTTCCGTTTCCGAAGCGAAGGGGAGGGCTCCCATGACGCTCGCCGCAGGGCCCGAAAGGATCGTCTGGCCGGGGGCCTGCAGCGAAGTTTCGAAACTCATCGTTCCCCCGTCGGCTTTCAGTACGTAGATGGGTATCTTGAGCCCCTTCCTCTCGAGCGAATCCCGTACGGCTTCGAAGAAGCGCTTGTGTACGGGATATACCGCCGCATTCAGGTAGGCCGTGGCGACCCGGCGCGGGAAGCTCAGGTTTCCGGAAAGACGGTGTCCCAGTACGATGTTTTCGAAAGATCCGCTCAGGATCTCCCGTATCTGGAGTTCGTGCTTGGGATTTCGCACGGAGAACTTGCCCACGACGCCCACATGCCGGATGCCGTCGGAGTGTATCCGGGCGGCGACGGATTCGATTTCCCCCGGATCGACCGGCTGGATTTCGCGTCCCCGATGATTGATGGAACCGGCCACGCAGTAGTAGTGGCGGCCGGTGCGGAACGATTCCGGGTCTATGCCGGGGCCGGCCGAAACGATCATGCCCGTTTCGGCGAGCTTCCCTTCCGCTATGGCATTGGTGGTGAGGGTCGTGCTGAGGATGGCACGCCTTATCTTTTCGGGTTCGATATCCCGTGTGACCCGTTCGAGGCCGGTCCATACGGAATCGAGCAGATTGGAGGGGTCCGTGGGGACTTTGACCTGGCGAACGATGCGGCCTTCCCCTATGAGGACCACATCAGTATGAGTGCCGCCTACATCAAGCCCTATGATCATTTTCTTCCTCCGCCCCTTTTGAGCGGACCGGCTCGGGAATTCTGTATCGTTCCGCAATCAGGTCGCTGGTGTGGTGATGTTGGTATGATCAAAAAGATCCATGCCCCGGTCCCCCTCGACTTTCAATGATGAAAATGCTAGCGGAAAGGTTCACACGTGTCAATCTGACTATTGCGGATATGGCATTCATTCGTGGTAAAAGTCAATATCCCTAATTTCTGCAGTGAATTCCCTTGTCGGCCGTTCCGGATTTTTGCAGGGTACCGGAAAACGGATCCCGCAAACCGGCATGCGCCGGCATAATCCGCGACAGCTTATAAGTTTTCAAATCTACATGATAATCGCATATGGTGGAACCACAAAATGAGCGACTCTCTCCCGTTGCCGTTTCCGGAAGAACATTGTTCGATCGGAAAGAAGGAATGATAAGGAATGATGCAGAGATCCGAACTCTCTGGTAATATGGGCGTGAACGTGGACGCAATGAATGGAGGGTCCGGGATGGGGACCGGTTCTCTCCGGTCCGCATTCGCCTGGTGGAATCATTTTTGCCTGAGAATGCGATGGCATGAATAAGAAGACAAACGACGTTCAACTGGATATCCTGACGGAGATCAGCCGGATTGTGGAGCAGGCCCTCAACCTGGATCAGGCGCTCGAGGCTGTCCTGGGGATTCTCTCCGATTTCCTGCCCATGCAGACGGCGACCGTCACGCTGAAAGACGACGAATCGGGCCGTTTTCTCATCCGCGCTTCACACGGCTTGACCACGGCGGAGAGAAAAAGGGGTGGATACCTGCCCGGCCAGGGGGTGGCCGGGCTCATCTATAGGGCAGTGCAGCCGTTTCTGGTCCAGGACGAAGGGAAGGAACCCCTCTTCTTCAAGAAGACGATACCTCATTCCGTGGAAAGGCATCGGATTTCCCTGATGGGAGTTCCCATATTCTTTCGCGGTTCTTCGATCGGGGTGATCAGTGTGGACCGTCTTTTCGACGATGATGTTCCCATCGAGGAGGACATCCGGTTCCTCACCGTTCTGTCCGCGATCGTGGCCCAGTTCGTCAGCCTGAACCGGCAGGTGAGAATGCGCGAGGAGAGGTTGCGGAAGGAGAACCTTTCCCTCAGGACCGAACTTTCCGAGAAATACAACAATTTTTTCATGGTTGCCAAGAGCCCGGCCATGCTGGAAGCACAGCAACGCGTCCGGAAAATCGCCCCGGGTAACACTCCCGTTCTGCTCTGGGGAGAATCGGGAACGGGTAAGACCCTGATTGCCCGCATCATCCATGAAATGAGCGGCAGGAGCGGGCATCCCTTTATAGAAGTCAACTGCGCGGGCCTGCCGGAGGGCCTTCTCGAACCGGAACTGTTCGGATATGAGAAGAAGAACCTTTCGGGTGACGTCAAGGCCAAGTCCGGGCGCTTCGAGGACGCCAAGGGGGGAACCATCCTTCTCAACAACGTCTCGGAACTCAGCACTTCCCTGCAGGCGAGGCTGGTGCCCTACCTCGAGCAAAGGGAACTGAAACACGCCGGGGCCAGGGGCGAAGATGTGCGCATCATTGCGGCAACGGATCGGGACCTGTCGCAGACGGTTGCGGAAGGTACGTTCAGACAGGATCTTCATCAGTTCCTGTGCGCATTTCCCATCATTCTCCCGCCTCTCAGGGAACGCGCCGAGGACATTCCGCTCCTGATCAACTATAGCCTGGAGCGGGCTTCCAAGGAATACGGGCGGAAGCTGCACCTGACTCATCACGCCATGGATATGCTGAAAAAGTACTCCTGGCCGGGCAACGTAAGGGAACTCGAGAGTTTCATGGAACGCCTGGCGCTCACGGCCGAAGAGCAGGAAATCGACGTGAAGGATTTTCCGCCTTACTTTCATCTCGGAGGAGGCCATCCGGTCGCGAACCGGACCGAGCGCCTGTCCCGACTCGAGGAGATGGAGAAAAAAGAGGTGGTTGCCGCCCTCGAACGCAACGGCTGGGTACAGTCGCGCGCGGCCAAGGACCTTGGGCTGACCCTGCGGCAGGTGGGCTATCGCATCAAGAAATTCGGCCTGGAGAGACTGGTAGAGAGGCGCCGAAGCAGGATCTATACGTTCAGGAAGATCGGGTGACCGCCGGCGGGCGCAGGGTGAAATCTCACCTCCGTGCGCTCTGCGGGTTTTCAGTCTTGCAAACGCATTCCCGGTTCAGTTGAGAAAAACGTCCCGGTAGAAGTCGAAGTTTTCCGTTACCGTACCGGTGCCCCTGATGACTGCGCGCAGAGGGTCTTCCGCCTTGTTCACTTCCAGCCCCGTCGCCTGGTGGAGCAAGAGGCGCAGGCCCTTCAAAAGAGCGCCTCCCCCGGCCAGCCAGATGCCATGTTCCGCTATGTCCGAGGCAAGATCGGGAGAGGCTTTTTCCAGAACCCGCCTTACGGCCTCTACGATGGCAAGGGTTGGTTCCTTGATGGCTTCCCGGATATCCTCGTCGGTGATGGAGACGACTTTGGGCATGCCCGAAGAGAGATCTTTCCCCCGCAGTTTGAGTTCGAGAGGTTTCTTCAGGGGCACGGCGGAGCCGATCTTGATCTTGATGACTTCGGCCATCATCTCGCTGATTCCCAGGCGGTGTTCTTTCCGGATGAAGTTGCATATCGCTTCGTTGGCCTCGTCACCGGCGATGCGCAGCGATTCGCTGCAGGCGACCGCGAACTTCGATATGATCGCGACTTCCGTCGTTCCGCCCCCGATATCGACGATCATCTGGCCTTCCGGCTGATCGATGGGCAGGCCTGCGCCGATGGCGGCGGCCATCGGTTCTTCCATCAGGAAGAGCTTTCCTGCTCCAGCCATTTCGGCCGATTCGATCACGGCTCGCTTTTCCACCGCGGTAATTCCGGCGGGAACGGCGATCACCATTTTGGGCCGCGACAGCGGGACGCGCTTGAAGACTTTGCCCAGGAAAGACCGGATCATGAAGGTGGCGCTCTCGAAATCGTGAATCACGCCATCCTTGAGCGGGCGGCAGCTGACCGTGTTCTTGCCGTGCCGGCCGGAGAGGTTCTTCGCTTCTCTTCCCACGGCGACCACTTTATTGGTCTCTTTGTCCAATGCGACCACCGACGGTTCATCGAAAACGACACCTTTCCCTCTTACGTAGATCAGCGTATTCGCCGTTCCAAGGTCCATGGCCATGTCTTTGGACAGAAAGTCTAGCATGCGCCCGATCATTTTTAATTTTCCCTTCTCATTGATCATTTGCCCGGATTTCTGTGTTTCTCCACACATGCGGATCGTTATAGCAGAATTGTGAAGCGCTTTGCAAAACGTTCATAGAGGTAAAATGGTTTTAGCCGATAATTCGGAGCCTTGAAAGCAATCCTCACCGGGGCCGATTTCCCGAACCCTGCTTAAACCATTCTGCGCGCGGGTTTGAACGGGATTTTCAGTTGACAAATGCCTGCATTGTCCCCATACACTTGAGCGCTCGTCTGCCGTTTTTTGAGAATGCAGGGCAAGCGGGCCCGCGGTTGGCTCAAAGGTCTTCCAATGTCGGTCTTTCGGCGGGAAGCTTTCGGATTTGAACCCGGTATGTAACAGGGCTGCGGACGGCGGCGGGGCATGCCGGTATATATCGAGGAGAGAAGAGGGGTATGGAGATTCGGAGGGGTTCGTTCATCTGTGCGGCGGCGCTCCTTTTTGTCCTGATGCTTACATGGGTTGCGGAAGCGAGGCCCTTTCAGGTGAATGCGAAGTCGGCCATTCTCATCGATATGACCGACGGCCGGGTTCTCTATGAACAGAACGCCGATACACTCATTCCACCGGCGTCCATAACCAAGGTGATCACTCTCTACCT
>JAJFUA010000095.1 GCA_021372635.1 Desulfobacteraceae bacterium | reverse complement strand
AGCGATCAGGAAAAGGAACTCCGCCTGATGATGACCCGCATTCAGCTTCGCCAGATGGGGGAGGAGCACGAAGACATGATCGTCTACAGCTTCTGGCCCGACACGATCATGATCAAGGAACTCGGGGACCCGCTTTCCGTGGCGGAGTACCTTCGCCTGGACCGCGAAGATCTTCAGGCCAGGGTGATCCTTGCGCAGGGCCGGCAGAACACCAACTACGCCATCAATCTCTACGCCTGCCACCCCTTCTTCATCCAGGGCGTGGTGACGATGACCAACGGCGAGAACACTGCATTCGTGCCAAACAGGGAATTCCTCTCCTCGCGCGGTTTCCCGGGCTATATCGGCTACCAGTCCGATTCGGAAGTCTTCACCCATATTCTGCACTACACGATCAACCGCCTTGGCCTGGGGCTGGAAGGCTACAAGCACATCATCACCCCGCTCCAGGACGAAGACCTGGAAAATCATCCCAACGGCCTGCTTCTCAAGAACCTCAAGCACTCGTGCCGCAGGCTCATCATCGACGGGCCCAACTGCGTCATCGGCTGCCTTCCGGACAAGACCCTCTTTGCGGTTCAGGACCGCAAGAAGCTGCGCCCCGCCGTAGTGGGCGGCAGACCCGGCCTGTTCGCCATCTCTTCCGAAATTTGCGGCCTTGATGCGGCGATTCCCGTGCGGGACAAGAACGAAGACTTTCAGCCGATGCATCTCGACACCGTAATGATACGCCCTGACCGGCAGGAGGTTAAAATATGCTCTCAAATGGATCCATTACCCCTTCCTCACTAAGCGTCAAGGATCTGCGCTGGCAGCTCGACTGGGATAAGGAAAAATGTACCCTGTGCGGTCGGTGCACTGCGGTCTGTCCCGTCCAGGCCATCGAACTGGGCGTCCACAGAAAACGTGTGGTCCAGGTTCCCACTTTCGGCGAGTCGTTTCAAAAGGACTCCTCGTCCAATGTCTACCAGGTGTACTACGGAATTCGCCAGAAGACCGATCCGGCCCATGGCTGCGTCGGATGCGCCATGTGCGCCCTGGTTTGTCCGAACGACGCCGTGATCCCGCGCCGGGGCGACGAGGCGGACAAGCAGAAGTTCCATATCAACCAGGGAGGCAGCCCCAGGAGCCGGGGCGGCCGCAGGAACGTACCGGACGGCGTCGCCGGAGGCGTTCTCGACCAGATCAAGTTCACCCGCATTTCCATGCTGACGGACCCTGCGCTGGACGCAGGCCGCCACGAATTCGAACTGCGCACGCTTCTCGGCCGGATACTGTCCCCCGAGGACAATCTGAAGCTTCTTGCCGAACAGGGCTGGATTCCTCCCGTCCGGGAAATCTACCCCCTGATGATCGGCTCCATGTCCTTCGGCGCGCTCTCTCCCAACATGTGGGAAGGTCTGCAGATGGGCGTCGCCTACCTCAACGAGGAACTCGGCATGCCGGTCCGGATGTGCACCGGCGAAGGCGGATGTCCTCCGCGTCTGCTGCGCTCCCGGTTCATCAAGTACGTCATCTTGCAGATTGCGAGCGGGTACTTCGGGTGGGATGAGATCATCCACGCACTGCCGGAGATGAAGGAAGACCCGTGCGCCGTGGAGATCAAGTACGGCCAGGGGGCCAAGCCCGGCGATGGCGGCCTGCTGATGTGGTACAAGGTCAACAAGCTCATCGCGGCCATCCGCGGTGTCCCTACGGGGGTGAACCTGCCGAGTCCTCCTACGCACCAGACGAAGTATTCCATCGAGGAGGCCGTCGCCAAGATGATCCAGTCCATGTATATGGCCTGGGGTTTCAGGGTTCCCGTGTATCCCAAGATCTCCGGGACCTCCACCGCCCTGGCTGTTCTCAACAACCTGACGCGGAATCCCTATGCAGGGGGGCTCGTCATCGACGGCGAAGACGGCGGTACGGGGGCGGCCTACACGGTGTCCATGGATCACATGGGACATCCCATTGCCAGCAATGTGCGCGACTGCTATTTGAACCTGGTGCGACTCGGCAAGCAGAACGAACTGCCGCTGTTCGCCGGCGGAGGCATCGGAAAGAACGGGAAACTCGCCGCCAATGCCGCCGCGCTCATCATGCTCGGAGCGAGCGGGGTGCAGGTCGGCAAGTACATGATGCAGGCCGCGGCAGGGTGCGTCGGGTCGGAGACCGACAGGTGCAACATCTGCAACATCGGCCAGTGCCCGAAGGGCATCACTTCCCAGGATCCGCGCCTTTACAGGCGCCTGGACCCGGAAAAGGTCGCCGAACGGGTCGTGGACGTCTTCCTGAGCTTCGATACGGAGCTGAAGAAGATCGTGGCGCCGCTCGGCCGTTCCACGTCGCTTCCCATCGGAATGTCCGACGCCTTGGCGATTGCCGATCGCAA
>JAJFUA010000088.1 GCA_021372635.1 Desulfobacteraceae bacterium | reverse complement strand
GTTGGAACGGGGGATGATCCAATCCTTTTTTGATTAACGAACATCGAGCCTGATGCGAGAGGGGGGAGTTGAACCCCCATCCTTTGCAGGGCTGGATCCTAAGTCCAGTGCGTCTACCAGTTTCGCCACTCTCGCGCGGACCGCCGACAATTCAGCCATAAATTCTTATAACAACCATTTCCAATCCAAGTTGTCAAGAAAAAGCTGGAGAACCTCCGGCCGCTCCCTTTCGCCGTGGCAGGGGAACGGACGGTCGTCGTTTTTGGCCGCATCGGGGGGTGGACGATTCGGGTGCCGACCGTGATGAAGACCGGCCTGTCGTCCCTCCGGTCCGCCCGATCGCGAGAGTGCCCCGAAGGGCTATTCCCAACTGTTCACGTCGGCGTTTTCCCCCTCCCCGCCAACCTGGCCGTCCGCACCCAGGGAGGACAGATCATAGTCTCCGTGTTCCCCGGGACTCCGGTAAATATAAGGGTGTTTCCACGGATCGGGAGGGACGTCCTTGGGCAGGTAGGGCCCGTCCCACGTGCTCTTGCCGGGGTTCTTGCGCAATACGTCCAGTCCCTCCTCCGTCGTGGGATAAGCCCCGACGTCGAGGCGGTAGGCGTCGAGAGCGGTTCCGATCATGGAAATCTGGGCTTTTGCCGCCTGCACCTTGGACGTTCCCACCTTCTGAAAAAGCTTGGGGCCCACGAGGGCGCCCAGCAGCCCCAGTATGATCATGACGATCAGGAGTTCGATGAGAGTGAAGCCCCCCTGCGATCCCCCGGGAGCCCTTCCTTGGCGGGACCTTACACTACGGCCGTTCATGCGTGTCTCCATCTGAGGTGAAAAGGCAACGGGCCGGAAACGGATCTTTCCGGCCGGGGTCGTGCGATGCTATCCGGAGATATTTAACTGACTCATCTTTTACTGTCAATCCGGGATCTGAAAGGGAAGATTCCGGGAATACACCGGATTCGCTGCGAATGGAAGAAGGGGGCCGTATGGACCCGCTGCCGGGTGTCCCGCCCGCTACCAGGGGCTCCCCGGTGAAACGCCGCAGTTCTTTCCCTGGACAAGGCCCCGCTCCTCCATGTATTTCGCAATGGCCTGAAGATTCTTCTGCTTCTCCAGCGCCCAGGCCGGGGCGACGAGTTCCTCCGGATGCGGATCCGCGGTGAGCCTCTGGATGACGACGTCCGGGGGGAGCAGCGCGAGGAATTCCCCGACCGCGGTCGCGTAGGCCTTGCGGGTGAGGCAGTCGTAGCGGCCGTCCCGGTACCACTCGTCGAGGGTCGTTCCGCGGACCACGTAGAGCAGGTGGATCTTCACGGCGTCGATCTGGTGGGCGACGAGAAAGCTGGCCGTACGGAGCATATCCTCCATGGTTTCCCCGGGAAGGCCGAGGATGACGTGAGCGCAGACGGGGATGCCGCGTTCCTTCGTGCGCCTGACGGCGTCGGAAAAGGTGGCGGAGTCGTGTCCGCGGCGGATGCGGGTCAGGGTGGCGTCGTTCGCCGACTGGAGCCCGTATTCGATCCATACGAGGCGGGAGCGGGCGACCGATGCCAGGTAGTCGAGCACGTCGTCGGGCGCGCAGTCGGGCCTGGTGCCGATGGAAAGCCCCACGACATCCGGGTCGGCCAGCGCTTCCCCGTACAGGTTGCGCAGGACCGCCAGCGGGGCGTAGGTGTTGGAAAAGGACTGAAAATAGGCGAGGAACTTCCGGGCCTTGTACCGGGCGCCGAGATAGGCTTTTCCCTCCTGGATCTGCCGGGCGATACCCAGGGCGCGGCCGGCCGCGCCGGTTCCGGAACCGCGTTCGTTGCAGTAGATGCAGCCGCGGGTGTCGAGGGTTCCGTCCCGGTTCGGGCAGGTCAGGCCGGCGTCCAGGGTGATCTTTTGCACCCTGCACCCGAAAAGTTCTCTCAGGTAGGAATTATAGTCGCGAAAAGGTTTCATTGCCATGGGTCCAGGCCCGGAAAGCCTTTGCCGCGAAGGTCCTCCCGGGCCTTTCGGGGCAGGGCGATCCCATGAGTGTTCACACAAAGATCTTTCCCGTTCGTCACGTGATGTTATCATAGCAGCGGACCGGAAGGCGGGAAAGATCCTTGTGGATCGACTTTATGAACTCACAGCACAGACGGGTGATTTGAAAGAATGGCGGATCGTTACGACGTAATCGTGATCGGTGCCGGACATGCCGGATGCGAGGCTGCCCTGGCGGCCGCCCGCATGGGATGCCGCACCCTGGTTTTTTCCATCTATCTCGACACGGTGGCCCATATGCCCTGTTCGCCCTCGATCGGCGGTATCGGGAAGGGGCACCTGGTGAAGGAGATCGACGCGCTGGGCGGAGAGATGGCGAAGGTGACGGACGCCACCGCCATCCAGTTCCGCTGGCTGAACACCAAGAAAGGCCCCGCCGTGCGCGGCACGCGCACGCAAAACGACAAGCTGCGCTATCGGAGCCTCATGAAGCACCGCCTGGAATGCCAGGAAAGACTCGATCTCAGGCAGGCGCTCGTGGAAGCGCTCACGATGGAAAACGGCCGGGTCACCGGCGTAATGGATCAACTGGGGACCTTTTTCGAGGCGCCGGCCGTCGTCCTGGCCACGGGAACCTTTCTGCACGGCCTGATTCACATAGGGACCGCCCGCATTCCGTCGGGCAGGGCGGGGGAATTTCCCTCGAACGCCCTGGCGGATCAACTCCTCAACGCCGGCTTCACCCTCGGACGCATGAAGACGGGCACTCCCGCGCGCCTTCACCGCAGGAGCATCGATTTCAGCCGGTTCCGGGAGCAGGGGGGGGACTGCGATCCCCGGCCCTTCTCGATGTTTACCGGTGCGATCAGCCTTCCCCAGGTATCCTGCCACATCGGCCGCACGCAGGAACGGACGCACGAACTCGTGCGCAGTCACATCCACCTTTCCCCCCTCTACAACGGGACGATCAAGGGAGTTTCCGCGCGGTACTGTCCGTCCCTCGAAGACAAGGTCATGAGGTTCCCCGAAAAGGAGTATCACCAGATCATCCTGGAGCCGGAGGGGCTGGAAACGGAGGAAATCTACGCGAGCGGCACGGGGAACTCCCTTCCCTACGAAGTGCAGCTACAGTTGATCCGTTCCGTTCCCGGACTCGAATGCGCCGAAGTCGTGCGCCCGGCCTACGCCATCGAGTACGATTTCGTCCAGCCGACGCAACTCGGCCCCACCCTGGAGACCAAACTGATCGAGGGACTTTACCTGGCGGGGCAGATCAACGGCACGTCGGGCTACGAAGAGGCCGCGGCCCAGGGGTTGTGGGCTGGGATCAACGCGGCGCTGAAAGTGCAGAAGCGCCCGCCGTTCGTCCTCGACCGTTCCGAGGCCTATATGGCCGTCATGGTGGACGACCTGGTGACGCGAGGCACCAGCGAACCGTACCGAATGTTCACCTCGCGGGCGGAATACCGGCTGCTGCTGCGGGAGGACAACGCGGACCTGAGGCTCCTGGAAAAGGGCTGCGAACTGGGCCTCCACCCCGAATCCGCCCGCAGGGAACTCGTGGAGAGACGCGAGGCGGCGCAGGCGGAAATCGAGAGGCTGAGAACCGTTCACGTGCGCCCTTTGGACCCGGTCAATGCACTGCTGCAGGAGAAAGGCTCGGTGCCCATCGATGAGCCGACGTCGCTCGAACGGCTTCTGAAGCGCCCCGAACTGAGCTACACCGATATCGAGGCGGTTTCGCCCCCCCCCGCGGTTCTTTCGGAGCGGGTGAAGACCCAGGTGGAAGTGGAATGCAAGTATGAGGGCTACCTCAAACGCCAACAGGCCGAAGTGGAACGGTTCCGGCAATTGGAGGAGATCAGGATTCCAGGGGATTTCGAGTACCTGGAGGTCCAGGGGCTTTCGAACGAGATCCGGCAGAAGCTCGGCGCGATCCGTCCCGTTTCGCTGGGCCAGGCCTCCAGGATCGAAGGAATGACCCCGGCCGCCATTTCGGTTCTTCTAGTTTATCTGAAGCGGTTTTCCGGCGGGAAGGCACAGCGCGAAGAGCGGATTTGTCTGTAAAAAGTATAAATTATCGCAAAAAAGACCTTGCATTCCATTTGATCATTATTATAGAATGACGCCAGGGATTATGTTAGTATCCTGTGCGTTTACCGCCATACCATCTTCAAGGGCACTGTTCATCAAAAGGGGGCCATCATGGAGGGGAAAAGGGACGACAAGGATTTTATTGCTGTTCTGCGCGAGTATGGTTTACAGGTCACCTATCAACGCCTGGCGATCTACCAGGCCCTGTACCACACCAAGGAGCATCCCAGCGCCGAGGTGATCTATCAGCAGGTGAAGAAGCGTTTTCCCATGATTTCCCTCGGGACGGTCTACAAGACGCTCGAGAGGTTCTACGAAGTGGGACTCATCCAGAAGGTGAGTCCGGTAACCGAAGTGGCGCGCTACGACGCCAATATCGACCCTCACCATCACGTGGTCTGCGTCAAATGCCAGTCGATCGGGGATATTGATCAGGTGGTATCGGACCAGAAAATCACCCTGCCCGAAGGCAATCCATTCCAGGTCTTGCGTCATCAGGTAGTCCTCCAGGGCTACTGTCCTCACTGCAAGTAAGTTCCGAACGCTGCGAGTCTTCCTCCCGAGGAATCCCGGCGGGGGGAAGACGGTGCCGCTGCCCGCGTTTTTCCCCTTTCGCCGTCCTGCCCGCCGCAGATTCGCATATTTCCTTCGCCTGTGGACCCGTGTGTACTTCCGGGTATTCCATGGCTGTCTCTTTTAGCCGTTTTAACCTCGTTTCTGCTTGAAACCATTGAGCTTAGTATGCTAAGGGACGAAGGGCAAAACAGCCGGACATTGCCGGGAAGGGTTGACGGAGCACCCCCCCGGGAGCGGTGTCTTAATGCGAGTTGCGAAAAGAGGAGAACAGGTCGTGAATATTGCCGTATTGTTGAAGCAGACACCGGACACCGAATCCGTGATACGTATAGCCTCAGACGGGAAGTCCATCGTCGAGGGCGATCTCAAGTGGATCATGAATCCCTACGATGAGTTTGCCGTCGAGGCTGCGCTCCGGATAAAGGAAAAGCACGGCGGCAGCGTCACCGTGATCAGCCACGGACCGCAGCGGGTGACGGACGCCCTGAGGACCGCTCTGGCGATGGGCGCGGACAGTGCCGTACTGATCGGCGACGAGGCGGTGGAAAGCGCGGGGCCGTTGCCCCTCGCCAGGGCGCTCGCGGCCGCCGTCAGGCAGGTGAACCCGGACATCGTTCTGTGCGGTTCCCGTTCCGTGGATTACGACAACGCCCAGCGGGGACCCATGGTGGCGGAGTTTCTCGGATGGCCCCACCTCGGGTTGGCGGTTTCGCTCGAAATCGACGATTCGAAGGTCACGGTGGTGCGTCCGGTCGAATCCGGCAAGCTGACCCTCGAGGCGGATCTTCCCGCCCTGGTGACCCTCGGCGGTTCCCATTCGGTCTGGAAACCGAGGTACGCCTCCCTGCCCGGAATCATGAAAGCCAAGAAGAAACCCCTGGCGGTCAAATCCCTCGCCGACCTGGGACTCGAGGCTTCCGCGTTCACGGCGGAAGCCGCCAAGGTCAGGGTTGTCCGGCTGGAGATGCCTCCCGAACGCGCGCCGGGACGGATGATCGACGGCGGTCTCGATACGCAGGGAAAGGCGCGGGAACTCGTTCGTGTGCTTCATGAAGAAGCCAGGCTGATATAAGGAGGGTTACGGTGTCCAAGTGTGTGTGCATAATCGGAGAAATTCGCGGAGGGAAGCTTCTGCGTTCTTCCTTTGAAGTGGCGAGCGCGGGGCGAACCATCGCCGACTCTCTCGGAAGCAGCCTCTGCGCCCTGTTTGCCGGTTCGGGCATTTCCGGGCTGACTGCGGAAATGGAGCGCTACGGGGTGGACAGGATCATCGTGGCCGACGATCCGGCGCTCGAGCATTATCTGCCCGAAACGCACGTGCCGGTGCTTGCCGATGCGATCCGCAGGTGCGATCCCGCCCTGGTGATCCTGCCGGCTACCGTGGACGGGAAAGATCTGGCGGCGCGCCTTGCCGCCCGGCTCGATGCCGGACTGGCCCAGGACTGCACCCGGATTGTGCTGGAAGACGGGACCTTCCGGGCTCAAAGGCCCATTTTTGCGGGAAAATGCTACTCCTGGCTGGAGTGGGCGCCGGGGGAAATGCCGCTCGTTTCGGTGCGGCCGAACGTGACTGACTGCCTCGCTCCCGCCGACGGGCGCAGGGCGGAGGTGGAGAGCATTCCCGTTGCCGTTCCTGTGCCCCGCTCCCGGGTGAAGGAAGTGGAACTGGATGTATCGGGCCGCGCCGGTCTTACGGAAGCCGACATCATCGTGTCCGGCGGCAGGGGAATGAAAGAGGCTGCCAATTTCGGCATGCTGGAAGAGCTTGCCGATGTGCTCGGCGCGGCGGTGGGCGCATCCCGCGCGGCCGTGGACTCGGGGTGGAGACCGCACGCGGACCAGGTGGGCCAGACGGGAAAGGTGGTGAACCCGGGCCTGTATATTGCGGTGGGCATATCCGGAGCGATACAGCATCTCGCCGGTATGGGCTCTTCCAGGTACATCGTGGCCGTCAACAAGGATCCCGACGCGCCCATTTTCGGCAAGGCCGATTACGGTGTGGTGGAGGACCTGTTCCAGTTCCTTCCCGCGTTCACCGAGGAAATCCGGAAGCTGAAGAGCACTTGCGGCTGAGAAAATTCGCCTGGGGGGTCGGCTGTGCCGCGGCCGGCTGAATCGTTAGCGAGAGGGGGAGTCGAGAATGATCCTGAGTGCCCGCATGGAAGGGGTCGAGATGGGGGCTGTCTGGCACAAAAGCTACGATCCCGGTGTTCCTCGTTCATTGGAATACCCGGCCATGAGCCTGCCGATTCTCATCGAGGAGAGCAGCAGGAAGGTCCCCGGGAACAAGGCGATAGAGTTTTACGGAGTCGCTCTGAGCTATGAGGAACTCTGGACGCGGATTCGAAGCCTCGCGAACGCCTTTCACCGGATGGGTATGAAGCCGGGGGACCGGGTGGCCATCATGCTTCCCAACTGCCCGCAGGCCGTGATCGCCTATTATGCCGTCCTGTGGCTCGGCGGCGTCGTGGTAATGACCAATCCGATGTACGTCGAGCGGGAGATGGAGTACCAGTGGAAAGATTCGGGTGCCGAATACCTGGTCATCCTGGATCATCTCTTTCCGCGCGCGGAACGGGTGCTGAAGGAAACGGCGATCGGCAAGGTCATCGTGACCTCCCTCACGGAGTATTTCCCGTTTCTCCTCAAGATGCTCTATCCCATAAGGGCATGGAAGAAAAAGCTTTTCACGGCGGTTCCCTACGGGGAAAACATACTCAGCTTCGCGTCCCTCGTGAGCGGGACGCCGCCCGACCCTCCGCCGTGTTCCGTCAAACCCGACGACCTGGCCATGCTCCAGTACACCGGCGGGACGACAGGGGTGCCCAAGGGGGTGATGCTTCTGCATCGAAACCTCGTGGCGAATATCGTGCAGCTTGTTTCGTGGGTGCCCGAAATCAGGTTCGGAGAGGAGCGATTCCTGTCCGTGCTGCCGTTCTTCCACATTTTCGGCCTGACGGTCGCAATGAACCTGCCGCTCTATATCGGTGCATCGAACACGCTGGTTCCGCGCTTCGAGATCAAGGAATTCCTTCGCCTGCTTCAGAAGGGCAAGCCGTCCCTCCTGCCGGGGGTGCCGACCATCTACCTGGCGATGCTGAATTCTCCGGACGTCGAGAAGTACGATCTCACCTCCATAGAGTTCTGCATCACCGGTTCCGCGCCGATGCCCGTGGAATCGCTGCGGCGGTTCGAGAGAATCACGGGCGGGAGGATCATAGAGGGATACGGCCTTTCCGAATCCAGTCCGGTGACCCACGTCAATCCGGCGAAAGGGGTGCGGAAGGCCGGATCCATCGGCATACCGCTTTCGGATACCGAATACAGGATCGTGGACATCGACAGGGGAATTCACGAGCAACTGGTGGGGGAAATCGGAGAACTGCTGGTCCGCGGTCCGCAGGTGATGAGCGGGTACTGGCGGAAGCCGGAGGAAACGGAGATAGCGCTCCGGGACGGCTGGCTGTACACCGGAGACATTGCGAGAAGGGATGAAGAGGGGTACGTGTACATCGTCGACCGCAAGAAAGACATGATCATTGCGGGGGGGTACAATATATACCCGAGGGAAATCGACGAAGTGCTCTGCGAACATCCCAAGATCATCGACGCCGCCGTGGTCGGCGTGCCCGATCAATACCGGGGGGAGACCGTCAAGGCGTTCATCGTTCTGAAACCCGGCGAAAGCATGACGGCCGAGGAAGTGATCCGCTACTGCAAGGCGAAGGTAGCCGCGTACAAGGTGCCGAAGCAGATCGAATTCCGGGAAAACCTGCCGAAGACTACCGTGGGAAAGATCGCCAGGAAGGAATTGAGAAGGGAGGCTGTCGAGCTCTACGAGGCGAGCATCGGCAGGAAGGAAAAAAAGAAGGAGAGTTGAGGTGCCGGTGGAGTCCCCGACGGGGGGAACCGCCGGTGGCCGAAACGATGAACATCCGATGACGTTCCCACTGCGCCGGGGTTTTCCGGCTGAAGCCGCTGCTGACTTTTTTGCGTTCCAGAACCGTGGGTATCCGCGAACCCGGGCGCTGGAATGGGTAGGGGACCGGTATTGCCTGACCCGTACGGAGCGGGATGCCCTGAACCGGGGTGTCTTCGGACAGGCGGAAGCCCTGGGCCGCCGCTCCAGGATGTGCCTCGGCGCTTCGTGGCGCTCGGGTTTGCTGGCCGTTGACGGCCACAACGTTCATATCACAATGGAAAGCGCCATCCTGGGCCGGGCGATCGTCCGGGCCAACGACGGCGCGCTTCGTGATCTGGCCGGCCTGTCGGCGCGTTTTCGCATGACTGAAGCCAGCCTGACGGCCGTTGACGCCATATGCGGATTCCTCCGGAAATATCCTCCCCGGGAAGTGCTCTTTCTTTTCGACGCCCCCATGAGCCATAGTGGAAACTTGGCGAGCGCATACAGTGAACGGCTGTGCTCTCTCGGACTTGCCGGCGATGCCCGGGCCGTGCCCGTGCCGGAGCGGGAGTTTCCGTATTCCGTTTGCACCGTGGCGGGGAGCGACCGGGCGGTCCTCGACGCCTCGGTGCGGTGGATCGACCTGGTCGGCTGGATCCTGGACGAGGCGGGTGTGTTCGTCCCGGCGCTCGATTTTTCCCGTTTCATCCTTTCGGCGGATGGACGGCCGGAGGAGGCATCCTGCCCGGAAGGACCGTGAGCGCCGCCGTGGGCTTGACGGCCGGGTGAGAGCATGCCGCCCATGCTGCTTGTCAAAAGCCCCCGGCTGTGTTAGCAAAGAAAGCTTTGGCGTCAGGTACAACCGTTGTCGATATTCCGGAGAGGCAAAAGCCTCCTTCCGGTTATTCCATAGACAGGAAAGGAACAGGAGCCTATGACCGTCGTTGCCCCATTCCAGGGCTTGCGATACGATGCGAAGAAAATTTCCGATCCAGCGCAGGTGGTGATTCCTCCCTATGACGTGATTTCGCCGGCGGAACAGGAAGAGTACTATCAGACGAACCCGTTCAACATGGTGCGGCTGGAGCTTGGCAGGACGACGCCCGAAGACGGCGAATCGAACAACGCGCATACCCGCGCGGCCGCGTGCCTCCGGGAATGGGTGCGACAGGGAGTGCTCGTCCGCGACGAACTGCCCGCGATCTATTATTACGAACTGGATTACTCTCTGTCCCCCCTGACGAAGCTGACCCGCAACGGCTTCATCTGCGCCCTGCGACTCGAGGAGTTCGGCGCCGGGTCCGTTCTTCCTCACGAGCGGACGTTTCAGGCGGCTAAGGACGAACGGCTCGGCCTCATGCTTTCCTGCGGCGCGAATTTCAGCCCCGTTTTCTCCATCTACTCCGATCCCGGCGGGGAAGTGGAAGGATGCCTGAGAAACGGGAAAGAGGCCGATCCGGCCACTTCCTTTACCGACCGCCAGGGGTTGACGCATCGCATGTGGCGTGTGACGGACCTGGACACGCTGCGCCGGGTGAAGGATCTCATGAGCGGCCGGTCGATCTTCATTGCAGACGGACATCACCGGTATGAGACCGCGCTGAACTATCGCACGATCCAGCGCAGGAGCCACCCCAACGCGGGCGCCCGTGCATCCTTCGAATACATCATGATGTACCTTTCCAACCTGAACCAGGAAGGATTGACGATTCTGCCGACCCACAGGCTTCTCAGGAACCTGGGGGAATGGGACCCCGCGCCGTTTCTTTCCAAGGCGCAGAGCCTGTTCGAGATCCTGCGCTTCGAACCCGGGGGCGCGGGCGAGGCCTCCTGGCGCGCCTGTCTCGAAGAGGGCACCTCCCTGAAAGAGACGCGGATCGGATTCTGTTGCCCCAGGGCGGGGGCCTTCCATGTTCTGAAGGCCAGAAAAAGGCTTGCCGCGGAGTATCTTTCCGCACAGGGCCTGACGGAAATCCTTCAAGGCCTTGACGTCGTCGTGCTCGACCGCATCATCCTGCGCGACCTCGTGGGACTTCCCGACGGTTACCTGTCCGATGCGAAAAACATCCAGTTCAGCCATGATTCCGTGGAATCCGTGGCGATGGTGCGGTCGGGTGCCTGCGACGCCGGGTTCCTGGTCAATCCGACGCGCGTCGAGCAGGTGCAGGCGGTGGCGAGCGCCGGCCTGGTCATGCCCCATAAGTCGACCTACTTTTACCCGAAAGTCGGGAGCGGCATGGTGGTCAGGACGCTGTCTCCCGGGGAGGATGTCCTCTGGTAGAAGGGAACGGCCCGCTTACGTCCGATTCGCTGTTCGATGGGAAGCTGGTTGTTTGCCAGGAAAAGGCGGGTTATCGTTTTTCCATCGATGCGGTGCTTCTTGCCGGGCTCACCGAAGTCCGGCCCGCCGACAGGGTGGTCGACCTGGGCACCGGTTGCGGGATTGTTCCGCTGATCCTGGCTTATCGGAACCTGGGAGCCGCTTTGACGGGGCTGGAACTCCAGGAGGAACTGGCGGACCTGGCGAGGAGGAACGTAGAAGCCAACGGTTTTTCGCAGCGCATACAGATCCTGCAGATGGATCTTCGGCAGGTGTGCGGGCATCTGCGGCCGGAATGCTTCGATCTTGCGGTCAGCAATCCGCCGTATCGCAGGAGGGAGTCGGGAAAGATCAATCCCGACAGGCAGCGGGCACTCGCGCGGCACGAACTGACCGCGTCCGTGACGGATGTTTTTTCCGCGTGCAGGTTCCTGCTGCGTCAGGGAGGGCGACTGGCGGTCGTCTACCCGGCCGCGCGCCTGGGCCACCTCATGGTCGTGGCCCGCGAGCACGGTTTTGCCCCCAAGGATATGACGGTGATTTATTCGGAACCGGGCGGCCCGGCGAGGCTGGTACACCTGGTCTGCTACAAGGGCGCCGGAGAAGAACTCCGCATCCAGCCGGCGTTTTTCATATATGACGGTTCCGGCGCCTATACCGAAGCAATGCGGGCGATGTACGACCGCTGAAAGGAGAAGACTCATGGATCTGGGATTGAAGGGGAAGGTGGCTTTTGTGGCCGGAGGCAGTCAGGGACTGGGGAAGGCCGTGGCGATGCAGATGTGTCGTGAAGGGGCGAAGGTCGTCATCTGCGGCCTGGACAACCCGGAACTTCCCCACGCCGTAGAGGAGATCCGGTCGACCACCGGAGGAGACGTTCTGGGTGTGCCCGCGGATGTGACCGACGGGGAACAGGCCAGGAATTTCATTCGGAAGGGAATCGCGCACTTTGGAACGGCTGACATCCTGGTGAACAATGCGGGAGGACCTCCCTCCAAGACCTTCCTCGAGATCGACGACGACCTCTGGACCTTCGGTTTCCGGCTCAACCTGCTGAGCACCATCATCATGACGCGGGAGGTGGTTCCGCTGATGAAGGAGAAGCGCTGGGGACGTATCATCAACATGACCTCGGTGTCCGTGAAGCAGCCCATCGACGGACTCATCCTTTCCAATACCGTTCGCATGGGCGTCGTCGGTCTCGCCAAGACGCTCTCCAACGAACTCGCGCCGTACAACGTCACGGTCAACAATGTCTGCCCAGGATATACCATGACCGAACGGGTGCGGTCGCTGTCGGTCGTCACGGCCGAGAAAGAGGGGACCACACCGGAAGAGGTCGTCAAACGCTGGGAGTCGTCCATCCCCATGCAGCGGCTGGGGACTCCGGAGGAATTCGGCGCGCTGGTGGCTTTTCTGGCCTCGGCACAGGCGGGCTATATCACGGGTGCGTCCATTCAAATCGACGGCGGCTGGTACAAGGGATCAATGTGATTCACAAGGCGGGTCAAATGGCAGTCAGAACTTCGTACATCCGGTCGGTGGGCAGATATCTGCCCGAGCGGCGACTCACGAACAGCGACCTCGAAAAGATGGTCGATACGAACGATGAGTGGATTCTTTCCCGCACGGGCATCAGGGAGCGGCGAATTCTCGAGCCCGGTTTGGGCAATTCGTACATGGCCGTCCGCGCGGCCCGGGACTGCCTGGAGCGGGCGGGAGTGGAAGGCGGGGAAGTGGATGCCATAATTGTGGGAACAGTAACCCCCGATATGCTGTTTCCCGCCACCGCGTGCCTGGTTCAAAAAGGGATCGGGGCCCGCCATGCCTGGGGATTCGACCTCTCCGCCGGTTGCTCCGGGTTTCTTTTTTCCCTGACGACCGGTGCACAGATGGTGGAATCGGGCCGGTACAGGAAGGTGCTCGTGATCGGGAGCGACGTGATGAGCAGCATCGTCGATTATACCGACCGCAACACCTGCGTCCTGTTCGGAGACGCCGCGGCCGCGGTGCTCCTGGAGGAGTGTCCCGAGGAGGGGTACGGCATCCTGGATTTCATACAGCGCGTCGACGGCTCCGGGGAGGATTCCCTGTACATGAAGGCCGGAGGCAGCCGGCGTCCCGCCAGTATGGAGACCGTGCAAAACCGGGAGCATTTCGTCTACCAGGAGGGCAAGCAGGTGTTCAAGAACGCGGTGACGGAGATGGCCGCCGTTTCCGCCGGGATCCTGGAAAACAACGGCTTGACGGGAAAGGATGTCTCCCTGTTCATTCCCCATCAGGCGAATCTGCGCATCATTGCCGCATGCGCCAACCGGATGGGAATCGACGAAAACAAGGTGGTCATCAACATCGAAAAATACGCCAATACCACGGCGGCCACCATTCCGCTCTGCCTTTACGACGCGCATGTGGAGCAGGGGAGGGTGAAGCACGGGGACTACCTGGTGATGGCGGCGTTCGGGGCCGGTTTCACCTGGGGAAGCGCCCTGGTGCGATGGTTCGACCCCGAAGCTTGAAAAAACGGTGAGGGAGGGGACCGGAGGTCGATCCCTCACCGGATAAAACGTCAGAAGCCGGCACGCTTCAGCAGGCGTTCCCATCGGGTATCCGTTTCCCGCTGAAACTCGTTCACCTGGTCGGGCGTTATCTTGCGGAATCTTGCCTGGAGCTGAAGGTATTCCTCCACCGGCCGTTTGCGTCCGGTTTTCGCCATGTTCAGGCTCTTGCCCGTCAATCGGAAAACGCCGTTTTCGATTTCGTAGAGCACCACTACACCCGTCTCGACAGCCAGTTTCCCGAGCTTCACCGTGTCCTTCGTTGCAAACCCCCAGCCCGTGGGGCATGGAACCGCCAGGTGGATGAAACGGGTTCCGTGAATGTCCCTGGCTTTGAGGAACTTGTCGTACACGTCTCCCGGATAGGATGAGGATGTCGTGGCGAGGTAGGCCGGATAGTGGGCTTCCATAATCTGGATGAAGTCTTTCTTGGGCTGCTGCTTCGGAATGACGGGGGTCGTCGTCGTGATGGCGCCCGTTGGCGTGGCGCTCGATCGTTGTGCCCCGGTGTTCATGTACGCTTCGTTGTCGTAGCAGACGTAGATGAAATCCGTCTGCCGCTCCGCGGCGCCGCTGAGGGCCTGAATGCCCATATCAAACGTCCCTCCGTCACCGGCCATGGCGAGGACCGTGTAGTCCTGGCCGGTGGCCTTGAGGCCGGCCACCAGCCCGGAAGCGGAAGCGGCGGTGCTCGCGAAGGTGTTGTTCACGGCGTTGATGGCGATGGGCGTCTTCGGGTACATGCCGTGCAGGATCGTCAGGCAGCAGGCGGGGTGCGTCATGATCGTCTTCGGTCCCAGCGCCTTCAGAATGAAGCGGTAGGCGATCGGCAATCCGCACCCGGCGCACGTGCGCGTGCCCGGCAGGATATATTCTTCT
>JAJFUA010000085.1 GCA_021372635.1 Desulfobacteraceae bacterium | reverse complement strand
CAGTTCGCGGACGGCGTCCTTGGAGCCGAGCAGGTTCATGAGGTGCGTGTTGAGATAATGGCACATGCTTCCGGCCGCATTGCGGAGGACCCGGTTTCTCTGTTCCTCCAGCGCCCGGCTGATGTTGTGCGCGATCCCTTCATGGTAGAGGAACTGTCCGGAATCGTCGACCTTGGCCCGTGCGGTGATCGCCACCTCTATGATTTCCCCCTGCCTGTTCCTGAACCGCACATGCCTGCCTTCCACGTGTCCCTTCCCGTAGATGTCGTCGAGGAGTTCCGTCCTTTCCGTGACGTCGACATAGAAGTCCTTGATGTTGCTTGCGAGTACAGCCTTCCTGTCGTCGAAGCCGAGCAGCTTCATCCCGGCTTCGTTGATGTCGATGAAGTCCCCCTGCGGCGTGAGGGTGAAGGCCATATCGCTCGTCGAATCGAAGAAATCCCTGTACTTGGCTTCGCTCTGCCTGAGCGCGTCGAGGGTTTTCTTCTCTTCGGTGATGTCCCGGATCACGTGGTCGATTCTTCGAATGACGCCCTTTTGCGAATAGACGACATGGCCTTCGTCGAGGACCCATTTGACCTTCTTGTCGCTGCTGATGATCCTGTATTGAGCCTCGCCGAACTCGGCTTCCGCCAGGGTCGAGTAGAAGTGCTTCACCTTTCCCAGGTCGTCCGGGTGGACGAAGCTCATGATGTGTTCCTCGCCGCTGATGAAATCCCTCAGGGGGATGCCGTAAAGAGCCTCGGCGGCGGGGTTCATGGAAAGTATCCAGTAGCCGTTGGGCGACATCGAGACGACCACTTCGTTCATGGAGTGGAGTATGCTCTCGAGGCGTTCCTTGGTCCTGTGCAGCTCGATGCGCGTTTTGCGCCTCTCGGTGATGTCGGTCAAGGCGCCGAGAATGGCGGGGGTCCCCCCGCATTCCACGACGCTCACCTTCATTTCGATGATGGCGTCCCGGTCGCTTCTCGGTATGACGAACTCGATGGTGTCCGAAAGGGCCTCCGTATACAGGCGTTCCCGGCAGTACCTGGTCACCCTCTCCCTGTCGGGGGCGGAGAGATAATCCGAAAAGTCCGATCCGACCACCTGTTTCGCGGTCTTTTGCGTTACCTCGCAGAAGGCATGGTTTGCAAAGACGATTTTTCCTTCCCTGATGATGGCTACCCCGTCGTTGATATGCTTTACGATGCCCCGGTAATCAATGTCTCCATGGCAGGCTTTGATTTCTTCGGCATTTTCGTAGGTATTGCGGGCCATATTGTTCCTTTATGAGACCTTATTGCGGATGATAATGATTTATTGTCCAGCGCTTCAGTTATGACGCCTGAGCCTTGGGAAAGTCAATCCCGTTTCACGCAACATCATCGTCAGGGGGGCGAAGCGGGGCGTGGCCCCGTCGTGGAGTGAGGGCGACGGAATGCGGCCTTTTCTTCACTCCCACCAGTTCACCCAGCCGGCTTTGAGAAAGTCCTTTCGCCCTGCGTATGGATTTCATGTTGCAGATGACGCGATCGGTTGCCGAATCCATGTTCTCTCCCCTGGTGGAAATTGAGAAAACCCTCCCGGCCCCAGCCATGTGCGCATAATGGCCTGGAAACGGCTGAAAAATCAACTGTCGGGACATGGGGGCGGGCGGGGAATTTCGAAGGGGGATTCGGAGGCTTCCGGTTCCTACCGGGCCAGCCTGAACTGGATCGGCTGGACCACCCACGTGGCGACGACCCTGCCCTTGTGGGCGCCGGGCTTGAAACACCACTTGTCGAGGGTGTCCAGGACGCTTTGCTCGAAGAGTCCGGGCGGCTGTGCTTCCAGGATGGAGGGCCTGGCGACGCGGCCGTCCGTCTTCACGAGGAACTTGACGACGACTTTCCCGGTAATCCCCAGCTTGCGTGCCGCTTCGGGAAACCGTGGCTCCACCTTGCGCAGGACGACCGGGGGATGTTCCACCTCCCTGAGAGTGAACTCCGAGGACGTCCCGGCCGGTCCGGACCCGCTTCCCTCCTTCCCTCCTCCGTGCCCCTGCCCTGAGCCGCCCGCTCCGCCGTGAGCGTCTCCTCCATGGCCTTCCCCGGCGGCATTCCCGCCGCCCGGCGGAAGGTCCTTTCCTGTCGCGGCAGGAGCCTGTTCGGGAACTTCGGCGGGAATTCGCGGCGACGAGGCTTTTTTTGCGGGGTAAGCGCTGCCGATCCCGGCGGGCTTCCATGGGTCCGGCCGGGCAGGCGGCTTCTTCCGGGGCTTTGGATCGTTCTGTGCGATCGCCTGCTCCGGAACTGCCCGGGGGGGAGGGGCGACGGATTCGGCGGCGGGCTGCGGGGGCTCTTCCGGGATTTGCGCCGGAGGGGGCTCCACGGCGGCCGCTGTGCTCTCGTGCCCCGTTTCCGGGGGGTGGCTTGCGCCGGAATCGACGTCTCTCGCGGCCGCAGCCCCGCCGGGGGGAGGCCCTTCGATTTTCGTTCCCGCTCCCCCCCCGCCGTTTCCGCCGAAGCCGGCAAGGCTCACCACGAGGAACCGCGGCTCCGCCGCCGGGGAGGGAGCGGCCAGGGAGAAAAGATGCGCCGCCAGCAGCAGCGCGGCATGAATCGCGAGGGCGCAGCCGAGTTTCGAGAAGACTTCCCTCTTCGGGTGCGCGGGAATGCGCCGAGGGGAGGGCACCTCCGTCGGCATTTCCAGTTCCAGGGCAAGAGGCGACACCTGCTCGGGATCATCCGCGGCGTATTCCATGAAACCGCCGGGACGATCGCCGGACGTATCCTCCTCCTCCCCGTCCGCCTCCGCCAGGAGAGGACACAGCCCTTCCAGCGGCGCCGGTCCGCCGCCGGGCGCCGGAAGGCATGCCTCCGCGCAATCGTCTATCATCCGGTGCATGCTGGCCATGTCCGCCCCTGAGTCGTTCAAACGGCCATTCCCCGGGGAACGCATATCCTGAGACTCCCGTTCACCGGGAGGACGTTCACCTTCGTGTTGTAGAGCGCCTGGATGCCCGCATCGTCGATCACGTCCTCGGGCTTTCCTCTGGCGATGATGCTTCCTTCCTTCATCATCAGGACCCTGCTGGCGATCCAGAGGGCGTGGTCGGGTGCGTGGGTGGACTTTATGAACGTATAGCCGTCCCTGGCGAGATCCTGGATCTGGCGGAGCAGCCTGATCTGGTTGCCATAGTCGAGCCCGTTCGCGGGTTCGTCCATGATCAGAGTGCCGGCTCCCTGGGCCAGGGACCTTGCAATGAGAGCGAGCTGGCGCTCCCCGCCGCTGATTTCGTTGTAGCACCTGTCTTTCAGGGGCAGAATGGAGAGCCGTTCGAGGGATTGCTCCGCCACGCGAATGTCCTCACTCGAGTACCGCGAGAAGATGGATTTGTGGACCGTCCTTCCCATGAGGACGATGTCCAGGACCCGGTAGGCGAAGCCGATCCGGTGCGTTTGGGGCACGTAGGCCATTCGGGCGGCGAGCTGTCTGGGGGACATGCCCGCCACGTCCGTTCCTTCGAACCGGACCGTCCCGCTCGTGGGGCGGAGCAGACCCAGCAGCACCTTCAAAAGAGTCGTCTTGCCGCTCCCGTTGGGGCCCAGCAGAGAAACGATCTCTCCCTTCCCGATGCGCAGGGAGACTTCCTTCAGGACCGGCCTCCCCGAATAGGCGAATCCGACTCCGTCCGCTTCGATCATTGGCGTCAGCCCCATCCTTTCCCGGCTTTCCGGACGACCACCACGAAGAAAGGTATGCCCATGAGGGCGGTCAGGATGCCGAGGGGAATCTCGACCCGGAAAAGCGTCCGGGCAAAATCGTCGACGATCACGAGGTACGTCGCCCCGATCGTTGCGACCACGGGCAGCAGCAGCCGGTTGTCCGGTCCGACCAGCATCCGCCCGATGTGAGGGATCACCAGGCCCACCCACCCGATGATCCCTCCGAGGCAGACGGTCAGGCAGCTGATGAAGGTCGTTACGACGATGAGAATGGCACGAACGCACCCCACGTTGACTCCGAGGGATCTTGCTTCTTCGTCTCCCATGCTCAGGATGTTGAGACGGCTCGACAGGCAGAACAGGACGAGGATTCCCGCAAGCATCGGGCACGTCAGCAGGAAAGTGGTCTTTCCGTCCGACATGGTGAACCCGCCCATCAGCCAGTAGATGATGGCGGGCAGTTGTTCCTGTGGGTCCGCGAGGTACTTGAGGCCGGTTAGAAGCGCCGTGAACAGCGATCCGCTCACGATCCCCCCGAGTATCAGCATGAGCAGTCCCTCTCTCCGGAACAGCCTGGCCATGGCGACGGAGATGGTGACGGCGGCGAGGCCGAAGGCGAACGCGTTGGACTGCACGGCGAACCAGCTGTTCGAAAGGATCATCCCCAGGGCCGCTCCGAAGGAGGCGCCCGCGAGGACTCCCAGGAGGTCCGGGGAAACGAGGGGATTGATGAACATCGACTGAAACACCGCGCCCGAAACCGACAGGGCGGCCCCGGCGAGCCCCGCTGCCGTCACCCGCGGCAGGCGGATGCCGACGAGGATGTTCCTCAGGGCCTTCAGCTTCTGCTCATCCATGATTTCCGCTCCGAAAAGGGTCTGGCCGAAAAAGCCCAGGAGTTCCTTCCAGGTGATCGGGAAATTCCCCAGGGTCAGGGAGAACGACACCGCGGCCAGGAGCAGGAGCAGAAGGAACGGCACCAGTGCTCGATTCTTCATAGGCCCAGTATTTCCTTCAACTGCCCGTCGGAGAGATCCATGTCGAAGAAAAGCTTGTAAAAGCGCCGGGTCTCCAGGGCAATGTCGACGGGATACCGTTGCGGGTAGAGAACCCGCGTGAGCCACTGGAGTCCGAGAAACCGCATGAACGAGGGCGGGCGGTCGAACCAGTTGAACGGGAGCGACGGAATCAGGTGGACGCGGCCGTTTCTGACCGCGGAGATGTTCTGCCACCTGGAGTCGCTGAATATACAGTCGAAAAAGGCTTCTTCCTTGACGAGAATCACCTGTGGATCGCTCAGGATCACCTGCTCCAGGGGGATTTTCTCCATGCCCATGAGGTCTTTCGGTTCGCAGCGGTGAATGTTCCGCCCTCCGGCGAGGTTGATGAGTTCCGCATGGTACGAGCTGTCGCACTCGGTGGCCAGTCCGTCGCGGCCTTCGGCGTAATACACGGTCACCTTGCGGTCTTCCGGAATGGACGAAACCGCCGCCCCGACCCGGGGCAGTATTTCCTTCCCGTAATCGCTCAGCGCCCTGGCGCGTTCTTCCCTGTCCAGGAGCTTTCCCATGAAGAGGATCGCTTCCGGGTACTGCTCCAGCCCGTCCGACTGCATGTACACGACGGGCAGGTTCATGGTTCGGGCCGCCGCCTCCACCTTTTCTTTCACCGCCGTCCGTTCCCGTATCTTCCACATCCAGTCGATCATGAGGTCCGGCCCGATCGCCAGCAGCGATTCCATGTTGGGTGTCTTGCCCTGTCCGAACCAGCCGCCCAGGACGGGAAGCGAATTGAATTCGGGACGCAGGTACCTTGCGTGCTTTCCGGTGAAGGGGTAGTTGAGCCCCGCCAGGAGCGAGGTGTCCAGTGCGTAGAGCAGGTAGGTCGCGGGAGGAGAGGCGCAGTACACCCTGGTGATGCGGTCCGGCACGCGAACCGTTCGCCCCGCCATATCCACGATTTCCCTGGCTTCGGCGTGGAAGGCGAAAAGGATCGCCAGCAAAACGGCGCCGGGAAAGCCGATGGCGCTTCGTGGGCCGCGGGTCCGCCCGGCCGGGATTTTACCGTATTTGAGGAAAGTTCCTGAATCGGTCATGTCAGGCGGGCTCCTTCTCCCACCAGAGCACCGCCCAACGGACCGGCCGGCGGTCCGGCAGCTTCCAGCTTCCACCTTCCGAAACGAGGTAGCCGGTGAGGAATTCCCTGAGCATTCCTTCCTCTTCCGGCGTCATCCCCTCGACCATCCAGCGAACGGAATCGAGGGCCTCCGAGACATCCGCGAAGCTCTTGTCCTCCTGCTGGATTGTGAACGTGACGCCGGCGCGGATTCCCATCCGGTACAGGAGATTCACCACGTAGATGTAGTCCGCGCCTGGGTGGAAGTTCCTTCCGGCCGCCTGGACGATTTCCCGGTCGTGCGGCCCGTCTCCGACGATGGTCGAAATGTAGACCCGCTTTCGAGCGTGTGCGTCGAGCTTGAGGATGGCGTCGCGCAGATCCGGGACGAGGAGGGACCTCGATGCGATCGCCACGTCGTGGACCCCGACGCCGAGTCCGTCCCAGTCGTCTTCCCATCTTCCCTTCAC
>JAJFUA010000080.1 GCA_021372635.1 Desulfobacteraceae bacterium | reverse complement strand
TTCGAACACCGGCTGCCACTGCTTCTCGGGGTTGCGGATATAGCTCCGGGGCAGCCGCAGGTTGAGGTACGGCAGGCGGTCGATTTCCGCGAGGGACAGGTCTTCGGGCTTGCAGTCGTTGAGCAGCCTCTTGAGGTGCGGCTCGAAGAAGGCGAAGCGGTTCAGATAGTAATGGAGGTCGGAGATGTGGACGTGAAGGCCTTCCTCGGGGGAGGGAGCCTCGTACCTGCCGCTGGTCTTGAAGGTGTGGGTAAACAGCAGGAAGAATTTCAGGTCCTCCGGGGACTTGAAGTGGACGCGGCAGGTTTCGTCTTCCTGGGGTCCCGGGGCGTGAGCCAGGACGTGGATCTTTCCGGTCGGCTCCAGCAGCCGGTGTATCTTCCCCGCCAGGTACACGGCGTAGTTGATCAGCGTCCTGCGACTCATCGAGCGCTTCTTCGTCGCCTTGGGAATCTGCTGTTCGAGCAGGTATTCGAACGGGTCCTTGGCGAGGATGATCACGTCGAGCGGGGTGCGCCAGGAGCGGAGCTTTTCGATGGAGTCGAACAGGTAGATCCGGTGGCTCGACAGCCGAGCCGTGAGTTCGTGGACGATGAGGTCGTGGCTGGAGGTGAGCAGGCCGATATCGAGGCGTTCGATGCGGGTGTCGAAAATGTGCTGGATGATCAGTTCCTCGATTTCGTCGGCTTTGGACTTGATTTCCTGGAGCGAATGGGCGACCAGGTTGATGGGAATGAGGAAGTATCGCTTGCCGGTGCTCCCGTACCGGATGAGCAGTCCGAGTTTCTGGTGAATGACGTTCAATTTCCTGGCGTTGGCCCCCACCTCCCGGATGTCCTGGAAGTTGAGGCTTTCCAGGAAATCGGTGTCGGCCCTGCTGAGGACCGCCTGCTCGATCAGGCCGAGACCGTAGGCGTTCCCCCCGAAGCGGCTCGGAAGAAAGCCGGGGTGGTCTTCGGCCGCGAAGGTCCCCATGGGAACGTCCTGCGGGTCGATCCCGTGCTGGGGATAGTCTTCAGGTTCGATCAGGCGGAAAAAGGTTTCCTGGGGATCGAACTGCTTCGTTTGCCAAGAAATCTTCTTTTCGTTCATATTTGTGTCCCAAAATGTCCTTCCACCAGCTATACTCAGAGGCCGCACGCGGGACGCCTTCCGGGGCCATGTCCGGCGAAGGCGGGAAAATCCGGTGGCGGTGGACGCCTCCCGGCCTCCTTATCAAACATATACGAAAAAGCCCTCCCGGTAACGGGAAATAAAAGGCCGCTTAGCGGTAACATATTCAAGGCGGTTACGCAAATGGACAATGGGGGAATGAACCGAGGTTTCGGGCCGGGGGGTACTTCCGCGAACCCGCAGGGGAGCGGGGGAATTGCGGCCGTACCCGGGAAGGCCGGGGAAGTCTCCGCGGCCGTGAACGTCGCCACCCTCTGGATACTGGGCCGCTCCCCATTCGCCCCGGGAACCGTGGGGACCGCGTTTGGGGGCATCCCGGCGGCCTGGCTCTGCAGCTACCTCCACTGGAGCCTGCAGCTCGCAGTCCTGGTCGTCGTATGCATCGTCGGGTGCCGGGTTTCGACCATCGCAGAAGAGGAACTCGGCCGGAAGGACCCCGGATCGGTCGTCATCGACGAACTGGCCGGCTACCTGGTCACCATGATCTGGCTGCCGGTGACCGCCAAGTCGCTTTTCCTGGGTTTTCTGGCCTTCCGCCTGTTCGACATCTGGAAGCCGTGGCCCGTGAACGTCCTGGACGAAAGAGTGCAGAAAGGCACGGGGATCATGGCCGACGACCTGGGCGCCGGCATCTATGCCCACGCCCTCGTCTGGATCCTGCTGCAGCTCTGGGCCTGACCGGCGGCGGATTCCGCCCCTTCCCCGCGGTTCCCCCGTTTTTTCTCTGCGCTCTATTTGTTCCCCGCTCTATTTACTCCGTTTGCCCACTCATTAAATTATACCTTGTCAGGTTGAAAACGATCAGCCGGGGAGATGTCCATCATCCTGCCCGTTTTGTCCGCGATTGCCGCATCCGGCAGGTGTGCTGTTCCCGGCCGAGCCACAACCTATGGTTTGCCAAGGAGGTGCGAAGCTGTTACATTCGAGCGTGTTGCAGGCTGGCGGGACGGTTTGTGCGGTTTCCGGCGGTGCCCGGAGTTTATACCTTCGGGTTTTGCTTTGCCCCGCGCGTGGAAGGACCGGGTAGCGAACGCCCTCCGTTTCGCCTTTCACGGGCTCATTCCCGGGTACAGGTTCGGCAATGAAAATCCGCTCACCTCTCGGCTTTACCCTTCGCGCCACGGGCGCGTTCCGGCCGAGGACGGCACTGGTTCTCGCCTGCGCCGTCTTCCTTTTCCCCTCCGCATCTCCCGCCCTGCTGGAATACGAACAGATAACGATCGGCATCTACGAGGCGGTCGCTCCTTCGGTCGTGAACATCACGACGCAGATCTGCGAACCGGAGTTCTTCTTCTGCTCGGTGCCTTCCGCGTCGGGTTCCGGTTCGGGGATCGTGCTGAAGGAGGAGGGCGTCATCGTCACGAACTACCACGTCGTCGAGGGGGCGAGGGACATCCAGGTAACCCTCTCCGATGGCCGGCGATTGAAGGCGGAAGTTACCGGGATGTCGTCGGAAAACGACCTGGCGGTGCTGCAGGTCCATCCGGGGGACCGCCCGCTGAAGGCCATCCCCTTGGGGGATTCCACCGATCTGAAGATCGGCGAGCGCGTGCTGGCGATCGGGAACCCGTTCGGCCTCGGGCAGACCCTCACGACGGGGGTGGTCAGCATGATGGGCCGGGATATCAAGGAAGGCGGGAGGTTTTTCAAGGGACTGATCCAGACCAACGCGGCCATCAACCCCGGCAACTCGGGAGGAGCACTGGTGAACTCCGAGGGAAGACTGGTCGGCCTGAACACCTTCATCCTGAGCCCGACGGGAAGCAGCGTCGGCCTGGGTTTTGCCATTCCGGTGAACCACGTGAAGAAGATCCTCCCGGGCATGACGCTCGGCTGGGAAAAACTGGCCGGCTGGGCCTTGGCGATCCTGATCGTGTACTGGGTCCTGGTCAGGATCTATCGCTGGGGGAGATGAAAGCGGGGCGGCCCGAAGCCCCGGACGGCAATGCCATGCCCCCGCCCCGGTTCTCTTTCGAGGGAAGCAGGGGGGAGGCTCCGGGCGGTTGCCAACGGTAAAATGGAAATAACGGCGAAGAGAGGGGATTTGCCAATGATGCAAGGATCCAGGCCGTGAGGAGGAACGAGACGATGCGCGCTTATTTCAGGTGGACGTCATCAGTGGTGCTGCTGTGCTGCTTTGCCCTGGTCGGGGCCGCTTCGGCGATGACCGAGGACGAACGGAACAATATCGATCTCTATCAGCGTCTTGCGCCGGGAGTGGTGAACATCACCAGCACGGTGCTGGAGCGCGACTTCTTCTTCAACGTCGTGCCCAGGGAAGGGGCCGGGTCGGGCTCCATCATCGACAATCGCGGCTACATTCTCACCAACAATCACGTGATCGAGGATGCCCGAAAGCTGGAAGTCACTCTCGCCAACGGGAAGAAGTACGCCGCGAAGCTCGTGGGTGCGGACCCCGACACGGACGTCGCCGTGCTGAAGATCGATGCGAAGAAGGAAGAACTCACCGTCCTTCCCATGGGGTCGTCCGACAACCTCAAGGTAGGGCAGAAGGCCATCGCCATCGGCAATCCGTTCGGCCTGGGCCAGACGCTCACCACGGGCGTGATCAGTTCGGTGGGGCGGACGCTGCGCTCCGAGGGAGGCACGCTCGTCGAGGACGTCATCCAGACGGACGCCTCCATCAACCCCGGCAACTCCGGCGGCCCGCTGATCGATTCGTCCGGGAGGATCATCGGCATCACGACGGCGATTTTCAGCCCGACGGGGGCGAACGTCGGCATCGGCTTCGCCATACCCATCGACACGGCAAAGCGGGTGCTCAAGGAGTTGATGGATAAGGGCTATTATTCGTACCCGTGGATCGGGGGCACCCTGATGACGCTCTTCCCCGATTTTGCCGAAGTCCTGAAGCTGCCCGTGCAGTCGGGCGCGATGCTCGTGGAGGTGATGCCGAAGGGGCCCGCGGAAAAGGCGGGCCTCAAGGGCGGAAACCGGCGGGCGCAGATCGGCAACAACATCATCGTGGTGGGCGGTGACATCATCGTGAAGGTGAACGGAGAACCGGTTGCGGACGCCGACGCGGTCATCCGGCTGATCCGGAAACTGCGCCCGGGCGACCCGGTGCGCCTCGATATCGTACACTGGGACGGGAAGCGGGAAACCGTCACCCTGTCCCTCGGGGAACTGCCCAAAGCGCCCCGCAGACGCTAGCCCGCGGCGGGGCCTCCGGAAGGGCGGCGCGCCCGTGTTTCGCGAACGTTAAGGAGAAACGGGAAAAGATGAAGCAGACAACGAAGATTCTGACCCGGCGGCGTCCGAGGCCGCTGGTGCTGGCGGTGATGGACGGTATCGGATACCGCGGGGAAACCATGGGGAACGCGGTTGCGGAGGCGAACACCCCGCACCTGGACTGGCTGCTCGGCCACTGCCCCCACACGCTCCTCAAGGCGCACGGGACCGCCGTGGGCCTGCCGTCCGACGAGGACATGGGCAATTCGGAAGTAGGCCATAACGCCCTCGGTGCCGGGCGCTACTATCCCCAGGGGGCGCTCCTGGTCAACGGGGCCATCGAATCCGGGCGTCTTTTTGCCGGAAAGGGCTGGCAGCGGCTGATCGGGTTCTGCCGCGAACACGGCGGGACGCTTCATTTCCTCGGCCTGTTCTCGGACGGCAACGTGCACAGCCACATCGACCACCTGAAGGCGATGATCCGCCACGCGGCCTTCGAAGACAGGATTCCGAAAGTCCGGGTGCATATCCTCCTGGACGGCCGCGACGTCGGGGAGACCTCCGCGCTGGACTACGTGCTCCCCTTCGAGGGGTTCCTGAAGGAAATCAGCTCGCAGGCGGGCGTGGACTACCGCATTGCCAGCGGCGGCGGGCGCATGAAGATCACCATGGACCGCTACGAAGCCAACTGGGACATGGTCGCCCTGGGATGGAAGACGCACGTGGCCGGTGAGGGCCGGCAGTTTTCCTCGGCGGAGGAGGCCATCCGGACGTATCGGAAGGAATACCCGGGAACCATCGACCAGGATCTTCCGCCCTTCGTCATAGCCGACGCCAGCGGCCCGGCGGGACCGATCCGGGACGGAGATTCCGTGGTCTACTTCAACTTCCGCGGGGACCGCGCCATCGAGATCAGCCGGGCCTTCGACGAAGCCGGGTTCGACAAGTTCGAGCGCAAGCCCTATCCGGAAGTGGCCTACGCGGGGATGATGGAATACGACACGGAGGCGCACATCCCGCGGAACTAC
>JAJFUA010000069.1 GCA_021372635.1 Desulfobacteraceae bacterium | reverse complement strand
AAGGTGAAGCTCCGCATCGATTCGGAAGAATTCGCCTGGAAGAGGCATCCTTCGTCCCTGGCGGCCCGAATGTAAACGACATAGCTGTGGCTGTCGCAGTCCACCCGCAGGAGGTAGGATTTCTGCCGGGACCTTCCGTTCACGATCCCCGAAAGATGCACCGCGTTGTTGAAGTAACCCGCCTCACGGGTGCGGTTCGCAAAGCGATAGCGGTACAGCGGCGGGTTGTTGTCGAAGAACAGGGCACAGAGCAGGTTCGACACGTCTGTGCAGTCATGCGGCGCAATCGGGCCCGGGCGGCGCGGTGCCCCCGGAACCGGCGCCCGCCGCGGCCCCCCGCACGGCATGAAGGCTTCCCCGATTCCCTCCTTCCGCCGTGCCATCAGGAACCTGGCGTCTTCGGCGTACATATCCCCGGCAATGAGCGCATTGAGGTTCGTCTCCTCCATCATGTCATTGGCCAGCTTCCGAATGCAGTCTTTCATTCCTATGTCCCCGCTCCCGTTCGGGCGCCTGGAGGGAGCGAATCAACGCCTGGCGGATCGTCCGGTGATTTCTCCGGAAAGTGACTTTTCATCCGGCACACCCGTTTTCCCCGCCGCGGAGAAAACGGAAACCGCGATCACCCGAAGAATATCGACCCGGCTTCATTCTTCCTGTCTTTTTCACCGCAAACATCCTGGTTCGGTTGCAGGCGCGAATCGGCCCGGGAACGTCTTTGGACTCATGGCGGCGTACTTCGTCAGTATCACCCAGGACGGCGGCGGAATCACGGCTTTTATTGCCGGAATGGCGATTTTCTTTTCCGAGGAACGTTCCATCCCGCGTGAGGGACCGCACATAAACCCGGCAGCCCGAAAAAGAACCGCCGTACAGAGCGGAGAAGTGCAGGCAATACCCTTCACTGTTGTAGGGCAATCCCTGCATCCATGGCGCGAGCGGGCGACAGGAAGCGCCGGAAGAACCTTGCGGCCGCCTTGTTTTGGAAATCGGCCGATCAATGAAATCACAGCGAAGGCGGGAATCGGAGAATCGATTCCCGTCCCCGCCGGCCGGCCGATGAGCCTGCCCGTTTCATGGTATCGAAATTGCAATAAAAGAGCAGGATTTACGCAATGCCTTCGGCGCAATTCTCCGCAGGGGCGGGGGTGTTGAAGGCGGCACCGGAAGACGTGCTTTCGTGCCCGTTTTCAAAGCTGGAGACGATTCTTCCGGGAATGCCCGCAAGGGGTGTTCCTCTGGCGATCCGCAACAATGCGAGGAGGGTTCGATGAACAAGGTAAGCAGGAAGTTCCTGAACGTTTTGAGTGCATTTCTACTGATTTTTCTCTTCGGTTGGATCACCCCCGGCCTGGCGGCCTCCCCCACGATAACGACCTCGGGGGACGCAACCTATGCCTCCCCCGCAACGGTGACCTTGAAAGGCGCCGTGTTTGACCCGGACGGCGGCGGCTTCGACTACCTGTGGCAGGAAGTGGTCAGCGGAGGCACGGAACAGTACTGCCCGGGAACCATCACGCTGACCGCGAACCAGACGCTCAACATTCCCGATTGTACCTTCGACGGGCTTGCGATCGGAGAACATAGCTTCATCCTGTCGGTAACGGACAAAACCGAGTCCGTGACGATGGCTTCGCTTCCCGTTGTAATCACCATATCGGACGAGACGGCCCCCACGCTGGCGCCCGTTGTGAATCCGTCCATTCTCTGGCCGCCGAACAACAAACTGGTCCCCGTGGTCGTGACTCCGAACGCTGCCGATAACAGCGGCGCCGCCCCTGTGGTCAAGGCGACGGTAACCAGCAGCGAGGCGGTCAAGATCGTCGGAAGGTCGAAGAAAGCGGCAGCGGTCTGGCAAACGCCGGTCTACAATGCCGACGGCACGATAACCTTCAAACTCCCCGCGCAGCGCCTGGGCAAGGCGAAGGGTAGAGTCTACACGATTACCCTGACCGCAACCGACGCGTCCGGTAATTCGAGCACCGCGGACGTCACGGTGCTGGTGCCTCACGACCGCGGGAAAAAGACAAAGTAGCCCCCTTAGGGCACGCTTCAACCCCATCTCACGGAAACGGGAGCCGGGAGCCAGCTTTTGCTCGATAAGGCTGTCCCGGCTCTTTTCCTTTTCATCCCCGTGCGCACCAGGTCCGGGAATTGCCCGCCGCCCTTATACCCCTTCCATCGACGGGCCTCTCCAGCACCGACAATCGACAGAGTCCGGCAAGGGATGGCGCAGCAAGCCTGCCCGGCACCCGCAAACCGGCGTTTTTCGGCCGGGCCCGTCCGTTTCTCACGCCTCCGCAAAAACTGCCCTTCACTCGAAGGCCTGCGGCGGCAGGATTATCATAAAATCGTGGAATGTGCCCGGACGGCGGCGGGAAAG
>JAJFUA010000068.1 GCA_021372635.1 Desulfobacteraceae bacterium | reverse complement strand
CTCCCTGGGAATGATGGGCCAGAAGTACGTGGAAATCTCCCCCGGCTCCCCCGGCTCCCCCGAACTGGAACCCGGCGAAGCCCTCGAAGGGAAAAGCCCGGCCTCCCTTTCCGAAATCTTCGAAACCGGCCGGGAAGTCGCCACGCGACTGGTGGCGCTGATCCAGGAAACCCAGGCCGTCGTCCACGACGTGGGCACCGAATCGCCCCTCAAGGAATCCATAGCGAACGCCAACGGCCTCCTGACGGACCTGCGCGAGCAGGCGAAGGATCTCCGGGGCGTCATGCAGAAGGCGGGAAAATTCACGGACGTCCTCAATACCATCGCCGGCGACCTCAAGCATGTCTCGGGGACCGGGGGCAGGGAACTAACGAGCCTTCTCGCGGAGATGCGCGAGACGAACAAGAGCCTCCAGAAGCGGCTCGTGAACCTCGAAGCGCGGCTCGACAAAACCCTGGGGCACGTGGACAGCGGCTTCACGGAAGCGGAAGGCGCCGTGAAGAACGTCCGCTCCCTGGTTTCCTCCAACGAAGAGGACATCGCCGCGCTGCTGCGCCACATGAAGGAGACGTCGCAGCATCTCGAATACTTGAGCGAGGATCTCAAGAACCATCCCTGGAAGGTCGTCTGGAAGGAAGACGGGGCCTCCGGCCCGGCGAATCCCGCCGGAAGCGAGAAATGGCGCGACAAGGGAAGGATCGGACCCCATGGCAAATAAAGATCTGCGCGCCCTGAAGCAGGCCGTGCGCACCGCGCTCATCCTGCCCGCCGCGGTCCTCGCCCTCGCCGGGTGCGCCTCCGGGCCGGCCGACCACTACGCCCGCGGGGTCGAACACTACGACAGGGGCCGCATCCAGAACGCCGTCGCCGAATACCGGTCGGCCATCCGGACGAACCCCGACGATCCGCGACCCCGGTTCAACCTGGCCGTCATCTACCAGGACGAAGGGCGGCTCGACGAAGCGGAAAAGCTCTACAGGTCCATCGCCGAGCGGCATCCCGACTACTCCGCGGCTCTCTCCAACCTGGCGTCCATCCAGGAAAAGCAGGGTCGGACGGCCGAGGCGGAAAAGTCCTACCGGAGCGCCGTGGCCGCAAACCGTGACGACGCCTACGCGGCCGCCCAGTTCGGCTATTTCCTGCTGCGCCTCGACCGCCTCGAAGAAGCCGACGAAATGTTCCGGGAAGCACTCCGGCGGGATTCCACCTGCGGGAACGCCCACTTCGGCCTCGGCTCCGTCGCGGAGCGCCGGGGAAAGCAGGCCGAAGCGCTGCGGTCCTACAAGGAGGCCATGCACTACAACCCGTCCGACCTCGACGCCCACCTCCGGGCCGCCCGCCTCCTGGCGGCACAGGGCAAACGAAGCGACGCCGTTTCTATCCTGCGCAAGGCATGCGATCTCGACCCGGACCGCGCGGAAACCTTCCTGACCCTCGGCCGCCTCCTGCGGGAGGAAGGCACGCTGCGGGAGGCGAGCGAAGCCGTGGAACACGCCAAGTCCAGGGGCGCCCCCACGCTGGAATGCGACACCGAACTGAGCGGCCTCTACAGAAGGCTCGCCGACGAAGCGGCGAGCGCATGCGGGCAGGCCGCGTCCGGCAAAGAAACGAACCGGTAGCGGCACCCGCCTCGCCTTGCGCGCGGGATGTTCCGCCTTCGGGACCGGCTCGTCGCTCGGGGGCCCCGTCATGCTCTGCGGAACGGCGACGGAGCCCCGGGAGCGTTCCCCAACCGGGAACCCGAACGATGGCCGGAAAGCCCTGGCACCGCAGCCTTCCCGCATTCTTCCGTTTTTCCTTGACAATCCTCTCTGCGAGCGTCTATAGGTCGAAATTTACAGAGAATTTTGATAAGGTGAGCGAGTTGCTCCCCGGCGGTCCCGGTGGCCCGCTGGCGCAGCGTTTTGAAAACAGAGAAGCATTCACGACAGACGGCCTTGTCCCGATCGGAGCGAAACGGTGCGGGGCGGGCGCTCCGCAATCTGCCCGACGAATCATTTTGAAGGAGTTTTACATGACTTTCCAGGAACTCATTCTTTCCCTGAATAAGTTCTGGTCCGAACGGGGGTTCGTGATCCAGCAGCCCTACGACCTGGAAGTGGGCGCCGGGACCTTCAACCCGGCGACGTTCCTGCGGGTCCTCGGTCCGGAACCGTACAACGTCGCCTACGTGGAACCTTCCCGCAGGCCCACCGACGGCCGCTACGGCGAAAACCCCAACCGCCTCCAGCACTATTACCAGTACCAGGTCATCGTCAAGCCTTCGCCGCCCGATTCCCAGGGACTGTACCTCGAAAGTCTCCGGAGCTTCGGCATCGACCCGCTCGACCATGACATCCGCTTCGTGGAAGACGACTGGGAATCGCCGACCCTGGGCGCCTCCGGGCTCGGCTGGGAAGTGTGGCTGGACGGCATGGAAGTCACCCAGTTCACCTACTTCCAGCAGGTGGGCGGCATCGCGCTCAGCCCCGTCAGCCTGGAACTCACCTACGGCCTCGAACGCATCGCCATGTACCTCCAGGGCGTGGACAACGTGTACGACCTCGTCTGGAGCGGCAACGTCAAGTACGGGGACGTCCACCACCAGGGCGAGGTGGAATGGTCGCGCTACAACTTCGAGGAAGCCGACGTGGACATGCTGCTCAAACTCTTCAACATGTACGAAGCCGAATCGCTGCGCCTGCTCGAAAAGGGCATGGTGCTCCCCGGCTACGACTACACGCTGAAGTGTTCGCACGTCTTCAACCTCCTGGACGCAAGGGGCGCCATCAGCGTGACGGAGCGCACCAACTACATCGCCCGCGTGCGCGCCATGGCCCGGCTCGTGGCGCATGCCTATGTGGCCCAGCGTGAAGAGATGGGATTCCCGCTGCTCAACAAATGGGACGCGAAATAGAGATCGAGGAGACCATGGAAGACGCATTCTATCTGGAAATAGGAACGGAAGAGATCCCGGCGGGATACATCCAGCCGGCGCTGGAGGCCATGTCCGCACAGATGGTCCGGTTTCTGGACGAAAGCCGCATCGGGCACGGCACCCCGTTCACGACGGGGACTCCGCGAAGGCTGATGCTGCACATTCCGGGCGTGGCCGCCGGGCAGGAAGCCTGCACGACCGAAGTGTTCGGTCCGCCGAAGAGCGTCGCGTTCGACGCGCAGGGCAACCCCACCAAGGCGGCGGAAGGTTTTGCGCGGGGCCAGGGCGTGTCCCTGGAAGCCGTCACGGTCAAGGCGACCCCCAAGGGGGAATACCTCTGCATCGTGCGCGAAGAAGCGGGCCTCCCCACGAAGGAACTCCTCGAGAAGATGCTTCCCGACTTCATCGCCCGCATCCCCTTCCCCAAGTCCATGCACTGGGGTAGCCAGACCGTGACGTTCGCCCGCCCCATCCAGTGGATCGTGGCTCTTCTCGGAAAGCAGGTCCTCGACTTTCACTACGGGGCCGTCCAGGCCGGGAACCAGTCCATGGGACACCGGTTCCTGAGCCCCGAATGGATCGCGGTGAACGATTTCGAGAGTCACCTGGAGAACCTGAAGAAACACTACGTCGTCGCCAGCCTGGACGAACGCAGGGACTTCATCCGGAAGGCCATCCACGAGGCGGCCGCGAAGGTCGGAGGGCGCATCCTCGAAGACGAGGAACTCCTCGACGAGGTGACGCAGATCGTCGAATATCCCTACCCGATCGTCGGCGAATACGAGGAAAAGTACCTGGAACTCCCCCCGGAACTGCTCATCACGGTCATCAAGAAACACCAGCGCTACTTCGCGGTGATCGATGAAAAGGGCGACCTCCTGCGGTATTTCGTCACGGTGGCGAACACCGTTCCCCGGGACCCGCGGGTGGTGGCTTCCGGAAACGGCCGCGTGGTGCGCGCGCGCCTCGAAGACGCCCGCTTCTATTACAAGGAAGACCAGAAAACGCGGCTGGAAAGCCG
>JAJFUA010000056.1 GCA_021372635.1 Desulfobacteraceae bacterium | reverse complement strand
TTGTCCACCTCGGCAATTCTGATGTCCCTCAGGGTCTTGGCCGCCGTTTCAAGGACCTGCTTCGCCGCTTCCTCCCAGGAATTCGGACTGGTTCCGACGAGTTCGATGATCTTGTAAACGGACATGGCTATCCTCCTTTGGTTGTAGGATTACAGTTGCCAATCGGCGGCGGGGAATGCCTCCCGTCACCGGGATCTTGCCCCCGGATGGGCGCTATCGCCGGTCCGGTCGCTGTGGACTTTCGGCATCATTATGAATGGCAGGCTAATCATGCAATCCGCGGAACGCAAGAGACGCGCTTGATGAATCCGGAAATGAAGGTCCGGGGCGGGTTTATGCCCCGTGGAATATGGCGGGATCCGATGCCGGGGGCTGCGGCTGAACCTTCAAAAGCACGGCAGCCCGCATGCAGCCGCCGTGCATGCCGGGCCGTATTTCCGCACGATCCGCCCGGGATCGGCCGATGCGCTTTTCCCCGGCGGTCGGAAGTTCTACGACGGGCTCAGCAGGCCCCCTCCGATCCTCGGGCGTTTTCCGCCGCCGCATTCGCTTCCCTGCCCGAATGGTTGCCGCTCAGGATCGTTGCAAGCTCCTGGACAAACTCCTTCATATGCTCTGCCTGGCTGTTCATGTTTTCGGAAGCGGAGGCCGATTCCTCGGCGTTCGCGGCGTTTTGCTGGACCACCTTGTCCATTTCCTCCATCGCCCTGTTGATCTGGTCGATTCCCTGGGCCTGTTCGCTGGACGCCGTGGTGATGCCGTTCACCAGCCCGTCCATTTCCGTGATCTTGCCCGCAACCTGCTGGAATTCGGATCTCGTCCTCTCGGCCACGGCCGATCCCTCCTTGACCCGGCTGACCGTGCCCTCGATCAGGCTGGCCGTGCTCTTCGCCGCCTCTGCGGATCGCATGGCAAGGTTTCTGACTTCTTCCGAAACCACGGCGAATCCCAGGCCCGCGTCCCCCGCCCTCGCCGCTTCGACGGCGGCGTTGAGGGCCAGCAGGTTGGTCTGGAACGCAATTTCATCGATTGTCCTGATGATCTTCGAAGTCTCCTCCGACGCTTTTGAAATCTCGTGCATCGACGCGGCGAGCTGTTCCATGGAGAGGTTGGCCTCGGAGACCACATGGGAGGTTTCCCCCATCAACCGGCTGGCCCGGGCGGCGTGCTCGGCGTTTTGTTTCGTCATGGAGGCCATTGTTTCAAGCGCCGAAGACGTTTCCTCGATGGACGCCGCCTGCTCGGCAGTCCCTTCCGCGACCTGCCGGCTCGAGGTCGAGAGTTGGTGAGACGTCGAGGTGACCTGATCGGCCCCCTCCCTGAGAGAGATCGAAATTGCCTTGATGGGGCGGACCGTCGAATGGGAAATAAGGGCGATGATCAGGGCCGCAATGAGCGTTATAACGGTGACGCAGGCCGCGACGGCGGTATAAAGCCTCTTGACGGGCGCAAAGATTTCATCCGTGCTTGCGGCGATGCAAAGCGTCCAGTTGAGTTCCCCGTTGGTCGCGAAGGTCGCCTCCCATTCCCTTTCCTGGTCGGAATAATGGATCGTCCCTTCCTTCCGGGTCATCATCCGCTCGCCGAAGCCTCTGTCTTTCACATTCACCTTGAGGAGGAGCGATTTGTCCGGGTGGGCAATGAACGTGCCGTTGCGCTGGAAGATGAACGTCTGCCCGTCTTTGCCCACTTTCACGGGATCGATGAAGGTTTCGTTGAAGGCGTTCATCTTGATCGTCCCGTACAGGACCCCGATGATATCGCCCCCGTCCTTCACGGGGGTGGAAATCATGAAGCCGGCGTTGCCCGTGGTTCTGCTCACCACCACTTCACTGACGAACAGCTTGCCCTTGCTGGATTCCTTGAAATATTCCCGGTCCTTGACGTTGACCTTGCCCACTGCGCTGGCGACGTAGGCGGCGATCACGTTTCCCTGGGTATCGGCCAGGCCGATGTTTTCGAAATAATCGGACTGCTTCTGGCATCGAACGAGGTACTCGGATGCGGCGGCCCGTTCCGGGCTTTCGGCATTGGCGGCGCGAAGAGCGTCCACGCACAGCTTCGCCTGGCCCCAGGCCTGCACCTCGTCTTTGCGGTCCTTCAGGTATATCGAGATCCTGCTTTTTGTCAGATCGAGAGCCTGCCTGAGCTGTGCGTTCGCACTGTCTTCGAGCGCGCTTTTGGCCATCACGCCGCAGAGCAGGGCGGAAATCCCCATGCCGAAAACGACCAGGATCATGGTGGGGATCAGAAA
>JAJFUA010000052.1 GCA_021372635.1 Desulfobacteraceae bacterium | reverse complement strand
ACGCCCGCCGGATGTCGCTGTCCTCCATGAGGTCGGCGGAGAGGCCGCTGCGGGTCATTCGTCCGCTTTCCAGCACATAGGCCCTCTGGGAATGCCTGAGAGCCTGCTCCACGTTCTGTTCCACCAGGAGAATCGTGGTCTCGCCCGCCAGGCTGTCGAGGGCGCGGAAGATCTCCCGGGTGACCAGCGGCGCGAGCCCCAGGGACAATTCGTCGATGAAGAGCAGTTCGGGGCGGCTCATGAGTGCCCGGCCGATGGCCAGCATCTGCTGCTCCCCGCCGGAAAGCGTCCCCCCCGCCTGGTCCTTCCTCCGTTCCAGCACAGGAAACAGCTTGAGGACGCGCTCCAGGGTATCGGACATTTGAGCGCGTCCCCGCTTCGGGTAGGCCCCCATCTCCAGGTTTTCCAAAACGGTCATTTCCCGGTAGACACGGCGGCCTTCCGGCACCAGGGCCACGCCCATCCGGGTGATCCGGTGGGGCTTCATGCCGGCGAGGGATTCCCCGTTGAAGCGGACGGTTCCGCGCCGGGCGGGAAGAACCCCTGTTATGGCGGCCAGCAGAGACGATTTCCCCGCACCGTTGCTCCCGAGAATGGCAACCCGCTCCCCGCGGCTCACTTCGAGGGACACTTCCCAGAGCACCTGGGTTTCCCCCCGGAATACGTCGATTCCCGAAATTTTCAGCATGGCCCTCAGTCTCCCAGGTAAGCCCGAACAACCCGTGAATCGCTGACGACTTCGGTGGGGGTGCCCTCCATTAGAAGCCCGCCCTGGTCCAGCACGATGATCTTCTCCGCCGCCTCCATGATCGCTCCCATGACGTGCTCGATCCAGAATACCGTCAGGCGGTGCTCATCCCGGAGGCTGCGGATGAACGCGACGGCCTGCCTGATTTCGTGGGAATTGAGGCCTCCCAGGACTTCGTCCAGCAGGAGCAGCTTCGGCCGGGTGGCCAGAGCCCTGGCGATTTCGAGCCGTTTCTTCTGCACCACATTGAGGTGACGAGCTTCGACCCGAGCCTGGTCGCCCAGACCGACCAGGTTCAGGTACTTGAGGGCGAGCGGTTCCCATCCGGTCCGGTTTTCCGACCGGGGGCTGTTGACGATGGCCACGCCGACGTTTTCCAGGCAGGTCATAGCGGGAAAGGGGCGCGTGACCTGGAAAGTGCGCGCGATCCCTCCGCGGCATGCTTCGTTGGCCACAGCCCCCGTGATGTTCGAACCGTCGAAGTGGATCTCGCCGGCGTCGGGCTTGTACGTTCCCGCCACAAGGTTGAAAAGGGTCGTTTTTCCGGCCCCGTTCGGCCCGATCAGCCCCACGATGCTTCCTGCCTCGACCGAAAAACTCACTTCCGTGAGCGCCCGGACGCCGCCGAACCGCTTGCTCAATCCACGACCTTCCAGCAAAGCCACGATTCGATCCTCCCTAAAGTTCCGTAGCGGCGGCGGGCGCGGTCTTCACCGCCTCCGGGCCTGCGGAAAAATGCTGCTTCAGCACTCCCATCACCCCGTTGGGCGCGAAACGGGCTACCACCAGGGCTACCAGGCCGAAGACCAGCACGTGGTATTCCCCGTAGGCGCGAATGTATTCCGAGAGAATCTCCAGGGAGACCGCGCCGATGATCGGCCCGGCGAACGATCCCATCCCGCCGATCACCGTCATGGAAAGCACCAGGAACTGCTGGTCCAGGGACGGGATTTCGGGGGTGACCAGGAGGAGGTAGTGGCCGTAGAGTCCGCCGGCCATTCCGGTCAGGGCGCTCGAAACCGTGAAGGCGAGCACGCGCACACGCACTACGTCGACGCCCAGGGCCGCCGCGGCCCGTTCGTCGTTCTGAACGGCGCGGAAATTGAGCCCAACGTTCGAGTAGATCAGCCTGTGGATCACGATCAGCGTGATCACCGTTCCGGCCAGCAGGATGTAAAAATAAGCCGCTTTGGAATACTCCTGGACCAGCCCCGGGACCTGGAGGCCCATGGTGCCTCGGGTGATTTCGTATTCATTGGTGATGACAATCCGCAGGATTTCGGAGAAGCCAAGGGTCGTGAGGGACAGGTAGATACCGCCCATCCGCAGGCACAACACGCCCACGGCAAGCCCCAGCAGCGCGGCGAACGCCGTGCCGGCGGCGATCCCGATCCAGGGATCTATCCCGAACCTGGCCGAGAGGATTCCCGACGTGTAGGCGCCGATTCCCGCGAAGGCCGCCTGGGCAAAAGAGACCTGCCCGGTGTAGCCCGCCAGCAGGTTCCAGCTCGAAGCCATCATCACGTAAAACAGGCTGACGATCGCCACGTGCAGGTGATAGGTCCCCAGGCCCAGGGGCAGAAGACAGGCCGTTCCGGCAACCGCGAACAGAACGAGGTAAAAGCGATTATCAGTCACCGCGCACCCTCACTTCACTCGTCTATGCTTCCCTCCGCCCGAACAGACCGGCGGGGCGGGTGAAGAGCACGAGAATCAGGATGATGAAGTTGAATACGTGCTTGTAGCCGGTGGAGATATAGGCGGCCCCGAAGTTCTCGACCATGCCGAGGGTGAGGCCCCCCACCACGCAGCCCCAGAGGGAACCCATCCCCCCGAGCACCACAACGACGAAGGCGGTCAGCGCCAGGGGCGCCCCGGCGTTGGGGGTCACCGGGAAAATGGGGGACAGGATGACGCCGGCCGCGGCCGCAAGGGCGCACCCGAGCCCGAAGCTCAGCATATTGAGTCGCTTGGTGTTCACCCCGTTCAGTTCCGCCATATCCCTGTCCTGGCTGGCAGCGCGGATGATGCGGCCGAACCAGGTCTTCTTGATCACGAGGAAGATGGCCGCAATGACCACGCTGCCCGCAATGAGGGCCGCAAGCCTCTGGTTGCCGTAGTGGAACAGGCCGAAGACGTGGGTGGCGCCGCCCACCCAGTTGGGCGGCTTGTTGGGATAGGGGCCGAAGATCAGCAGGTAGGCGTTTTGCAGCACGATGGAGAGGATGAAGGTGAGAATGAGCGAGTACATGTCGTTGCCGTAAGTGGGGCGGATGAGAAGGTATTCCACCAGGAGGCCGAAGAGGAAGACCAGGAAGACGGCCAGGATCATGGCCACAACGAAGTGGATCCCCATCGCTCCCGCGAACAGGTAGCTGAAATAGCCCGCAAGAACGTAGAGTTCCCCGTGGGCGAAATTGACCACGTTCATGATGCCGACCACCAGGGAAACCCCCAGGGCCGCCAGGGCGTAAATCGCCCCCATGACCAGGCCGTTCATGACGGCTAGTGCAAACATGAGTTCACCTGTAAGTTTGTATT
>JAJFUA010000041.1 GCA_021372635.1 Desulfobacteraceae bacterium | reverse complement strand
ATGAGCATGGCGGAACTCATCGCCGCCTCGGACGACAGCTTCACCGAAGAGCAGGCCGAAGAACTGTTCCGCCTGTACGATTCCGCGGTCCACGTCGCGATGGATCGGAACATGGACTGGGACAGGCTCCACGATCTGCGCATCAGCGCCCTGGGCGGCGTGCAGAACAAGGCCATCCGGGAGATGATGAAATTTTTCAACCTGTTCGACTTCCTCGACGACTGGCAGGAATGCATCCACAAGGGCTCCGCGCAGAAGGAGGTCTACTGCGACTACGAACCCGAACAGCTGCAGCACCTGGAGGACGCGCTCGAACTCGCCCGCATCGCCGAGCAGTTCAAGCACCAGTTCATGGGCGACTATGTCTTCGGGCAGTCATACTTTTTCCGGCAGTTCCTGGACATCGAGTTCCACGGGACCGGGCACCTTTTCCCCAAGCTCGGGACCCGCGCCGGGTTCATCATGATCTGGATCGCCGTCAACTCGTCCGACCGGCAGATCATCAACTTCAACCCGATGCTCTCCGGCGCCGGCCATGACCGCCACGGCATGCGGATCAACAAGATCAAGGAAAGCCTGCTGCGCATTCCCATCGAAAGGCTTCAGCCGAGGTTCTTCGAGGAGATCAGGAAGACCCTGCGCGACGCCCGGCCCGCCTTCATCTTCGACAGCGGCATCCGGATCACGGCGAACCCCGAGGCGCGCGTCGTGAACGTCGCCTTCGTGGACATCGAGGAAGACCTCCAGCAGATCGAAATGCTGCTCACCCACTTCGAATCCCAGAAGCTGCGGGGCATCTCCCTCAAGCGCCTCCGGGAACTGGAACGGCGTTTCTCGGAGCTGCAGAGCTTCCACGAATACCTGCACCAGGAGGGCTGCTACCTGCTGTGCGGCATTTTCAACCAGACGGGCGGGCTCGGCGCGAGAGACCGCGAAATCGGCTCCATAGAGAAGCGCCTGAAGTCGATCCTCCTCGGGCAGATCTTCATACCCGAAGACATCTACGATTCCCTCAGCGCCCTGGCCCGCCACTGCCCCGAAATCCTTCGCTTCATCCTGCCCGAATTCCACGCCCTCGGAAGCTTCGTCGAGAACTGGCCCACCATTCAGCGCCAGTCTCTGGGCAACTACAGCATGCGATGCATCGAGAAATTCCAGGCGCTGGTCATCCGGGACCGGGACATGTTCCAGGACCGCAACGTCTACTACCAGCTCGCGAAGCAGGAATTCGGCCCCCTGGCGGAAGAAGGCATCGGGGCCAGCCACTCCCAGATGGAAGTCCTCGAATACCTCGTCGAACGCATCCAGCAGAGGCCGGTTCTCTACCAGGCGCTGACCCTGGCCCTCATCTTCCAGGAAATCGGGAAGATCGAACGGTATTCCGAAGCGCTCCTCGAGGCCGGTCCGCACTGGACCCACGCGGCCCAGGGAGCCAACATCCTCGAGAAGTCCGACCTGCTGGACAAGTACGACCTCGACTCCCAGGTGCAGCAGCTCGTGGTGTCCCTCGTGCGCTATCACGGACTGATCGGGCACGTCATCGTGGGCGAGGAACCAGCGACTGAACTGGCGAATATCACTAGTAAAAGCGAAAACCGCCTGCTCGACGTCTACGTGCTGCACTCGATCCTGGCCGCGGCGGCCCTCCGGGAAGGGCTGATGGTCTCGGACCTCGTCGACGTGTTCCTGTCCTATCGCTCCGTCGCCCTGCAGATCATCAAGTCCAAGAGCAACTGGGAAAGCTGGCTGCGGGAAAGCCTGCGGGAAAAGGGTTCGGCGGTCCTCGCCGACTTCCGCCTGACCTCGACGCAGGCGCGGGTGCTCCCGTCGGAAATCGGTAATTTCTGCGGCTTCGTCGACGCGGACGCCGAAGACGAGGCCATGTGGCAGGGAAGGCAGAGCGCCGCCCTGGAACGGCTCCTGAAGCTGATGGGGGCGCCCTGGGTGGACTTCCAGGACCTGCAGATGCTCCTGCTGAACATGCCGGTCAGCTTCATCTATCACAAGAAGAAGCTGAAGAGCGTCGGCCTGGCGACCTTCGAAAAACAGCTCCGGGACGCCGCGAAGTTCCTCGAACTCGTCTCGTCCCTCAAGCCCGAAGTCCGCTACTATCTCCTCCACTGCATGGATCACCTGGGCGGGGCCATGCGCGTCTACGACTTCACCCCGCTCCCCAAGTTCCTCCAGCCGGAGGAATGCCTGAAGCTGCTGCTGATCTCCTTCCTGGCGTTCCACCATCATTTCGGGACGCAGACCAAAGGGGGGCTCATCAGCTTCCGGCAGCTCAGCCAGAACATCGAGCGCCGGCACGAAACGCTCCAGAACGCCCTGAAGGACCTGCCCTTCCCGGAAAGATGCTTCGAAGGGGAGCGGTCCCTCTTCACCCCCGGGCACATCAAGGAACTCCGCTTCCATGCCGGCGCCGAGGAACCGGCCATCCGGCCGGACTACCGGGACGCTATCCAGTTCGACCGCATGGTCCGGCCGCTCATGAACGTGTGGGAACACGCCGAACTGGCCGCCCTCTACACCACCATGGTTTCCGAACTGCGGGAAAAGCTTCCCTTCGATACGAAGAACTTCGAGGAGGAACTGCACAAGGCGTACGAAGAGCAGCAGAAAAAAATCAACGACCACATCATCACGACCTACCGGGAACGGCTGGGCCGGCTCAATACCTTCGCCGAACTCCACGCGATCCACAACGAAATGCAGGAGGAGCTTTCCCGTGTCGCCTTCTCCGAGGAACAGATCTTTTACCTGAAGGAGATCTTCGAGTTCCACCGCTCGCAGCTGCGCGACTTCTACCTGGATTCCATCTACCGGGAAATCAACGCCCACAGGACCTGGGAATCCCTGTGGGAATACTGGGGAAAGCTGAAATACGAACTCCTCTCGCACCGCTCCTACGTGGGCAAGGAATACGAATCCATCATCGCCAGGCTGATCGACCAGAAGATGGAAGAAATGAGCGGCCGGGAATCCCGGGAGTGAACAGCGGGGAAGGTGACTTCATCTCGGCTTTTTTGACCCCGCATCTCGTCTCTTTTCAGCCCCGCACCCGCACGGCCCGCCACACGCCGCCTTCCCTCCGGAACAGTTCCGGAGCCGTCGGCGCAAAGCGGCTCCCGTCCCACATGCGCACCGTGAGGACCACCTCGCCGCCGCCCACCCGCAGGTGGTTGTAGGCGTTCCTTTCGCCCCTGACGCGCCTCGATATGGCCGTCCCCGCCTGCACCACCAGCGAGGAACCCTCGTGGGCCGTGTAGACCGCCCTGGTCTCACCCGAGTAGCTCATGTGGAAGTGGCCGGCCAGGGCGAGGTCGGGGCTGCACCCGTTCACCCGCTCGAACATCATTTCCGCACGGCCCACCACGCTGCCGTAGCCCCCGGGAGGGGCCAGGAACGGGTGGTGCGTCACCAGGACCTTGAACCTGTCCCGGGGCAGAGGGCAGAACCGCGACCTGATGAGCTCCATCTGCTCCCGTGAGATCCTTCCGTTCTTCCACGTGAGGGACCGCGCCGTGTTGATCCCCAGCACCACCACCTCATCGTCCAGGTAGAAGGGCGCCAGGTCCTCGGAAATGAACTTCTTGTACCGTTCCAGCGGCAGCAGGAAGCGGCGGTAGAGGTTGAACAGGGAGACGTCGTGGTTTCCGGGCACGGCGATGATCGGGAAGTGAATCCTTTTCAGGAATTCGCGGGCCTGCCTGTACTGGAGGGACGTGCCGCGCTGGGTGAAATCGCCGCTTACCACCACCACGTCCGGCTTCACAAGGTCCAGATCCCGGACGAGGCCTCGTGCGACTATTGAAAGAGCTGACATGGAAGGTCCGATCTCACGTCGCAGTTTTTTGAAAAAGAGTGCAATGGCGCTGGGCACGGTGGCCGCATGCGACCTCAAGGGCATAGGCAGTGCTCTTTCCGCGCAACAGGACAAATCGAAAGTGTTTTTTACCGATGATATCAGTGCTGACGGATTGGTCAGGATCTACTCCAGGGTCAATCAAGAAATCACAGGCAGAACAGCCATTAAGGTGCACACCGGCGAACCAAACGGCCCTAACATACTGCCGCGCGACATGGTGAAAGCCCTGCAGCAGCATATTCCTGACAGCATCCTGAAGGGAGACCGATTGAGCCGTGGCTCAGTTGGCCCGTGACAGCGGACAGAAACGATGACTGACGGGAATAGTTCTTATATTCAACCGAAAGGAGTTTAAGGAAATGCAAAAGCGCAAACTTGGAAAGAGCGGACTGGAAGTTTCGGCTCTTGGGCTCGGCTGCATGGGAATGAGCTTTGGCTACGGTCCGGCCGGAGACAGGAAGGAGATGATCTCTCTTATCCGGGCGGCCGTCGAACACGGTGTCACCTTCTTCGATACAGCTGAAGTTTATGGCCCGTTCACAAACGAGGAACTCGTGGGCGAAGCCCTCTTCCCCTTCCGTGGACAGGTGGTGATAGCCACCAAGTTCGGGTTCGACGTTGGCGTTGATCCGAGGGGGACGCAGGGCGCGCCAACCCTGAATAGCAGGCCCGAGCACATTAAGGAGGTTGCAGAAGCCTCCCTGAAACGACTCAGAGTCGATGCCATCGATTTATTTTATCAGCATCGTGTTGACCCGGACGTGCCCATAGAAGATGTTGCGGGTGCGGTCAGGGAGCTGATCCAGCAAGGCAAGGTCAAGCACTTCGGCCTTTCTGAGCCGGGAGTCCAGACGATCCGTCGCGCACACGCCGTCCAGCCTGTCACTGCGGTTCAGAACGAATACTCGCTGTGGTGGAGACGCCCGGAAGCGGAAGTGTTGTCAACACTGGAGGAACTCGGGATTGGGCTGGTTCCCTATAGCCCTCTCGGCAAGGGTTTCCTGACGGGAAAGATCGATGAGAACACTTCCTTCGACAGTTCCGATTTCCGAAACATTGTCCCCCGTTTTACGCCGGAGGCTCGAAAGGCTAACCAGGCGGTGGTCGATCTGATTCAAAAAATCGCGGAACGGAAGAAGGCGACTCCTGCTCAGATAGCGCTGGCCTGGCTTCTTGCCCAAAAGCCTTGGATTGTTCCAATCCCAGGCACCCGGAAGCTGGAACGCCTGGACGAGAACATCGGAGCACTTGAAGTCGAACTTACGTCCGACGACCTCCGCGAGGTTGACGAGGTCTCCTCTAAGATCACGATCCAGGGAGATCGATATCCCGAAAGACTTGAGCGGATGACTGGTCGCTAGGAGACTCTCCGGTTGAATTCCGATAGCTGCAGAAGTCTAAATGCAAAGGTACTGCCATGAGCAATGAAACAATAATCGCAAACAAGCTGTTGGTCATCTACTACTCTCTTTCCGGAAACACCAGAAACATCGCAGAAAGAATACGGGAAAAAACCGGGGGCGACGTGGTTGAAATTGAGACGGTAAAAGAATATCCATCCGACTACACCGAATGTACCAAAGAGGTCAAAAGGGAGTTGCAGACGCGCGATTTGCCGGAGCTGAAGATGAATCCGCCCGACATGTCCTCCTATGACCTCATTTTGGTTGGCAGCCCAGTTTGGTGGTACACTGTTTCTACCCCGGTAATGCGATTTTTAACACAGGCTGATTTCGCTGGTAAAAGAGTTTCCGCCTTTTGTACTCATGAGGGAGGAGTTGGTAAATTCTTCCCGCATTTCAGCGAGCAGGCAAAAAACGCCGTTGTCCTCGAAGGTCTCGATTTGCATATGCAACGGCAAGCCGAAATTCCAAGAGCACTCGACTTATGGCTCAGCAAATTGCAGGAATAAAAGAGTGGTGACCTTAAGGTCACTGAAATGCCTCTCATTCTCCAGAAAAAGCATGAAGAAGGAAATAGTGGTCCCAGTTGGTGGCGAGCACCATGAGAATATGGAAAGGAGAAACCGATGCGAGGAGCTGTTCTCTATGGCCCGAAAGATATACGTTTCGAGGAGCGCGATACCCCCAGGATCGTCAAACCAACCGATGCCATCATCAGAATCTCGGCAACATGTGTGTGCGGGTCTGACCTGTGGCCCTACCGGGGCATTCAGCCAATCACCCAGCCGACTCCGATGGGCCACGAGTACTGCGGTATCGTCGAGGAGGTCGGCAGTGAAGTCACCAGGGTCAAGCCAGGCCAGTTTGTTATCGGTTCATTCTTCGCCTCCGATAATACCTGTCCCAACTGCCATGCTGGCTACCAAACATCCTGCCGGCACAGAGAATTTGTGGGAGATGCGCAGGCACCCTTTCTGCGCGTCCCCCTTGCTGACGGCACCCTGGTGACAACCCCTGAAGTCCCTTCGGAAGACATGATCCCGAGCCTGCTGACGGTCTCAGACGTTATGGGTACCGGCTGGTTCGCGGCCGACGCAGCCAACGTAAAGCCGGGCAAAACGGTCGTAGTCGTCGGTGACGGGGCCGTCGGCCTTCTCGGTGTGCTCTCCGCCAAGCGGATGGGTGCCGGGCGGATCATCGCGATGAGCCGCCACGAGACTCGCCAGAAGCTCGCTCGCGAGTTCGGCGCAGACGATATCGTGATCGAGCGCGGTAACGAGGGTGTAGCCCGCATAAAGGAGTTGACCGATGGGATCGGCGCCGACTCGGTGCTGGAGTGCGTCGGCACCCAGGAGTCTATGATGCAGGCAATACGTTCCACCCGCCCAGGTGGATACATCGGCTATGTCGGGGTCCCGCACGGAGTCGAGCTGAACGGAGAGAAATTGTTCTTCTCTCATGTCCACCTCCATGGTGGCCCTGCTCCGGTTCGCCGCTACCTGCCCGAACTGATCGATCTCGTTTGGAACGGGAAGATCAACCCGGGAAAAGTCTTCGACCTTAAACTGCCTCTCGATCAAGTGGCGGAGGGCTACCGCGCAATGGACGAGCGCCGCGCAATCAAGAGCTTATTGCGCCCGTAACGTTCAAACTCTATTCCCCTCGGAGTTTCGCCTCAATGTGAGATGATGATTTCACTGGGTGGTGAGATCCCACCCAGTGAACAAGTACTCGCTATTGCTGGGGATAACCGTCAGAGAGTGTCTTGAGGAAGGCTACGATGCTGTCCACCAGGGGTCTCGGGAACATGTTCATCGAGGCGAGGTTCCGGTCCACCTCGGGAGGCGGGAACATTCCGGCCATCCCATCGCATCCCATGCCGCCACCCATTCCTCCTACACCCATGCCGCCGCCCATGCAGCCGCTGTCCATCGCACCGCGCCAATGATAGAAGAAGACGATGCTCTCAAGGGACTTGAAGTAGCCGTTGTGCCCGTACGCCTTCACCACGTCAGCCGAAGGCCGCAGGTCTACGTTCCGCAATGTGGGACACTTGAATTTTCCCATCTCCGTTTCGTAGACTTCCAGCGGGTATCCGGCACTCTTGAGAAAACCGCCCAGGCCGTAGTCCACCCAATCATAGCCATCGGGGTTCCAGGCGGTCGGCATTGAATAGAACGGGTTATCCGGGTTCTTCGGAATCCCGAGATTGTCGTAGCCAAAGTCGGTGAAGAGGGGATAGCCCTGCGGTCCAGGTTTGAGTCGGTGACAGGAAGCGCAGTTGCCTCGATTTGGATCGTTGAAAGCGGCCAGACCCTGAAGTTCTTCATCCGAGAGTCCGTAGCCTTTAAAAGTGGACCAGCGATTGGGATCTCTTCCCATCCCGCCGCATCCCTGTGGGCCGGAGCCGCAGCTGATCTTCGATACGTCTTTGCCGTGGGCCCTGGCTGTATCCCAGAACCGGTCGAATTTCGATGTATGCGGGTTTACTTCCGGGCTCCGCTCGAATGCAGCAATTGAGCGTGCAACCTTCACGTAAACACCCCCCGCATCTTTCGCGCAGTCGAGGGATCCTGCGCCCCAAACCTCCTGGAACAGGCCGGCATAAGCACCCTGCTTGATTTGGGAACACAGAACCCTGGCGTTGGGAATGGCCTGCTCGAGTGGATTAAGGAATGGACCTTGAGCCTGCTCTGCAAGCGGATCGCCAAGCCTGTCGCCGGTTGCCCGGCCATCCCAGAACATGCCACCAACCCAGGCGCCATCAACTAGCTTGAGCACGGGGCTGTCACCAGCATATGCCGATGTCGGCGGCTTGCGGTTTCCGAAGTGATTCGGGAGAGCGCCTTGATATACGGCGCCACCTGCATTGACCAGCGAATCCGGGCCGGTGAAGCCTGCCTCTGGAGCATGACAATCCGAGCAGGACTGGGAGCGGTTCACCGATAGGTCCGTGTCGAAGAAGAGGTGCTTCCCGAGCTGCTCGATATTCGAGAGCTCCGCCGCACTGGCGGTCACGGCACCGAAAAGGAACAACAGTAGTGCCAGCAGACGTATTGCCTTCATTGATCTCCTCCTTTGGTTCGGTCCTTTAAAGGTTCACTGCGCGCAATCTGCTGGAGTATCCAGCAGATACCCTTTGCCGGGAGCATGCGAAAGAGGGATGAAAAGGCTATCACAGTGGCATTTCACTCGCTGTAACTTATTCGGGAAAAATCAATCGTCTGATTGGTGAAATTGGTGCCATGCTGCCATATCCCCAAGGAGAACCGCAGCAACACGGCCAGCTTTCCCCCCAATAATGTCGATCAATGAAAAGTCAAGGGCTCACGGGGATGGGCAGGTGGATGCGTCCTCTGGATTCTGCTTTTTCCTCTTATTGCTCGCAGTTCACCGCTCACCTATTCACTGTTTCCCTTAGCAATCGCGCCGGATGGCCGAATAAAAAGAATCCCAATTCAAACTTTGTGTAGTATATACTGGAAAATGACATCCTTCACCTGTAGAGGTAGGCTGGCTAAGGGTTTGGAGGGGAAATTCCTCGAAAATCATTCAAATTGAGTAATGATGTTGGGCTTTGCAGGCTCCCCTCGGGCTGCACTATTGCATAAGCCAAGGATCTTGTTCGATATTCCGAAATATCCCGCTAACCCTGGTTACAATAAAAGGTTGCGGGTACAAGGTATCGCTTTTGAGTATATATATGTACGTTCCGTACGGGAAAGGACCTCAGGTTTTATGGACTGTCTTGAGCTTAAGATTCCTGTGGCATTGAAGTATCTCCCATTGGCAATGGGATTTGTAAAGCAATGTGCGGAGGGTTTCGGGTTCGAGGAAGAATTGACCTTGAACGGAATAGAACTGGCCGCGGAGGAGGCCATTTCCAACGCTATTTGCCATGCTTGTCCGACGGAGGATGATTCCGCGGTCACGGTTCTTTGCCGAAGGATCCCGAACGGCATGGAGATCCTCATAAGGGACCGGGGGATTCCCTTCGACCCCGAACGAGCCGCCAAATTCGATCCCTCGGTCCTCCAGTCCGAGTGGGATGGGAGCGGGCTCGGCATGTTCCTGATGCGGGAAATCATGGATGAGGTCACTTACCGCAATCTTGGGAGGGACGGAAAAGAGGTCCAGCTCGTAAAGTATTTCAAACATCAGCTCCGTGAAGACCTGTTTGAAAAAGGCGACAGAG
>JAJFUA010000037.1 GCA_021372635.1 Desulfobacteraceae bacterium | reverse complement strand
GGTGTACGGCGTATTCCTTTCGATGGATCTCTTCTGGATCTTCGTGTGGTATGACGTTTCGCTCTTTCCCATGTACCCCCTCATCGCGATCTGGGGCGGCACGCGCAAGGAATACGGCGCGATGAAGCTGACCCTGTACCTTCTCGCCGGCAGCGCCCTGATCCTGCCCGCGATTCTCTACCTCTGGGTGCAGGGCGGTGCGCAAACCTTCGACATTTTCGAACTGCAGCGTATCGGTTTTACCCCGTTCGTGCAGAAGGTCGCCTTCATCATGCTCTACCTCGGCTTCGGAATCCTCGCCGCCGTCTGGCCGTTCCACACATGGTCGCCGGTTGGCCACGTGGCCGCGCCGACCGCGGTCAGCATGATCCACGCGGGGGTCCTGATGAAACTGGGCGCCTACGGAATCCTGCGCCTCGCCATGACGCTCTGTCCCGAAGGGCTGGCCTACTGGTCGCAGCTCGTCGCTCTGCTCGCGACCATCGGAATCGTCTACGGCGCTTTCGTCGGATTGGCGCAAACGGATCTGAAATACGTCATCGGCTACTCGAGCGTGTCGCACATGGGCATGGTGGGGCTGGGACTGGCCACCATGACTGTGAACGGGATCAACGGCGCCGTCTTCCAGATGTTCGCGCACGGCGTGATGACGGCTCTCTTCTTCTCCTCCGTCGGGTACATCTACGACAGAACGCACACCAAGATGATCCCTGAACTCGGAGGGCTTTCCAGGACGATGCCGGTCGCCTCGAGCTTCTTCATCATCGCCGCTTTCGCCGGTATCGGCGTGCCCTGCATGGCCAGCTTCTGGGCGGAACTGCTCGTGTTCATCTCGGCTGTGAAAACGTACCCGGTCAACGGCATCCTTGCCGTTTCGGGACTCGTGGTGAGCGCCCTGTTCATGCTGCGGGTGGTGCAGAAGACCTTCTACGGGGAGAAGAACGAGCGCTGGGCGCATATTCCCGATGTTTCGCTCTTCCTTGCCACGCCGCGCATCATATTGGCAGGCATCATTATCTTCTTCGGGATTTTCCCCAAACTCATGATCGATCTGATCCAGAGTGCGGTGATCCCTTTTGTTAGCAGCCTATAGAACATGATAGGGGAAGAATCACGATGATGAACTGGGTCCTCTTTATACCTGAAACGTATTACGTATTGATGGGGCTGGTCTTTTTCTGCTGGTCGATCAGCAGGAAAGTCGGACCGGAATCGCTCTACAAATGGGCCGTGGCCATGTCGGGTGCGGGCGTGCTGGTGACGGTGCTCTGTGCACGGCTCGAAGGCATGCTCTTCTATGACGCCTACAAGGTCGACCTGTTCAGCCAGGTGTTCAAGGTGCTGCTCTCCTTGGGCACGTTCTGGGTCGTGCTGACGTGCAGGGAATTGAAGGGCATCTCCGAGAGGCTGCACGCCGAGTTCTTCTTCCTGATGTCCATCTGCACGCTGGGCATGATGATGCTGGTCAGTTCCGTGGAACTGCTCACCATCTACGTTTCGGTCGAACTTGCCTCGTACTGCCTCTACCTCATGGTCCCCATGAGGCGGGGCACGGACCTGTACGCCGAAACCGGCGTGAAGTACTTCATGATCGGCGCGACGGCTTCGGCGATCATGCTTTTCGGCATCAGCTTCCTGTTCGGTGCGGTGCACAGCACCTACGTGGTCGACATCGTGCGGGTGCTGCCGCAGATCATCACGCAGCCCGCGGCGATCATCGGCCTGATCCTGGCCCTGTCAGGGTTCTTTTTCAAGCAGGCGCTGTTCCCCTTTCACAGTTGGGCGCCGGATGTCTACCAGGGGGCGGCCAACCAGGTGACGACCTATATCGCGACGGCTTCGAAAATGGCCGCCGCCGCGATGGTGATCCGCTTCGTCGGGTTCTCGGGCGGGGCGAGTCCCGTCTTCGTCAATCTGCTGATGGTCCTCTCGGTACTGTCGATGACCTTCGGCAACCTGGTCGCCCTGATCCAGAAGGACATCAAGCGACTCCTCGCCTATTCGAGCATTGCGCATGCGGGCTACATCCTGGTCGGCATCCTGAGCATGTCCGAGCGCGGATTCGCCAGCGCCATCTACTATTCGCTCGCCTACCTCGTGATGAACTTCGCGTGCTTCATGGTCATCATGAAGATAGCCGACGACGGGCACAACCTGCAGATCAAGGAACTGGCCGGCCTGCACAAGCGGTCTCCTCTTCTCGCCATGACCCTGATGCTCGGGCTGTTCGGCCTCGCGGGAATTCCGCCAACGGTCGGGTTTACCGGAAAATTCCTGGTGTTTGCGGCCGCCCTGGAACAGGGCCACCTGATCCTGATCATCATCGCCATGATCAACGCGACGATCTCCCTCTATTACTACCTGATCGTCATCAAGGCCGCGTACCTGCTGGAACCGGTCAATCCGTATCCACCCGTGCGGGTTGACGGAATGACGCGAACCCTGAGCCTTGCGCTGGTGATCCTGATGGTTTTCCTGGGCATTTTCCCGGACACCTTCGTGGCACTGACGGAGGCGGCGGCGAAAAGCCTGCTCTAAAACGACGGCTTGCGGCGGGTCCTGCCGGGGACGCGTGCTCCGTTGGACCATAGAGGCAAGACAGGCTTCCAGCGGATCTGAAGGCCCAACAGCCAGGGAAAGAGAGATGCCATGGGATCGTTGAAAGATTTGGTTCGGGACATATGGAACGAACCGTGGATTCCGGTTGAGAAAAGCTCCTCCCGGGAAGAGAAAGAACGGACGGCGCAAACGGAACAGGGGAAGCCTTTCTGTGACCCTGCTTCCTCTTTGCCCTGCATCACGATATGCAGGCCTTCCTCCGGCTGCGATTGCGGCTGCGAAGACGTCCGCCGGGCTCTGGTCGAAGAGATCGTGAAAAGGAATCTCAGGGTTTCGCTGGGCAACGCCAAGATAGGATGCTCCGGCAGCTGCGCGGGCGGCCCGTTCGTCGGTTTTCCCCAACAGCGTTTCTCCTACCGGCCCGTCCGGCCGGAAGACGTTCCCAGGATCATCGGGGAAACGGTGGTGAACGGCCGACTGCTGCCGGACCTGCTGGGAGTCGGCCACGACCGTTCCTACCGCTCCGATCTCGTGTACGACAAAGCCTCGGGAGTCATCGGCGCCCTGGATGAAGGCGTCTGCATGGTCGAGGCGGCAAAATACTTCGTTGATTTCGAAGAGGGTCTTTCCTGCGGGAAGTGCACCCCGTGCCGCATCGGTCTCAAACGTTTGCAGGAGGCGCTGGAGCGGGTGTTCTCGGGGGAGGCCGCGGTCGAGGAACTCGAAGAGATCCGCCGCCTCTGCCGGGTGATGATCGACGCTCCCTACTGCGATTTTGCGGCGGCCAGCAGCGGACCCGTCCTGAGTGCGCTGAATCACTTCGAGAACGAATTCAGGGCCCACGTTCAAGATCTCAGATGCCTTGCCGGTGCCTGTGAAAAGCATCTCTCGGTCAACCGCGAGGAGAGGCTGAAACAGAAGGCGGAAGCGGCTGAAAAGCGGCGCATCGAGGAAGCGGAACGGGCCGCCAAGGCGGAAAAGGCGGAAGCCGCAAAGAAGAGCCGGCCTGCGGAATCCGTGCCGACCGCGAAAGCGGAAAAGCCCACCGTCGAAGGAAGAGCGGCGGAGGCGGCAGTTGTGGAGCCTGCGCCGGTGGAATCCGCGAAGGAACCGAAGCCCGATGCTCCCGCGAAGGAACCGAAAGCCGGAAGACCGGTGAAGGAAGAGCCCGCCGAGGAATCCCCGGTGGTCGAAACCGGCGCGGTAGCGCAAACCGAGAGCGCAACGACGGCAGTTGCGAAAATTCCCGAGGGGAGCAGGGCGGTTGCCGTACGTGTAAAGGCAGCCCTGCCCGTGGCGGCGGAACGTCGCGATCCGGTGAAAAGCGAACCCGCGAAGGCATCTTCCGAAGATGTGGTTACGCCAGCGCCGGAACCCTCGAAACCCGTCTCGAAGGGGAATAAACAGGAAACGAAGGCATCTGCCGCCGCGGCTCCGGCCAGGGGATCGAAGGCGAAAAGCAAGCCGGCGGGAAAGAAAAAGAAGTCCGGCGGCAGGGGGAAAAGCTCCAAGGGCTAGGCTGGTTCACCATTTCCGGATAGCAGGCAAGGCAGGGGAAACCCTGCCTTGTGCTTTTTCGGGATGCGGATTTGGCCTCGCGGCGGCAAGGCGGCGGTTTGCCCGGCGGCCGGGCCGGCTTTCAGGAGCACATGCGCACCACCTGGAGAGGAACGGTCGGGAAAGGGAGTCTCAGGCGGACCCAGGAATTCGGGTGGGCCACGGTCATCGGATTGCCCCGGAGGTCTTCGAAGGCGTCGAGCACGTGGCGCGAGGTCGATCCGTCGGGGTTCAGGAAGTCGAGCGCCGTGCCGGTGGAGAGTCGATGTCTCACTTCCAGGGTGGTCCAGTGCTCCGTCGTGGCCTCGGGATGGCCGTCCGGCGGTTTCGGCAGGTCCCCGGCCGCAGGGTTCCACGGTGTGCCGTTTCGGTTTTCTCCGCCCAGGAGTTCTTCCGTGGACGGTCTCACGAGAGCGGCAAGAGTGTGCGTCTGCAGGTACGGCGTCGCAGCGTCCACTGTTTCTCCGTCGACTTCCTCATCGGGGAAAAGGAGTCCTTTCGTATACGGCCGGTGGCTCATCCGGTCGAGGTCTTCCCTCCAGCCGGATTCGACGCGGTACCCTTCCGGCGACGCATGCCACCTGTCGATGGCGTGGCGATAGCTGCGGACCGTGGCGGCCAGGTAGAGCGCCCCCTTCATGCGGCCTTCGATTTTGAGGGAATCGACGCCCAGGGCCGCGAGTTTCCCGACATCTTCGAGAAGGCACAGGTCCTTGGAGTTGAAGATGTATGTTCCCCGCGCATCTTCATGAATCGGGAAGTACCGGCCGGGTCGTTTCTCCTCGACCAGCCTGTAGGACCATCGGCACGGCTGGGAGCACAGGCCGCGGTTGGCGCTGCGATGATTCAGGAAAGCGCTGAGCAGGCAGCGCCCGGAGTAGGACATGCACATTGCTCCGTGGACGAAAACTTCCAGTTCCGCAGAGGTGTTGCGGCGAATGTCGGCGAGGTCTTCAAAGTGTATTTCCCTGGCCAGGTTGACGCGGCTGACTCCCTGTTCCTGCCAGAAGCGCACGCTGAGGGAATTCATGGTATTGGCCTGCGTGCTGAGATGAACGGGAATGTCCGGCGCCCAACGGCGCGCGAGGAGAATGACCCCGGGGTCGCTCACGATCAATCCGTCCACCCGGATGTCCTGCAGGTACCGGAGATAGGGGGGAAGTCCGGCGAGGTCGGTTTCCAGGGCGAAAGCGTTGACGGCCGCGTAGAATTTTCGGCCGAGGGAGCGGGCAAGCGTTGCGGCCGCGGCGATTTCCTCCAGATCGAGGTTTTTCGCATAGCCTCTCAGGCTGTAATCCCTGCCCGCGGCGTAGACGGCGTCGGCGCCGTAGAGGAAGGCGATGCGGCACTTTTCATAGCTGCCGCCGGGAGCGAGGAGTTCGGGTTTCCTTCGGCTGCCGCCGGCACAGGCATCATTCATGCGAATTCATTCTCCTGCCGATATGGGGTATGAGAGAGCGTGCGGCGCATCTTTCATCCGCCCTGAGAAAAAGTTATCA
>JAJFUA010000010.1 GCA_021372635.1 Desulfobacteraceae bacterium | reverse complement strand
CACGATCGTCGCGGAAATAAAGAAGAGAGAGGAAGCGCGGCAGGACTATGAAAAGGCGAAGCAGGAAGGCAAGAGCGCCTCTCTGCTCGAACAGCAGCGCCCCAACGTCTTTCAGATGAACGTGGCCAACATCATGCCGGGTGACGAAATCCGGACCGAACTGCGCTATACCGAACTGCTGGTCCCGACGGACGGGGTCTACGAATTCGCCTATCCGACCGTGGTCGGCCCGAGGTATTCGAACCAGCCGGCCGCGACGGCGGCGCCCTCGGAGAAATGGTCGCAGAACCCCTATCTCCATTCCGGCGAAGCCCCGACGTATTCCTTCGGCATCAAGGTCAACCTGGCAGCGGGCGTCCCCATCCAGGAAATGACCTGCCCTTCGCACAAGACGACGATCCGCTACCAGGACAAGACCACCGCCGCCGTCGAACTCGACCCGTCCGAGACGGCGGGCGGAAACCGGGATTTCATCCTGAAGTATCGTCTCGCCGGCGATCGGATCGAGTCGGGCCTCCTGCTCCATGAAGGGGAGAAGGAAAACTTCTTCCTCCTCATGATGCAGCCGCCCAGGCGCGCCGCCGAAGGCTCCATTCCCGGGCGCGAGTACATCTTCATCGTCGACGTATCCGGATCGATGCACGGCTATCCGCTGGACATCTCCAAGAAGCTCCTGAGGAATCTCGTCTCCGGCCTGCGGCCCGCGGACACCTTCAACGTGCTGCTCTTCTCCGGCGCTTCCAAGCTCCTTTCGGAACGTTCCCTGCCCGCGGAACGCGGCAATATCGAACGGGCCATCGACCTGATCGACCGCCAGCAGGGCGGCGGCGGCACGGAACTCCTGCCTGCCCTGCGGCGCGCCCTCTCCCTGCCCCGGGCCGACGGCGTCTCCCGGACGATCGTCATAGCGACCGACGGATTCGTGACCGTCGAACCCGAAGCCTTCGACCTCATCCGGGAACAGATCGGCAACGCCAATTTCTTCCCCTTCGGGATCGGCACAAGCGTGAACCGGCACCTGATCGAAGGAATGGCACGCGTCGGCGCCGGCGAACCCTTCATCATCACAAGACCGGACGAAGCCCCGGGCAAGGCCGAAAAATTCCGCCGCTACATCCAGTATCCGCTGCTCACCGGGGCAAAGCTGGACTTCGGCAAATTCGAAGCCTACGACGTGGAGCCCCTCGGAATTCCGGACATCTTCGCCGAACGCCCCGCGGTGGTCTACGGCAAGTGGAGGGGAAAACCGGAAGGAACCGTATCGCTCTCCGGCAAGAGCGGCGACCACCCGTACACGAAAACGCTGGACGTGGCCCAGGTCAAACCCCAGGCCGAGAATTCCGCCCTGAAATACCTCTGGGCGCGCTCCAGGGTTGCACAGCTTTCGGACTACAACAAGCTGCAGCAGTCGGATGAGCGGGTCCGCCGGATCACGGAAACCGGCCTCGAGTACAACATCCTCACGGCGTATACATCCTTCGTGGCCATCGATTCGCAGGTGCGCCGCAAAGGAGAGGACGCCACAACGGTGCAGCAGCCGCTGCCCCTTCCCCAGGGTGTTTCCGACAGCGCGGTCGGCGGAAGCGCAAACACCGTGATGCTGTCGGTCGTCCCACCGGCCCCCGGTTCTCCCTTGACGAGCTACAACAAGGCCCTGCCGGGCGGGGCCAGGCCCGCAAAGGAAGCGGTGGGCACACGGACGGACGGAAAAAGGAAGCAGGAAGCAGCCCCGAAGATCGTCATCGAAAAGCTGACCGTGGCAGGAGGGATGCCGGAAGCGGAGGTGAGGCGGTTCGTGGAACTGCACCTGGCGGAGCTGGAGCAATGCTTCAAGTCGTGGGGCGGGAACGCTTCGCGGGTGAAGCTCACGCTGAAATGGACCATCACGCCGGATCGCAGGACAAAGGACGTCCGGGCAACGATCAACGGGGTGCCGGACACCCTGCGGCAATGCATCGCGGGGCAGGCGGGGAAATGGGTTTTCCCCGCACCGGGCACGGGCAGGGAAACCACCGTAACCGCAACTTTCGAAGTCACGATCTGACCCCCGCCCGCTGAAACGGCAGGCTGAAACATCCCCCGCCCGGCCCGGTCTCACACCGGCCGGGCGGGCTGTTTCGCTCCGGCATCCCGAAACACGCCCCCGGACCCGTTCCAAAATCCTTGCATGCCATATGCCGGTCATGGTAGCAATGCCACCTTACATGCAATGCCGTTGGGTCAAGCATGCGATTTTCCCCTCGCGCGACCGTCTCCATTCCCCCTCGATCTCTCTTGAACAGGGAATGGGAGCCTTGACGCAGCAGCACCGGCTTTGAATACCTGCACGAATGTTTAAAAACTTCCCAGCGCATGGAGGACGATATGGCCCCGCATCGCCGGCTGATGGATGCTCGTATCCCCTGGATTTTACCTCTTCTTCCGGCACTTCTTTTCTTTTCCGGCTGCGAGCGCAAGACCGAATTCGTCGCCCCTCCGCCCATGGCGGTCACCGTCGCCAGGCCCGTGCAGCAGGCGGTGACGGACTACGCCGAATACACGGGCGTGGTCGATGCCGTTGAATCGGTGGAAATCCGCGCCAGGGTGGAAGGCTACCTGGAAAGCGTCCGCTTCAAACCGGGCGCGCGGGTGAAGCAGGGTGACCTGCTGTTCGTCATCGACCCCAGGCCGTATCAGGCCAGGCTGGACGAAGCGAAGGCGGAACTGGCGCGCCGGCAGGCGGAAATGATCAATGCGGAGACCATTCTGAAGCGAAAGGAACTCGCCTTGCAGTCGAAGGCGGTGAGCGAACTGGAAGCCGTACAGGCCAAGGCGGACCACGACGTGGCCAGAGCGGCCGTGCTGGCGGCCCAGGCGTCCCTTCAGACCGCGGAGTTGAATCTTTCCTACACCAGGGTGCTCGCTCCCATCGGCGGACGCATCAGCCGCAACATGGTGGACGTCGGCAACCTGGTCGGAGCGAGCGAGCGCACACTGCTGGCGACCATCGTGAACGACGACCCGGTCTATGCCTACTTCAACGTGAACGAACGCGACCTGCTCCAGTACCAGCAGAAGCAGGAATCCCCCACCAGCGGGAACGGCAGGACCCGCGTGTTTCTCGGCCTGTCCGGCCAGCAGGGATTCCCCTTCGAGGGCCGGATCGACTACGTGGACAACCGGCTCGACCGCTCCACGGGAACCATCCAGGTGCGCGGCGTCTTCTCGAACAGGGACCGCAGGCTCACCGCCGGCCTCTACGCGCGCATCCAGGTCCCGACGGGCACCCGGGAAAACGCTCTCCTGGTGCCGGAGTCGGCGGTGGGGACCGACCAGCGCGGTGAATACCTCCTGGCGGTGAATGCCCAGAACGTGGTCGAATACAGACAGGTTACCACCGGCGCCCTCGTCGGCGATCTGCGGGTCATCGAGTCGGGGATTTCCCCGGATGACCGCATCGTGGTGGTCGGCCTCCAGCGGGCCCGGCCGGGCCTGACCGTGGCCCCGTCGGACGGGCCCGCTTCCGGCAGTTCCCAGACAGCCCCCAGGTGAGGTGACGCGAGATGTTCAGCAAATTCTTCATCGACCGCCCAATATTCGCCAGCGTCGTATCCATCATCATCGTGATCGCCGGCATGGTCACATTCAAGATGCTTCCCATATCCCAGTACCCGGATATCCTGCCCCCGACCGTCGTGGTGGCGGCCAGCTATCCGGGGGCCAACGCCAAGATACTGGCCGATACGGTCGCCCAGCCCATCGAAGAGCAGGTAAACGGCGTCGAAGACATGCTCTACATGTCCAGCACCTGTTCGGGCAACGGCAGCTACCAACTCACGATCACCTTCGCCACGGGCACCGATCTCGACATGGCGGCCGTGCGGGTCCAGAACCGAGTATCCGCGGCCGAACCGTCCCTGCCGGAAGAAGTGAAGCGCCTCGGCGTGACCACCCAGAAGCAGTCGAGCAACATCGTCGCCTTCGTGTCCCTCACATCGAGCGATCCCGGCATGGACGATCTCTTTCTCAGCAACTACGCCTCGCTCTACATCAAGGACGAACTCTCGCGCCTCGACGGCGTCGGAAGCGTCATGGTCTTCGGCGCCGGCAACTACAGCATGCGCGTGTGGATGGATCCCGGCAAGCTCAAGGCTCGGGGCCTTACTACGGGCGACGTGGTGGCGGCGATCCGGGAGCAGAACGTGCAGGTGGCGGCGGGGCAGGTCGGTCAGCCGCCCGTTCCGGAGAACCAGAGATTCCAGTTCGTCATCAACGCCGCCGGACGCCTGACGGACGTTCGCCAGTTCGAGGAAATCGTCCTCAAAACCGGCGAGGGAGGCCGGCTCACCCGCCTCGGGGACGTGGCCCGCATAGAACTCGGGTCCGTATCCTACGATGTCACCAGCCTGTACAATGGAAAGCAAACGGCAGCCATAGCCGTCTTCCAGCTTCCCGGGGCCAACGCCCTGAAGGTCGTCCAAAGAGTGCAGGCAAGAATGGTGGAACTCGGCAAATCCTTTCCGAAGGGGCTGGAATACAGTCTTCCCTTCGACACCACCCGGTTCATCAGCAGGTCCATCGCCGAAGTCGTCGAAACCCTGCTCATCGCCTGCCTCCTGGTCTTCTTCGTTATCCTGATCTTCCTTCAGGACTGGCGGGCTTCCCTCATCCCGGCCGTCACGATCCCCGTCTCGCTCATCGGCACTTTCGCCGTCATGGGACTCATGGGGGTGGGCATCAACATGATCTCCCTGTTCGCCATCGTACTGGCCATCGGCATCGTTGTGGACGACGCCATCGTCGTGGTCGAAAACGCGGCCCGGCACATCGGCGATTCGGGGCTGAGCGCCCGCGACGCAACCGTCCGGGCCATGGAGGAAGTCACCGGACCGATCATCGCGACGACCCTGGTTCTCATGGCCGTCTTCGTGCCCACGGCCTTTCTGGGGGGGATCAGCGGACAGCTCTACAGGCAGTTCGCCCTGACGATCGCCACATCGACGGCTTTCAGCGCCCTGAACGCGCTCACGATGAGCCCGGCGCTCTGCGCCATCGTCCTGCGGCCGGCCGGGGAGCAGCGCAATTTTTTCTTCCGCGCCTTCAACTGGGCATACGGCGGCGGTCAGAGCCTCTACATGCACACGCTGCGGGCGGCGGTGCGGCGAGCCGGGCTCATGATTCCCCTCTTCCTGCTGCTCACCGCGGGAGCCTACTGGGGCTTCGTCTCCCTGCCCACCGGCTTTCTTCCCAACGAGGACCAGGGTTATGCCATGTTGAGCATACAACTCCCGGACGCGGCGTCCAAGGCACGGACCGATGCCGTGGTGGGAAAGCTCAATGAAGCCCTGGCCAGGATGCCCGGCATCGAAAGCCATATTTCCGTATCGGGCTACTCCCTGCTCGACGGCGCGACCGTGTCCAATTCCGCCGCCTTCTGGATCGTCTTCTCCCCCTGGGACGAGCGGGGAAAGCTGGGACTCGGCCTGGAGGCCATGCTCGGGCAGCTCTGGAAGACGGCGGGTTCCATACAGGAAGCCGAAGTGGTCGCCTTCGCGCCGCCCGCCATCATCGGCCTGGGAGAAGCCGGAGGCTTCCAGATGCAGCTCCAGGACCGGGGGAACGCCGGCCTTCCGGCCCTTGAGCAGATCACCCACGAACTGGTCCGGGACGCCAACGCCCAACCGGGCCTGAAGAGCGTCTTTTCCATGTTCCGGGCCACCGTGCCGCAGATTTACGCCGACGTCGACCGCACCCGGGCCAAGGCGCTCGACGTGTCTCTCTCCTCGATCTTCGATACCCTGCAGGCCAGCCTGGGATCGATCTACACAAACGATTTCAACATATTCGGGCGGACCTACCAGGTGAACGTCCAGGCCGACGCACCGTTCCGCAGGCACATGGAGGACATCCGCCAACTGGAGGTGAGAAACTCGCGGGGAGAAATGGTCCCGCTGGGAACTCTGGTCAAGGTGCAGAAATACCTGGGACCGCAAATCATCAACCGCTTCAACCTGTACCCCACGGCGGCGGTCAACGGCCAGGCCGCCCCCGGCTACAGCTCCGGAGACGCCCTGAAGCTCATGGAACAGGCGGCGGATTCGAAGCTGCCGGCCTCCATGGGCTACCAGTGGACGGGGATGTCCTACCAGGAAAAGACCGCGGGAGGCCAGGCGATGGGGCTCTTCCTGCTGGCGGTCGTCTTCGTCTACCTGGTGCTTTGCGCCCAGTACGAAAGCTGGTCCATCCCGATGAGCATCATCTTGGTGGTGCCGCTCGCCCTGCTCGGCACCATCGCCGCCCTGGCGGCGCGGGGGCAGGACGTCAGCATGTACACGGAAATCGGCATCGTGCTGCTCATCGGCATGGCCTGCAAGACGGCCATCCTGATCGTGGAGTTCGCCAAGGTCCAGAGGGAGAACGGCAAGAGCGTCGAGGAAGCCGCCATCGAGGCTTCGCGCCTGCGGTTTCGCCCCATCGTCATGACGGCGTGCACCTTCATCTGCGGCGTCGCCCCCCTGGTGAGCGCGACCGGGGCCGGCGCCTCCAGCCGCCAGGCGCTCGGGACGGCCGTGTTCGGGGGCATGATTTCAGCCACCTTCCTGATGGTCGTCTTCGTGCCGGCGTTCTACGTCGTCATCCAGAAGCTGAGCGAACGGTTCCGGCGAAACGGCCGGCACCCGGCGGCAAAACCCCTTTCGGGCGAAGCTTCCCGGAGCTGACCTCAAGGGCGGTCGCCGTCCCGGCAGGCGACTTCGGGGCCTTCACTTCCTCGTTTTCCGGCATACGCGTTCTCTTTCCGTTTGGATTCGGGATGCAGGGGAATGTTCCAGTGTTAGTCGGCCGCCGTCATTTTCTCCCTCAAAGCCGCGTGGGCCGCGGCAAGCCGGGCGATGGGCACGCGGAATGGTGAGCAGCTCACGTAATTCAGCCCCAGCCGGTGGCAGACGGCAATCGACTTGGGATCGCCCCCATGCTCCCCGCAGATGCCGACCTCAAGTCCCGGCCTCGCTTTCCGGCCCAGCTCCACGCTGATTCCCATCAGCTTGGCCACCCCTTTCACGTCCAGGCTCTCAAACGGATTCTCCGGGAGGATGCCGCGCTGGATATAATCGATCAGAAACCCCTTTTCGGCATCGTCGCGGCTGATGCCGAAAGTCGTCTGCGTGAGATCGTTCGTACCGAAGGAAAAGAACTCGGCGTGCTCGGCGATTTCATCCGAGGTCAGGGCCGCGCGCGGGATCTCGATCATCGTGCCGAACTTGTAGTCAACCCGTCCCCCCTGCTCTTCCATGACTTCCCTGGCAACCGACTCGAGGGCCTCCTGCTGCACCTTCAGTTCATTGACGTGGCCGGCAAGAGGGATCATCACCTCGGGGTAAACCTCCACGCCGTCCCTGGCACAGATGCAGGCGGCCTCGAAGATGCCCCTCACCTGCATCTGCGTCAGCTCGGGCATGAGAATCCCCAGCCGGACGCCTCTGAGCCCCAGCATCGGGTTGGCCTCGCGCAGGGCTTCCACCCGAACGAGGACGTGTTCGTCCTCCTCTATCTTGTGCAGGAGATCGTCGATTTCCTTGAGGGTCCGGGCGTGCAGCAGGCGGATCTTGTTGTCCGCCAGCCCGGTCATCAGCGTCTCGAAACTGGGAAGGAACTCGTGGAGGGGGGGATCGATGAGCCGGATGATCACCGGGAGCCCGTCCATCGCCCGGAACAGCCCGATGAAGTCCTCACGCTGGAAAGGCAGCAGAGCATCCAGCGCCTCCCGCCTCTCCGAGGGCAGGTTGGTCATGATCATCTTCTGCACGAAGGGCAGCCGCTCGGCCTGGAAGAACATGTGCTCGGTCCGGCAAAGGCCGATGCCGCCCGCCCCGTAATCCCGGGCGCGCTTTGCGTCGACGGGATAGTCGGCGTTGGCCCAGACGCCGAGTTTCCGGAAATCGTCCGCCCAGGCCAGGAGCTTCTTGAGCCAGGGGTCGGAAATATCGGGCACGATCGTGTCCAGGCTGCCCAGGAAGACCTGTCCGGCGGAACCGTCGACGGAAATCCAGTCTCCTTCGTTGATCACCTGGTCGCCCACCTTCATGAGGTGCTGGCCGAGATCGATTTCCAGGGCAGCCACGCCCACCACGGCGGGCTTCCCGAACTGGCGAGCCACCAGGGCGGCATGGCTCGTCCTTCCGCCCCGGCTGGTAAGGATGCCTTCGGCGGCAAGCATGCCGTGCACATCGTCCGGCTTGGTTTCCGGCCGGACCATGATCACCTTGCGGCCCTCCTTCTTGGCCCAGGTTTCCGCGAGGTCCGCGTTGAAAGCCACCACGCCCACGGCGGCACCGGGCGAGACGTTGAGGCCGCCGGCAAGCATCCGGCCTTCCGCGACCGCGGTTTTCTTGCAGTTCGGGTCGAATTGCGGGTGCAGGAAAAAGTCCACCTGCTCGGGCGACACCCGCATAACGGCTTCCTCCCGCGAAATCAGGCCG
>JAJFUA010000001.1 GCA_021372635.1 Desulfobacteraceae bacterium | reverse complement strand
TTCTCGTCCGGATCAAACGCGCCGGTCCACCACTCGACGGATTTTCCCGGTCCTGACGACACGTTCGATGGAATTTGCGGGAACGAATTCCACCTTGATATCTCCGATCAGGTTGAGACCCCTGTGCGTCCCGAGGGCCGGGGAGAGGCTCACGAGTACCTGCAGATATTCCTCGGGTTTCGTTGTGAAGCTCTCGTCCAGTACGTCAGCTTTGGCCTCGATGCGGATCGTCAGGACGGCCATCTCCTCTTTCGGCTCGACCGTTACCTGAAAGAAGGACGAAAGCTGCGGGAATCGACCGATGGCCTCGTCTATCTGGCTCAGGTGCAATCCGTCGAAGTTGAACATGATGACGTCATCGCTTCGGGAGAGAAGCCTGAACCGGGGTGCGGTCCGGCCGCAGGCGCACGGTTCATCGATCCACTGGATGAGGTCTCCGACCCTATAGCGCACGATGGGATGGAGAGTGCGCTTCAGTGCGGTGAGGAGGACCTCGCCGTCCCCGGTCGCTTCGACGTGGCAGCAATCCTCGAGCGGATGATGTTCGGTCCCGGTGCAGTGCGGGCACTGAAAGCCGATCGGACCCACCTCCACCGCCGCGTATCCGAACGAACGCACCTCCTTTGCTCCCAGCCGCGTGCGGACATAGTCCATCACGGAGCGAGGCATGTGTTCGCCGCTGTAAAAGACCTTCTCTATGTTCAGCGTGATCCCGGCCCGTTCCGCGGCTTGCGCCAGGAGCACCAGGTTTCCGGAAATGCTCATGATCACGTTCGGCTTGAACGTCTGAATGTACTGGATGGTATCCGCCTCGGGCTGATTGGCCGAAAGGGATATGATGCGGCAGCCCGTTTCTTCCAGCCCCGCGTTGGTAACCATGAAGCCGGTCCACAGAGCCCCCGCCCGCAGATAATTGGCGGCCACATCGCTGCTGTCGATACCCGAGGACCGGAAGCCGTAGCCGAAGATCTTCTTGCTCTCTTCAAATTCCTCCCTGGACCAGCAGACATATTTCATTTTCCCTGTCGTGCCGCCTGCGGAGAAGATGTAGCACCCCTTTGCGTCCCGGGTCAGCATGGTTGAGTCTCCCGCCGGCCCGTGCTCGATGATGTGGTTTTTCTCGAGGATGGGAAGCCGCTTCAGGTCCTCCAGGCTCTCCAACGGCAGCCGCACATCCTTGTAGAATTCGCGGTAAAAGGGAGCCTTCATCGCGGTGCGGATGATGAAATTCAACCTGGAGAGCAGCAGGGAATCTTCCTTCTTCCGATCGATCGATTCCGAACCGAAGAAACGGTCCGGAAGATCTTCATTTTCCACCTGCCTTACGAGCAGGCGGGCAAGATACACCCCATCGTGTGCGGATCGCGGCTCCTCCCGGCTGGACATGCTCCCGGGTCTGCAGAACCGCAGGATTCCGCATTTCATGAAATCTTCCGCAATTTGCTGCGTCTGCCTCCCGGCGGCAATGGCGAGGGTCGACAGGTAATATTTCATGTACCGGATATTGCCGCGCAGGATTTCGCCGTAGCTGTCGACGCTGTTCACGTACACGGTGCGGTGCAGGGGGGAATCCTGGAGGTCGCGGCCTTTTCGGGCCAGGATCGTGTGGCTGGCGGATTTGCCTTCATACACGCGCTCTTCCCCGCCGAACGCCTGCCATTTGGCCAGCTCCCGTTCCTTCCTGATCTCGACGGCGGCATCCAGGTCGGGCTCTTTCTGCGGAAAGTCCGCCGCCATCGCCTCCAGGGCTTCGTCGAGATACCGGCAGAAGCGCTCGACCTGCCCCTCATCCTCGATGAAAATGTTCTGACAGCTCGTGCAGGCCCGCTGTTCCCAGAACACCACATCGCCGGCAAACCCCCGGGCGGCCTCCCGCAGTTCCTCTTCGGAGATGCACCTGCAGACGAGTCCGAAACTTATTTTCGGGCCGAAGGCGTGCAGTTCGGTGCGCGCGGGCAGACCGCTCTTGTAGTGAACGACCGCCGCTTCGCCTCCAAAAAGGAGGATCGCATCAAAAGCGGACTTGATCAGTTCGTCGATCCCCTCGTTTTGACGGTCCCAGTAGGTCATGGCGGCGAAGGGGGTGATGACGTTCCGGATATCGACCTCTTCCAGAGCCCGGAAGAAAAGCCCGGGAAAAATGACGTCCTGCGAAGATATCTTGAGCAGGCTCACGTTCTTGGTAATCAGGCTGTGGACCAGGGAGTCGATCGAACCGAGGAAAATGTTTCCGGCGGCAATATGACATACGGAGCCGACCGGCATGGCGCGGTTCCATCCGCCCCCCTTGCGGTAGACATAGCGGTCCAGGCAGTGATAATCGTCCAGGCACGACAGCCGCTGAATCGATGAGTGGCAGCCAAGGATCTCCGGCAGCGCCTCCAGGCCCCACCGGACCATCTTTTCCGGCAGGCCGAGAGAGTCCGGGAGCTTTTCCATCGCCTCCGCGAAGTAAGGGCCGTTTTTGTCGCGAAAACGCTCGCCCACGTCTTCGAGTATGCCCAGGATGCTGTCTATCGGCACGTCACAGAAAGCGGCCGCCTTCTCACGAAGGATTTCCGGCGCGAACATTTCCCGTGCGGCCTCGGCGGTCAACTGCCATCCGCGGGGCTGGAATTTCCCGAAAATATAAGATCTAAAAGTCTCTCGATTCATTCACTCTTCTCCCTCAGACCTGCCTGGTCTTTTCCAGTATTTCCAGGGCCGCTATGGCGCATCCCCTGCTTTTCCTGACGCCTCCCCTGCGAACGGACTCGATATAATCGCCGGGCATTCCGCAGGGACAGTCCCTTCCCAGTACCGCAAGGTCCGTGGATAGAATGGACAGGCTGGGCTGCGCGGAGTTGTAGGGGGTCAGAAGCTGCAGCATTCCCTCGCGGCCGTGGCCGACGTTCTTCATGCTTATCGGATCTCGCGCGACCAGTCTTCCGTAGATCGGCACATGAAGGTGCCCGGCCCTGCAGGAACAATAGGGCACGCCGTGCTCCGCCATGCCGAAGGTATCCCGCACGTTTTCGAAGGGAAGTCCGATGGAATCCTCCATGTAGCGGGCAAACGTCTTGTGCGTCATGGACGTGCCGAGATGATT
>JAJFUA010000447.1 GCA_021372635.1 Desulfobacteraceae bacterium | reverse complement strand
ACGCCCGGGTCAGGTGGCGGTACTTGATCCGGTGCGGCTGATCGGCGTCGACGCCCAGCCGTGCCTTTCGGTCTTCTTCGTATTCGGAATAGTTCCCGTCGAAGTAAACCACCTTACTATCTCCTTCGAAGGCGAGGATGTGTGTCACGATCCGGTCCAGGAACCAACGGTCGTGGCTGATCACGACGGCGCACCCGGCGAAGTTTTCGAGAGCTTCCTCCAGTGCCCGCATGGTGTTCACGTCCAGGTCGTTGGTGGGTTCGTCGAGGAGGATCACGTTGGCGCCTTCCTTGAGCATCCTGGCCAGGTGCACGCGGTTCCTTTCCCCCCCTGAGAGCAGTCCGACCTTCTTTTGCTGGTCGTTGCCGAGGAAGTTGAAGCGGGCCGCGTAGGCGCGGGCGTTCACGTTGCGGTTTCCGAGCTGTATGGTGTCCTTGCCGTCGGAGATGGCTTCCCATACGGCGAGGTCCGGGTTCAGCGCGTCGCGGTTCTGCTCCACGTAAGCCAGCTTGACGGTTTCGCCGATGCGGAAGGTGCCGGAATCCTGCTGCTCCTGGCCCGTGATCATCTTGAAGAGCGTCGTTTTGCCCGCTCCGTTGGGGCCGATCACGCCGACGATCCCGCCGGGCGGCAGTGTGAAGCTCATCCCCTCTACCAGGAGCCGGTCGCCGAAAGCCTTGCCGACGTCCTTCGCCTCGATCACCACGTCTCCGAGGCGCGGTCCGGGCGGGATGTAGATTTCCAGTTCCTTCGCCCGATTCTCCTTGTCCTGATTCAAGAGTTGCTCGTAGGAGTTGATGCGCGCCTTGGACTTGGCATGCCTGCCCTTCGGCGACATCCGTATCCATTCCAGTTCGCGCTGGAGGGTCTTCTGCCGTTCCGTTTCGGACTTTTCCTCCTGGGCCAGCCGGGCCTGCTTCTGCTCGAGCCACGAAGAGTAGTTCCCCTGCCATGGGATTCCCTGGCCCCGGTCCAGCTCCAGGATCCAGCCCGCCACGTTGTCCAGGAAGTATCGGTCGTGGGTGACGGCGATGATCGTTCCTTCGTAGCGCCTCAGGTGCTGTTCGAGCCATGCGATCGTTTCGGCGTCGAGATGGTTCGTCGGTTCGTCCAGGAGCAGGATGTCCGGCTTTTGGAGAAGCAGGCGGCAGAGCGCCACGCGACGCTTTTCACCGCCGGAGAGAATATTGACGGGGGTTTCCCCGGGAGGGCAGCGCAGGGCGTCCATTGCCATTTCCAGGCGGGAGTCCAGGTCCCAGGCGTCCAGGGCATCGAGCTTCTCCTGGACTTCCCCCTGCCGTTGAATCAGCTTGTCCATCTCCTCGTCGGACATGGGATTTGCGAACTGTTCGTTGATCCGGTTGTATTCGTTGAGGAGATCGACCGTCTGTTGCACCCCTTCCTCGACGATATCCCGCACCGTTTTCGCCTCGTCCAGCTGCGGTTCCTGTTCGAGGTAACCGATGGTGAAGCCGGGGGCGACGACCGTTTTGCCCACGAAGTCCTTGTCGACGCCGGCCAGGATGCGCAGCAGCGAACTTTTTCCGGCTCCGTTCAGCCCGAGCACCCCTATTTTGGCCCCGTAAAAGTATGAAAGGTAAATGTCCTTCAGGATGGGCCGCTTGTCGTAGAACTTGCTGACGCCGATCATGGAATAGATGACCTTGTTGGGTTCATTTGCCATCTGCTGGAAGTCCTCCTGAGATTTCTATTTTGAAATGAATGGTTGAGACAGGGACTGTGGAACACACCCCGAGAATTCCGTCAAGCCCAACAGGGACAAAAGATGCTCCTTCGGTCAAATATTCCTGGAATGTGCCGGGGAAAAACCGCCCCCGAAACCGGGTCTCTTCTATCATCAATCCCGGCAGGGGTTCCATTCAAAAATAAGAAGGACGCCTGCTTCCGAAAAGGACGCCCCTGCTCTCACGCCCGTCTACGGCTTCCCGGCGCATGGTTCCGCCGGGACGATGATGACGGGAAACCGGCAGCCTGTCAGTTCCTGCAGCTTTTCCGCGTCCTCGGTGCTGGGAACGAAGACGAATGCGTCGTGCCCGCCGAGCCTGCCCAGGTCGATATCCCTGCGGAACCGCCATTCCCGTTCGTATTTCCATGAACTCCAGGGCGGTCTGTGCATCTGAAACCGGTAGCGCTCCGAGTACCCGATATCCGGATAGCGGGAGGCGTGTGCATAGATGGCGGGCTTTGCGCCTTCCTCCCTCAGGAGTTTCCTGCTTATGGCGACACCGTAGGGTTCGAAGGTCCAGCGAATCAATGCAGGGTTCCACCTGCGGATGGATTCCAGGCGCATAGGCGGGAGAGACGTCAGGGAAACCGCGGCGTGGCCGCCGCGGACAAGTTGGCCGCACGCCCGGATACGCTCTTCGGACACGATGCGGACGAGGGTGTCCAGGCTGGTATGGCCGGATAGAAGCCCGGCGGCGAGGAGGTCCAGGAGGAATTCACCGTAAGGCTGTCCCGGCCATGGCCCCGGACAGGACCGGGTGTAGTGGTACAGGTATTCGCTCCAGGGAATTTCCCCTGAGTTTTTGCCGGGCCGGGCTGCCGGAGCGGCCGGGGCCGTAGGGCTGGGAGCATCGGCGGGCCGTCCGGCCGAAAAGGGGACCGCGTACTGGTGGAAGGCGGCCTGAAGCCGCAGGTTGCCCACGTTCCAGCTTCCGAGACGTTCGGGCTGGAAAATTGCCTGCCTGCGCGGAGAAGAATTCTGCTGATCCTGCAAGACCCGGAGCATATTGCCGTTGGACCGGATCTCGATTACGAAATGCACGTCCGCCAGGAAGGCCAGGATACGGTCGCGGCAGCGCGCGCGGGTTGCCTTCGGGCATCCCGTCGCCCCCGTCAGGCAGGTCATCGTGAGATCCGGCTGCGCGGATTCCTGAAACGGCAGGGAAAAGCTTTCCGGAAGAAGTTCCTCCACCGGTGAAGGAAGGACCAGCAGAAGCCGCGAACGATGGTGCAGAGCGTATGCGGCCGCGAGATCGTAGGTGAGCGTCCCGAGGCTGCCCGCCAGCATTCCGCCCGTCCCGGAAATGGAGGCCAGCGCGGTTCGGAGAGCCTCCAGCCATTCGGCATGCGGGTTGGGAAGCCTGGACTTCCTCGAATTGAAGATCGTCACCCATGGTGGACCGGGCGGAAAGTCCCCCCTCGCGAAAAGCACCCGGGGACACGGGGACGGCCCGGGTGCAATGCTTCCCGGTATATCGCCTTTCGGCTCGACAGCGAAAAAACCTGCCTGAAGAACCTGAAGAGCGCGCTTTTCGGCGCTGGCGAACCGGGCCGGACGGAACGGCTTCGAGGAAAAACGGGACTGCAACCAGCCTTTCAAAGCGGTCTGGCCGCTCAGACCGGTGCACAGCCACTCGCCCAGGACCTGGTGCAGGGCCGGACCGTCCCAGGGCCGCTCCGCCTCCAGGTAGGCACTGAGGGTGAAAACGGAGAGGCTTTCCGCTTCCGAAAGGCGCCGGGTGGAGGGGGCGGTCCGTTCGTTGGCAAGAAGTGCCGACAGCAGGGAAGTATCTGCCTGGTGCATAAGAACTCCCAACCCGAAAAGAGAGAGGAGCGAGATCGATCTTCACCGCGCGGACTGCAAGGCGGGAAAATCTCATAAAGGTTCCAGGCGGACAGCCGCGAGGATCGGCGCAGACGTGGACAGCCGTCCGAAGGCCCGACTCCGCGGTCCATACCCGCAGTTGACGTTTTGCGTTCCTTTGAGTATCTTCCAACCAACAATTTGCTGAATACAGGATGTTATTTGCTATTTACAATCATTGATTCGAAGTTATGTCAAGCCCGTTCCTCGTACCGGGGCCGGAAGCGG
>JAJFUA010000432.1 GCA_021372635.1 Desulfobacteraceae bacterium | reverse complement strand
ACGACCACTCTTTTCGTCATGATATCTTTGACTTTCACCGGTCAGCTCCTTCCCTCCCTGAATTCCGGGACGCGAATACGCTTCGGCAACAGGCACGTTCGTGCGGCAACCGGGAAAACATTTTCCCGTCATCCACAGAACCGACACGGAATAAATTCGCCGCCATGCCCTTGTCTTCAATTTACCCGTCCCGCCGTCAACCGGTCAAGTTCAATTCCCCGAAGCGGCCTGCTCCAAGAGGGGTACGGAAATTACGTGCAATCCCAGTCTGAACCGGAGCAAACGCAAAGCTCGTCACAATACTGAAACTCGGATGAGAAGTTTTCCTCTTCTTGAATTCCGCACGGTCTTTCGGGAATTCCCCATCTTTTCATGGGCCCGGTCGTTACGCCCAGGACCGGTTGCTCCCGAGCTATTGTCAGAATTTGCGGATACGCTGTGCGAGACGATGCCGGTTGAGGATCAGGAGTCCATGATGCCGCGTTAACGATCCGCTCAACATGGTGTTCCGGGACGGCGCCGGAAATCTGCCAGCTCAGGCCATCGATGAAGCATCGATAGTCCTCTTGAAAAAATGAGTCGAGTCAATTCGCCCCCTGCCTGTTTTTGCCGTCAAGTTCATTGCCCGGCATTCTCTGACAGAGATATTCATGTAACCTTATGTTAACCTGCAATATGCTATGAGCTAGTCGTCTCTACAGCCAATGGTTGAAACGGGCAGGAGGACGATGGTCGACCGTTTGAGCCTTGGCGGTATTTCGTGCTGACTGCGAACGCCAGACTTTTCAGAATCCGTGTCGCTCAGAGCCCGATTGGTCGCAGAAGAATCTCGGGGGGCTTCATTCCTTCTGGCCCACTTCGATCCCAGGGCGGCCAACTCTCTCAGAGAGTCCCGATTTCACGGTTGCCTGCCATCCGAGTTCGCATGCCGGGGCGTTTCCTGAAACCGAGACTCCCTGCTCAGGCAGCAGTCTCCTCCATTTGCCGATCTGGTTAGAATTGACCTTTTTAAGCGGCTTCGGTGGGATAATCCCACTCCAACTCATGCAGAATGCACCTGAATTCGTGCGGTACTCAACCACCTGCCAGGAAGAACGGGACGGCTGCCAGTCGCAGAAGCAGGCAGTTTTCAGATCATCCGCACGAGGCTGATTGCAGAGGAGGTTTCCGGATGGCAGACAACGACTATGCGGTTGTGGTGGGCATCTCTCGATATCTGGCTTTGCCCGAGCTTTCAGGGCCGGTTAACGACGCTCTGAGCTTTCACCGCTGGCTCCACAAATGCGGAGGGGTGCCAAAGAAAAATATAAAATTGATCATAACCGCGGTGGCCAGCAGGAAAAAAATGACACGCAAGAACGCCAGTCCGCTGCGCGACCAAGTGATCAGCGCACTGGACGATATCCGGACAAATAGAGGGCCGGATGGCAAGGTGGGCCGCCGCCTCTATCTCTTTCTGGCTGGACACGGCTATTCTTCGAAATTGGACGATGTTGCTCTCCTCATGGCAAATGCCGGAAATCCCTCCTACCCCGCCATTCCCGGGGCTGACGTCGCCAAATGGTTCCGCGCTTCCGCGGAATTCGACGAGATCGTTCTCGTAATGGATTGTTGCAGGGAAGAGTGCAGGACCATCCCCCATCAACCGGTTCCGTGGGAAGACGTCCTTTCTCCCAACGCCGGAAGTGTCCGTTATTTCAATGCATTTGCCGCCCAACCTTTCCTTTGGGCCCGGGAAAGAATCATTTCGGACGGAAAGGTCCGGGGCATATTCACCCACGCTCTGCTTACAGCTTTCGAACTGGCACCTCCCGACCCGGTCTCGGGAGGCATCACGGGTTCAGCCGTCAAAAACTATGTGCTCAACTACATGAGGACCATTATCGACACACAATACCAGGAACCCGAGATGCCCATCGACACCGCCAGGGATATTGTGCTCTGCCGGCCTGCCAGGAAGCCGGAGCTTACGCTGGAACTGCATTTCGGGCCGGCCTGCCGGGGTAATGCAAGGATTGTGGACAGCAATCTCGATGAAATATGGTCCGGATCCATTCCGGATGATCGCATATTGAGGCGTCCGCTGTTGCCGGGCAAGTACAGAATCGACATGGCGGATGGCTCCGGCGGTAAACGCTTCGACGTGATGGGCGCTCCCGGGGAGGTGGTCCATGTCCAGGTCTGATGCGGAAAAAGAAAAGGTGCGGCTCATCGCGGAGGCGAAACAAGGTACGGAGATTTTCGTCATAGACGGGAGATTTCAACGCGTCGCCTCGGCCCTGGAACGCATGAATACACTTCTTCCACCCGGCCTCTATACGGTCAAGTTCAAACGTAGCGATGCGATAGCGGAAGTCGATGCGGATCTCCTGCCGGGTTCCAGTCCGGTTAAAGTGAGCGCGCCAGAAAGCGAATTGGCGTTTGCATCCGCGGCCCCGATGCTGGAGACAAGCACTTCTCACGAGTATCACCGGGATGCGGCCAAGGAAATAAGCCGGTCAAAGCCGAAGCAAGTCGGCCGGGGTTCAGGGGGAAGCCTGTTCCTGTTTGTTCGCGATATCGGAAAAGAAGGGCTCGGCAACCCTGCGGACAACGTTTCCCTCCACGATCCGCGCGGCAGGAAGATTGTCGATTTCGGCATGATCGGCGAGACCGGCTACACCCAGGACAGCTCGGGCGCCGCCTGGTACGGTTGCAACGTTGAACTGGCTCCGGGCTTCTACCGGCTGAGGGTTACCAGGTCCGGCATGCCCAACCTGGAACAGTCCCTCATTATCGCATCGGACTGGCAGTTGCAGGTCTTTCCGACCCGAGGCCGGAGCTTGCAGGACCCTGACCCGGGGGGTTCCGGTCAGAGCCTCGACTCGAAGATGGACATCGATATTTCCTCCACGACCATTTTCATGGCCCGGCCCAACAACGGATTCGACCCGTCCGATTCATACGCCCGCCTGACGGAACTGGCGCGCCAGGGACTCGGCACCGGCCGATTCCCTGTCAGAAAAGACGATCTCATGCTGATGCTTACCGAAAAATTCGAAAACCCCATGCTGGGCCTGTTCGGTGCCCACCTCCTGATTCCGCTTCTAAGAAGGAAGTCATCGACTCGAACCACAGGGGACGCGAAGTCTCCGTTTCCCGGTGTGAGCAGTGCCATCCAGTTGTTCCTGGATCTTCCTCCGGACGGCATCGTTGGACAGGTTACAGAACGGAAGCTCCGGCCGCTGATCGAGGAGGTGGCCCGTAACCTGGAAAGGATGCTGGGGAGCGGGCACCCGGACGTCCGCGCCATCCGCCTCGAGCTTTCGAGTGGACGTTGCGCCGCCGCCGGGCCCCCGGCGCCGCCGATGCTCCGAAACAGTTGGGAAAGCCTCCTGCACCTTGACCCCGAGTACGGACTGGCGCCGCCCGGATCACTTCTCGAGCGCATCGCGGACCGCACATGGAGCTGCGAGCCTTGGCTCGTATGGCAGGTGCCGTCTCCAGTATCAAGAAGAATGCAATTCGATCCGGACAGCTTCGGGCGAATTGTTTTGCATGCCTTCGACATGCATGCCGAGGCGGGAGGTTTCGAACGACTGCTGAAAAAAGCGGGGCTGGGACCGGTAGAGGAGAGCCTTGTAAAACACAGCCTGAAGGGTGCCGGTAGATATTTCTCTCAGGGCGGTCTTACGCCTGTGCCCCCCCAGAAGGCGGAAGCAACCTCTTTTGAGGTATCCGCCCGAACGATTGCGAAACACTTTGGCGTTCCCCTCACGACGCTGGAACGGAACCTGGCCTCGGCCATGGCCAAGATCGACGCCGTGGCCGGTTTGAATAAGGACCCCCGGCGGCCTTCTGCCGGGAAAACTCGAAGAAAGGAAAGGAGTTGAGCATGTCCGTGAACAGCTACATAAGTGGACTGACACTTTCCGATCGCAACCTTTCACCCAGAAAGCCCGTCCTGGGTGTCCCACGATCCATCAAAGCCAGAGAGGTGGCGCCCCCGCCTGCCGCCGTGGATGTCGGAAGCGTGCTTTCGTTCGTGGACGGCCTGACCGCACAGGAGAGAGACGACGTTCTTTTTTCCGTCCAGTTGGCCCAGAGGGGTGCCAGCGGAGTATACGACCGGTTTGCCCAGGTAGAGTCGTGGTACAACAAGTACACGGAAATTCTGCAAACCATCGGATGGGTTGTGGAAGAACTGGCGTTCGCAAAGCACGATCAGAGCGAGGGAGAACTGCGGATGGACAAGGCGGCTCTCGCTGTGATCTCGGCATTAGCCACGCAGAACCAGTTGACCATTCTTACTGAGGGCTTGAAGGCGCTTGAGTCGCTTGCCGAAAACGACGAACCGATCAAGCTGTTCGACTTCCACACGTCGATCGAATCGAGCGGGAACTTCCAGTTGGGCTCGGTCGAAAAGGCGGGCAACGGCGCTATGGGGATGGTTTTGGGCGCCTTCCACTTCAGCGCGGACGAAAGGAGACGCAGGATACTGTTCTTTTCCTGGGGAGCGAAAAAGGTGCAGTTCTGGACGGCAGCCGAGAAAATGGTCCTGAACGGGACCGCATACGCCAACCACCGGAATGCCGTGATGAAAAAGCTTGGCAACACCCAGGATTACATTGACGACCTTGTCCTGGGCTGACCAGCCGTCAAGGTCTCCCCTTCCGGACAGGGACAAGTTTCGAGCGCCAGGGGAAGACTCCTCCGCAACTTCGAAACCGGCTTCAACAAAGGAGGATGAAGGATGAGCGAAGAAAGAATCAGCCCGGAAGAGCTTAACAGGAAACTGGCCGATCTCTCGATCTCCGAAAAGGACCTCTCCAGGTTCTTCATGATCGACGAAGAGCGTTCATCCCCTTTTAGACCGGCCTTAAGGCTGAATCCCCAAACAGTTCAACTGCCTGAAGATCCAGAGCTCGCATCTGCGCGCAGCGAGGCGGCGATGACTTTTGCCAACCGCATCTCCAGGACGCGCCGGCTGATAAAATTCGAGTGCATGATTGCCGGCGACTATACCGGACCGGTAATCGTATCCGAGGGAGACTCGTGGTTCCAGTACCCGATCCTGCTGGATGACACCATAGATCATCTCTACGACCACGGCCTTGCGATACGCAGCCTGGATGCCGCTGGCGACACGCTCGAAAACATGCTTGCCGAGCATGAATACATGGACGCGATCCTGGAAACGGGAGCTTCGATCTTCCTGCTTTCGGCCGGTGGAAACGACGCGCTGGGAGGCGGCAATCTGCGTAACCATCTGCGCGACTACGACCCCGCCCTTTCACCGGCGGCTTACCTTCTGCCGAGCTTCGGCGCCTTGATGGATCACACCATCGCCATGTATGAGCGGGTGCTGCGTGAAGTCGAGACCCTGAAGGGATTGGTCACGATTTTTCACGGTTACGATTATGCAATCCCAAACAGCGGGCAGTGGCTTGGGAAACCGATGGCCTCACGCGGGATCGTCGCCCCCCAACTGCAGCGTGCGATTTCCAGGCAGATGATCGATGCGTTCAATGACCGGCTGAGTCTCCTTGCGATCCGCTTCGGAGACCGGGTCGTGCGTGTTGATGCCCGGGGAGCGGTTGGAGACGCCGTACAGGAATGGCACGACGAACTCCACCCCACAAATGAAGGCTACGGCCGCGTGGCCGCCCGTTTTTCCGATGCAATCGGAAAAGCCTCCCAAACGGCCGTCCGAAGGGCACCTCGCCCCGTACAGGGCGCCAAACCAGGAAAACGGAGCCTGCCTGCGGGGAAAGTTTCCGCGCCCGCTCGCCGGGGATGGTCTCTTCATATCGGCTTGAACAAAGTCAGCCCGGCCCATTACGGTGACGAATGCGAACTCAATGCCTGCCATTTTGACGCCGAAGACATGGCCCGGATAGCCCACAGTCGGAAGTTCGAAAACGTTCGGATGCTGCTGGACGGCCATGCGACCCGAAAAGCGGTAAAAGACGCCATTTCCGAAGCAGCCGACACTCTGAAAGCGGGCGATTTGTTTCTTGTCACCTATTCCGGCCACGGCAGCCAGGTACCAGATTTCAATGCGGATGAGTCCGATTCCGCGGATGAAACGCTTTGCCTTTTCGACGGCATGCTGATCGATGACGAGTTGTATGCCCTCTGGACGACTTTCAAAGACGATGTGCGTGTCGTTATGCTCTCCGATTCGTGCCACAGCGGCTCCGTCCTGCGCGATTTGCGCCGGGCTGGCCCCTACCCCGCACCGGCTCTCGAAGAGGGAGTGAAATCCCGCCTGCTGCCTTTGCAGATCGCGGCGCGCACCTTTCGTCAAAACCGGGACTTTTACACCGAATTAGGCCGAAAACCTCTGCGGGCGGGAGAGCGCGTGCTGGTGCGCGAACTGGACATGCCGTTGCGCGGTTCTTTGCTGCTTATATCGGGTTGCCAGGACAATCAGACGTCTTTGGACGGAATTGCCAACGGACGATTTACCCAGGAACTGCTTCGGGTTTGGGACGAAGGTCGGTTCAGCGGCGATTGGCGGGGACTTCACCGGCGGATTGTGGCAGGCATGCCGCCCTACCAGACGCCGAACTTGATGCTGCTCGGGAGGTCTCCGGCGACGCTCGCGGCCATGCATCCGTTTTCTATCTAAAAACAAGATTTTTGGGTAGAAACTGACGCAGACCGTCATTGAACTGCCGACTTCATATGGATGACGGTTCCGCAGGGCAAAGACACCCTCTGCTTTGACCCTTTCGGCAAGATTGGGGATGGAAAAGGAGCCCTCGGGATCGGAAGACGATGATCTCAAAAAGCAATTCAAGGAAAATCACGCCCCCCGAAAAAGTGGGAAGACCGTTCCCCGTTTTCACCATTCTGCCGGACTCGGTCCCTAAGCCTTTCGCAAAGGAGAGCGAGATGCAAAAAGAAGAGTTCATCACTCTCTGTAAGCGTCAACTGCACAAGCCCTACGTCTGGGGAACGGACGGGCCCGACACCTTCGATTGTTCCGGGCTTGCGCAGTTTTTTCTTGCGCTGGTCGGACTGGACCCTCCCGGCGACCAGACCGCAAGCGACCTTTACCGCCACTTCAGCACCTCCCGGAACGGCCGGCCGGTTGCGACCGCGGAGTGCGGTTGCCTGGTCTTCTATGGAAGGCATTCGAAAGTCGGACATGTCGGGATCTGCCTGGACGAAAAGGAAATGATCGAGGCGGGTGGCGGCGGCCCCGAAATAACCAGCGTCGCACTCGCGAAGCAGCATAATGCCGAGGTACGGATTGCAAATATAAACCGGCGAGACGACATCGTGGCAATCATTCGTCCCAACATGCTGCCGTGGTCGGGGGAACAGCCGGCCATGCCCGCCGATCACCGGGTCGGACCGCCGCTGAGCGAGATGCCGATGCTCTGGAACACAATTGATATTTCACACTGGCAAACCGTTTCGAGCCATCAGGAGGTAAAGGATGCCGGCATCGCGCTCGTCTTCCACAAAGCCACCCAGGGGCTGCAATACGTTGATCCGGCGTATCAGGAGAACATGAAAGGATTTAAGGAAGCGGGCGTTGCCTGGGGCTCGTATCACTTCGGAGTTGGCGGCGATGGCTCCGATCAGGCTGACCACTTCCTGAGCGTTGCCGATACGGATTCGATCCTGGTTCTCGATCTCGAGCCGAACACGACCGGAAAATCCATGAGCCTGGCAGAAGCCGAGGAGTTCGTTCAGTACGTCAGGGACGTTACCGGGCGATATCCAGGCATTTACTCGGGACACACCCTCCGCGAACTCCTTGGAGACCGGACCGATTCGCCTCTTGTCAACTGCTGGCTCTGGACCGCGCGGTACAGCAAAGCGCCCGTAATTCCAAGGGCATGGAAAACGTGGACGTTCTGGCAGTACACGGACGGAAAAGTTGGACAGGGTCCTCACGAGGTCAAAGGGATCGGACCGTGCGACCGGGACGTGTTCAACGGCGACGAGCAGACGTTCAAGGCATTCCTGATAGCAAATAGGAAAAAGAACCGGGCCTGAGAGTATTGGGTGTTGGATGTCGGGAAGGTTCTTCCAGCATCCGCCGCACGGCCCCGGCCGGTGCGCATAGCGCAAGCGGCTCATCCAGAAGGAAACGGGTATACCGCGCGATTCATCCGCTTCGGATATACCCGGTGAAGGGGGCTGGACCTGAAAACCCACTCCATGGTCGCAGCACAGGCTGTTTCTTGAAGCTTTTCCGAGATCCTCGGTGGTTTTTCGAAGCAAGCTCATCAGAAGCGGGTCAAAACCCTTGCCCTCTTTATACGTGGACTTCCCCCCATGTCATCATGAGGCCTCGTCGTTGTCGAGCACAACAACATCGATTCCCATTACGATCACCTCAGGTTCCCCCCTTCCGCTCAGCGCCTCAGCGGTGGGCATGGCATTCATCGATCTTGCTATTTCTGCGCCTATCGCCTGTGATAGTATTGAGCGCTTGGCGGCGGGCCGCGGATGCCGCACGCTTCCTTCGCTTCTGCCGCATCAAAGCCATCACGCAATTACGGAGATCGAGATCACTATGAGGCGCTTCTTCATCCTTTTGTTTCTTGTCGCGGCCTTGCCGTTGTCGTTTCCCT
>JAJFUA010000413.1 GCA_021372635.1 Desulfobacteraceae bacterium | reverse complement strand
GCTCCTTCATGTCGCTGAGAGGTGACGGGAACAGATTAGGAGTTGCAGAGTATTCCACTGTAAGTGTGCCTGCTTGATCATAGGACAGGAAATGGGTGACCTGAAAGACTCTCGGACCATGCTGCCGGACTGAAAAAATCTCAACGGAAACACCTGTTTAATATCGAAAAAACGTCCGCATGTCAAAACGTTTCGCACAACCGCCCCGGCCGGCCCGTGCAAGACGGCTATGGAAGCGGAATTTCGGCTTCCAGGTCGTAGTCGTGCGAAGCGGTGATATGGGCGGAGACGATCTGGCCGGGCTGGCAGGTGCCGCTCGTGACGATGACCGATCCGTCGACCTCGGGAGCCTGCACCGCAAGGCGGCCCGCGAGAAGAAGGTCGGTTTCCGGGTGCGTCCCCTCGATGAGGACGGGGTATGTTTTGCCCACCATGCGTTCGAGGCGGCTTCGAGAGTTTTTTCGCTGGATTTCGAGGAGAATATCACGCCTTTCCTCCTTGACCGCCGGATCGACCTGCCGCGGGAACCTGGCCGCCCGCGCTCCCGGTTCAGGGGAGAAGGCGAAGACTCCCAGGTGGTCGAACTGCGTGCGCTGCACGAATTCGCACAGGGCGGCAAAATCCGCGTCGCTCTCCCCCGGGAATCCGACCATGAGGGAGGTGCGCAGCGCGATTCCCGGTATCCGGGAGCGGATCGCGTCGACCGATTCCTCGGCGCTTCGCAGCGGTGCGTGCCTGCGCATGGCCGTGAGTATTTCCGGAACGCAATGCTGCAGCGGGATGTCCAGGTAGGGGACGACCTTGCTCGACCGTGCCATCGCGTTCAGGAGGCCGTCGTCGAGGCGGTCGGGATAGGCGTACAGAAGCCGGACCCAGGAGAGGCCGGAGACGCCGTCGAGTGCCTCGATGAGGCGAGGGAGCGCGTCAGGCGCGCCCCTGTCGGATCCGAATGCGGTGATGTCCTGGGCGATCAGGTTGATTTCGACGACTCCTTCCCGGGCCAGTACGGCGGCCTCCGCCACGACATCCTCGACCGTCCTGCTGCGGTAGGGGCCGCGCAGTCTCGGAATGACGCAGAAGGAGCAGGAATTGCTGCACCCTTCCGCTATCTTCAGATAGGCGGAGAAGAAGTCGGTCGAGCGGGCCCGGGGCATGTCGGCGGTGGGTACGTGCCGGGGTGTGCCGATCCAGAGGCGCTTTGCACCGCCCCGCGAGTGTTCCTGCAGGATGCGCCCCAATTCGTGGTAATGGGAAGTACCGAGAAAAAGGTCCACTTCGGGCAAAAGGGAGGCAAGCTTCTTTCCGTACCGCTGGACCATACAGCCCGTGGCTATGAGGCATTCGCACGCCCCGGAGGTTTTGTACCGCGCTGCATCGAGAATGGTTTCGACGGCCTCTTCCACAGCAGATTCCAGAAATCCGCAGGTATTGACCAGAATGAGGGAAGCGCCGGCGGGGTCTTCGGTCATGGAATAGCCGAGGCGGGTGATCTGAGGAACCATGGTCTCGCTGTCAACCAGGTTTTTGGCGCACCCGAGACTGATCACTGCGGCCAGTTGCGTCATATTGTCCTTTCGTTGCCCTGCGATGGCGAAGCAGCCCGGAAAGAAGGCAGGGCAGGGGCGGCTTGGTTTGAAAAAGGAAGGCGGCGAATTTGCCCGGCCGCCGCCGAAAAAGATACGTATCATTTTCGCGACGCCCAGGCAAACGGATTGCGCCGGGGAGAGCGAGCCGCCGGACCGATTTCAGGACCGAAGCCGATTGCCGTTCGTCCGTCCGCCTGCAGTGCGGGGACGGACGGAAAAAGCAGTAGAGCGATGTCGTGAAGGTTGCAACGGGGCTGACCAGGAGCTATATTATTCATTTCAGCAAATCATTTGATTTCCAGGATTGTAATGTTTACAGTTAGTACGAACCAGGCTAAGACAGCCCTGTGTCCCGAGGGATGGCGCTATCCCGGAGCGGGCGCGCGGCAGGGATGACCGTACGTTCCCGGGGAATTGCCCGTTTCATGCCGGATGCACCCGGCACCTCCCGTGCGGTTTGCAGGCGAAGGGCTGAGACTGTTCGGAGAAATACAGCTCCTTGATAGTGGTCCTCTCGAAAGGAGACACGCAGCATGCCGAAAGAACGAATTCCTCGTGGCCATGCGGTTCACCAGGAGAAGAACGGGAAGGCCGTGCCCTGTCCCTCCATGTGCAAGGAAGGGAAGGGCGTGCGCAATTTTGCCTGCCAGCATTACGACGGGTGCCTGGACAAGGCCGCCAAGGGAATGTGGGCCGGATTCACCTGCAGGGAATGCCCCCACTACACGCAGAAGGAAGAGGAACCGATGTAGAGAGGGGCTGGCGGCAGCGGGCAAAGAACACAAAAAAAGACCCGGTGTAAAAACCGGGTCTTTTTTTGTGACTTGATCATGTCGAACGCCGGGAGACGTCCGCCGAAGGGCGTGAGCCTACTCCGCAGCTTCGGCAGTCTGCTCCGTTGCGGGAGTCGTGGTTTCAGCGGCTTCCTTGGGGGCGGGCGCGGGAGCCTTCTTCTTGCCGGCGACTGCGTCCACAACCAGTTCCACGATGCACATGGGGGAGGCGTCCCCGCGGCGGAACCCCACTTTAACCAGGCGAGTGTACCCGCCCTGGCGGTTTTGATATCTCGGGCCGAGTTCGGTGAAAAGCTTGTGCACGGTGCCCTTGTCGCGGATGACGGTAAACGCCTGGCGGCGGGCGTGCAGGTCGCCGCGCTTGGCGAGCGTGATCATCCAGTCGGACCAGCGCCGCAGTTCCTTGGCCCTGGGGACGGTCGTGAAGATCCGTTCGTGCTCGAGCAGCGAGGTGACCATATTCCGGAACACGGCCAAGCGGCGGCTTGTCGTCATGTTCAACTTTCTACCGGAAACTCCGTGTCGCATGGCTTATTCCTGTTCCTTTCTTCTATCTTCGATTTCGTCGCGGCTTGGGAAATTATCCAGCTTCATCCCCAGCGACAGTCCCATCTCGGAAAGAATTTCCTTGATCTCGTTGAGGGACTTGCGTCCGAAATTCTTGGTCTTGAGCATTTCCGCTTCACTCTTCTGAACAAGCTCTCCGATGTAGCGGATGTCCGCATTCTTGAGGCAGTTGGCAGACCGGACGGAGAGTTCGAGTTCATCGACGCTGCGAAACAGATTGTCGTTAAAAGAGGGCTCAGACCGGATCTCTTCTTCGGACGATTCGGATTCTTCCTCGAAGTTGATGAAAATGGTGAGCTGGTCCTTGAGAATCTTCGCGGCGTAGGCGAGAGCGTCCTCGGGCTTGACGCTCCCATCGGTCCAGATTTCCATGGTGAGCTTGTCATAGTCCGTGATCTGTCCGACGCGTGCCTGCGTAACCGTGTAGTTCACCTTGCGGACGGGAGAAAAAATGGCGTCGATCGGAATGGTTCCGATGGGCTGGTTCTCGTCGGTGTTCCGGTCGGCGGGCACGTAGCCCTTGCCCTGCTTCACCACGAGTTCCATGCGCAGCTTGGCGTCCTTAGCCAGGGTGCAGATATGCTGCTCCGGGTTGAGAACATCCACATGCCCGCCGCCCTGAATGGCCCCCGCGGTCACGTTACCTTCGCCGTCTTTTTCTATGAGGATCTGCCGAGGGATCTCGCCCTGCATTTTCAGGCGGACTTCTTTAAGATTCAGAACGACATCGGTAACATCTTCAAGGACACCGGGAATAGTGGAAAATTCGTGCAGAACGCCATCGATCTTGACACTCACGATGGCCGAACCTTGAAGCGAAGAAAGCAGAATGCGCCGCAGTGCATTCCCCAACGTAACCCCAAAGCCCCTCTCCAGCGGTTCGCACACGAACTTGGCATAGAGGTCGGGGCGGGCATCCGTTTCGACTTCCAATCGCTTTGGTTTAATCAGTTCGCGCCAGTTCCTTTGCATAATCTTTCCTCGTCAAGAGATGTCACCGTAGAAATAGCCCCCTTGTTGATGAAGGGGGCTATCGGATAGGGAACCGACAGTTCTAAAAAAAGAAATACGGTAAGCCCCTGCCCATGAACCCGGGTCTACTTGGAGTAGAATTCAACGACCAGTTGTTCCTGTACCGGCAGGTTCATCTCTTCTCTGGTGGGAAGGGTCCTGAAGGTCCCTTCGAACTTCGTCTTGTCCATGTCGAGCCATGCAGGCAGGCCTCTGCGAGGCATGGCCTCCATCGCGTCGGTGATGCCCGCGATCTGCCTGCTGCCTTCGACGACCGCCACTTTGTCCCCGGGCCGAAGCAGGTAGGAGGGGATGTTCACCTTCCTGCCGTTGACCAGAAAGTGGTTGTGGCGGACCAGTTGGCGGGCCTGTCCACGGGAATTGGCAAAGCCGAAGCGGTAGACCGCGTTGTCGAGGCGCCGTTCGAGAAGCACGAGAAAGTTGGTGCCGGTCACGCCTTTCTGGCGGTCGGCTTCCTTGAAGTAGGCTTTGAACTGCTTCTCGACGAGGCCGTACATGCGCTTGATCTTCTGCTTTTCACGAAGCTGAAGCCCGTAGTCGGAGAATTTGCCCCGGTTCTGACCGTGCTGTCCGGGTGGATAGTTGCGTCGTTCAACGGCGCACTTGTCCGAGTAGCAGCGATCGCCTTTAAGGTACAGCTTCATGGTTTCACGCCGGCACAGCCGGCAACTGGATTCGGTATATCGGGCCAAGGTCAAATCCTCCTGTTTGTAAATAGCGCGCCGTGCGTCGCGGCGCGGGCGCGGCGAATCTCGCTAGACGCGGCGGCGTTTGGGAGGCCGGCAGCCGTTATGAGGAATAGGGGTCACATCCTTGATGACGGTAATGTTGAAGCCTGCTGCCTGAAGAGCGCGCAAGGCGGCTTCCCGGCCGGATCCGGGGCCCTTGACGTAGACCTCGATATTTTGAACCCCGTGCTCCATCGCTTTCTTGCCTGCGATTTCGGCAGCGACCTGAGCCGCGAAGGGAGTGCTCTTGCGCGAGCCCTTGAAGCCCTGGCTTCCGGCGCTCGACCACGAAATAGCGTTCCCACTGGCGTCGGTGATCGTTACGATCGTATTGTTGAAAGTGGAACGTATGTGAGCGATCCCGTTGAGGATGTTCTTACGCTCTTTCTTCTTGCGCGTGGCGGCAGCCTTTTCCCTTGCCATGATTCCTCCGTGTTATCCTATGCCTTTTTGCGCTTGCCCATTACAGAGCGGCGTGGTCCCTTGCGCGTGCGCGCGTTGGTGTGAGTCCTCTGGCCGCGAACGGGGAGACCTCGGCGATGGCGGAGCCCGCGGTAGCAACCCAGATCCATGAGGCGCTTGATGCTCATGGACACCTCTGTACGCAGGTCGCCTTCCACTTTATAGTGGGCGTCGATGACCTGCCGGATGGCGTTGATCTGGATTTCCGTGAGGTCGTCGCTCTTGGTGTCCGCAGAGACGCCGGACTGTTCCAGTATTTTTTGTGCCGTGGACCGACCGATGCCGTAGATGTACGTCAGAGCGATCTCGATCCGCTTATTTTTGGGTAGGTCAATGCCTGCGATGCGTGCCAATGCCCGTTCCTCCCATCAACCTTGTCGTTGCTTATGCCTGGGGTTATCACAAATTACGCGCACCGTACCATGGCGGCGAATGATCTTACACTTTCGACAAATACGTTTCACGGATGCTCGCACTTTCATGCAATCTTCTCCCTTTCTGCAAAACAGCGGCAAGGAGCCTTCAGGATTTGGATCTGTACGTGATACGGCCGCGATTGAGGTCATAAGGGGAGAGTTCCACAGTAACCTTATCGCCAGGCAGGATACGGATGAAGTGCATGCGCATTTTGCCGGAAATATGGGCCAGAATCCGATGCCCGTTGGGCAGTTCGACTCGGAACATGGCGTTGGGAAGGGTCTCTACCACAGTGCCTTCAACTTCAATGGCGTCCTCTTTGGGCATGCCTATCATTCTCTCCTTGCGGTTTCCCTCTCGGGAAGTTTGTAGAAATTAACA
>JAJFUA010000401.1 GCA_021372635.1 Desulfobacteraceae bacterium | reverse complement strand
CAAGAAGCAGATGGAAAAGACCCAGCGCGAGTACTACCTGAACGAGCAGATGCGCGCGATCCAGAAGGAAATGGGCGAGAAGGACGACTTCAAGTCCGAACTCGAGGAACTCGAAAAGCGCATCAAGCGCAAGAAGCTCTCCCAGGAAGCTTCCGCCAAGGTCCGCGGCGAATTCAAGAAGCTCAAGCTCATGTCGCCCATGAGCGCCGAGGCGACCGTGGTGCGCAATTATATCGACTGGATACTCTCCCTGCCCTGGTTCGACAAGACACGGGACAAGATCGACATCGACGCGGCGACGGCCATCCTGGACGAAGATCACTACGGGCTGGAAAAGCCGAAGGAGCGCATCCTGGAGTACCTCGCGGTACAGGCCCTGGTGAAGAAGATCAAGGGCCCCATCCTCTGCCTCGTGGGTCCTCCCGGGGTCGGCAAGACCTCGCTGGCCAAGTCCATCGCCCGGTCCATGAACCGGAATTTCATCCGGCTCTCCCTGGGTGGCGTCCGCGACGAGGCCGAAATCCGGGGGCACCGGCGCACCTACATCGGCGCCATGCCCGGCAAGATCATCCAGAGCCTGCGGAAGGTCAAGAGCAGCAACCCGGTCTTCTGCCTGGACGAAATCGACAAGATGAGCATGGATTTCCGGGGCGACCCTTCCGCTGCCCTGCTGGAAGTCCTGGACCCCGAGCAGAATTTCGCGTTCAACGATCATTACCTTGATCTGGACTACGACCTGTCGGAGGTGTTCTTCATCACCACGGCGAACAACCTGCACTCCATCCCTCCTCCATTGCGGGACCGGATGGAGATCATCCAGATCGCGGGATATACCGAACTCGACAAGCTCAACATCGCCCGGAACTTCCTCGTGAGGAAGCAGAGCAAGGCGAACGGGCTGGTGCCGGAAAACGTGGCCTTCTCCGACGAGATGCTCCTCTACATCATCCGCCACTACACCAAAGAGGCGGGGGTGCGCAACCTGGAGAGGGAAATCGCCTCCGTGTGCCGCAAGGTGGCCAAGGAAGTGGTCCGCCACGGTGCCGACACCCGCGTGGAACTCACCGAGGAACTGATTCAGGAATACCTCGGCACCACGAAGTTCCGGTACGGCCGCGCCGAGGAGAAGGACGAAATCGGGCTGGCCATCGGGCTGGCATGGACGGAATTCGGAGGCGAGATCCTCGGGATCGAAACCGTGATCATGCCCGGCAAGGGAAAAGTCACGATTACCGGAAAGCTGGGCGAAGTGATGCAGGAATCGGCCCAGGCCGCCCTGAGCTACGTGCGGTCCCGGGCTTCGCGGCTGGGCATCGCTCCCGATTTCTACCAGAACTACGATATCCACGTGCACGTGCCGGAAGGGGCGATTCCCAAGGACGGACCGTCGGCGGGCATCACCATGGCGACGTCCATCGTGTCGGCCCTGACACGCATTCCCGTGCGAAGCGACGTGGCCATGACCGGTGAAATCACTCTGCGCGGCAGGGTGCTCCCCATCGGCGGCCTGAAGGAAAAAACCCTGGCGGCGCACCGCGCGCTGTTGAAGACCGTTCTGATCCCCAAGGACAACGCCAAGGACGTCAAAGAGATTCCGGCCAAGGTCCTCGAAGAGATCAACGTGGAGCTGGTCGAGCACATGGATGACGTGCTGCGCCTGGCCCTGGCGGTGAAGGACGACAGCGAAATCTTTAAAGAACCGGAAGCGGAACAGCAGCCGGTGATATTCGAGCCCAAAGAACCGCCGGTGGACGAAATCCGGGCGCATTGAGAGTCCGGAAAAAAACCTTGACACCGAAGGGCCGATCGGGTACATATGCACTCGTTGGGCGCGGAGGCGCAGTACCTGACCCAGTCGGGTGCCACAAGGGCGGGTAGCTCAGCTGGGAGAGCATCGGCCTTACAAGCCGAGGGTCACAGGTTCGAGCCCTGTTCCGCCCACCAATAAAATGCGGGGTCGTAGTTAAGTTGGTTATAACGCCGGCCTGTCACGCCGGAGGCCGAGGGTTCAAGTCCCTTCGACCCCGCCAGACAAAAACCTCTTTGAAAGAAGAGGTCACGATAGAAGCCAGAGGCTAACCCCTCTGGCTTTTGTCGTTTGTGCGCCCTGCCGGGCGCACGAATCAAGACAGGCCGGCGCGTT
>JAJFUA010000392.1 GCA_021372635.1 Desulfobacteraceae bacterium | reverse complement strand
AGAGGTGGACGCACTGGTCGTGATGGGGTTCGACATCACGCGGTTTCTCGTTCTCCCGAAGGTCTTCGCCCTGGCCGTCTGCGGTCCGCTGCTCACCCTCTGGGCAAATGTTTCGGGGATCCTCGGCGGCGTCGTGGTGGGAATCACGAGCCTGGATCTGACGGCGTACAGCTTTCTGGACGAAACCTACCAGGCTCTTTCCATGATCGATGTCGCCTCGGGCATCATCAAAAGCTTGGTGTTCTCCATTCTCATCGCGCTCATCGGGTGCCTGCGGGGGCTTCAGACCAGGACCGGCGCGGACAGCGTCGGAAGGCAGACGACATCGGCGGTGGTCAGTTCCATCCTTGCCGTAATTTTCGCCGACGCCATATTTACGGTTCTATTTCATGCGATCGGCTGGTAGATCTGACAGGTGAAACGGATGCGACGGCAGATATGAACGAATCCCCGGAAAAGCCATCTCCCGTGGATATGGTTTGCGCCGAAGACCTCGTCCTGGGCTACGGAGCAAACCCCATTTTGAAGGATGTGAACTTTTGCATCCACCATGGCGAGATTGTCACCATACTGGGAGGCAGCGGCTGCGGCAAGAGCACTCTTCTCAAGGGCCTGATCGGGCTCCTGCCCCCCAGCAGAGGGCGTATCCTCATCGGGGGCAAAGACGTCTCCAGCCCGGGCCATGCAGACGACCTGGCCGCCGCGAGGCGAAACATCGGCGTGCTTTTTCAGTCGGGCGCCCTGATCGGTTCCCTTACCCTCGCCGAAAACGTCGCCCTGCCCATCGAGGAATTTTCCGGGCTCCCGGGAGATCTGATCGCGGACATCGTGCGCATGAAGCTCGATATGGTCAAACTGAGCGGCTTCGCCGATTATCTCCCTTCGGAGTTGAGCGGCGGCATGAAGAAGCGGGCGGGACTGGCGCGCGCCATCGCCCTGGACCCCGAAGTCCTCTTTTGCGACGAACCTTCCGCGGGGCTCGATCCGGTCACTTCCGCCGAAATGGACGAGTTGCTCCTGGAACTCAATCACTCGCTGGGAATCACCATGATCGTGGTTACCCACGAACTGGCGAGTATCGAGACGATTTCGCACCGCTGCATCATGCTCGACCGGTCGGCCCGGGGCATCATCGCCATCGGGACGCCGCAGGAGTTGAAGAGCGGGAGCGAAGACCCGCGCGTGCATGCCTTCTTCCATCGAGAGGCGCTGCCGAATTCTTAGGAGAATGGAGGACCAAACCTTGTCTCGTAAAGTCAGTCCCTTCAAACTCGGGCTGTTCATCCTCATATGCGGGGCCATCGGCGTCGCGGCGGTGATCTGGCTCGGGACGTCTCACCTTTTTGAGAACACCCGGACGTACGTCAGCTATTTCGACGAATCGGTCCGGGGACTTCAGAAGGATGCCACGATCAACTACAGGGGGGTCGCCGTGGGGCGGGTCGCCTCGGTGGAACTGGCCCCGGACGGAAAGCTCATCCAGGTCGCCATGAAGCTGCAGTCCGACTTCAAAGTCACCGATTCGCTGGCCATTCAGTTGCGCGACCAGGGCCTTACGGGCATGCGCTACCTGGAAATCGACACGGCCCCCGAAGACCTGGCCAGGATGACTCCCCAGATCGCCTTCACCCCGAAGCATCCCGTCATCCGGTCGTATCCTTCGGAGATCGTGAAACTCAAGTACGCCCTTCAGGCCATGTACGACAAGCTCAACGATCTCGACCTCAAGTCGCTGACGGAAAACTGGACGAAGACGGCCGACCTGGTCAACACCTTCGTGGCGCACATCAATGAGGCCATAGACCCCGAAGAGTGGAAGGCCACGGTCACCGCCATGAGGCAGACGGTTCAGGGAACGGCGGAATTCACGACCCGGCTGGCCAGGGCGACCACCGACAAGGGCATGAAAAAGGGGTTCACCGACCTTGCAAGTACGCTGGAAGCCAGCAGGCAGGCTTCCGAAGCCCTCTCGAAACAGATCAACACCCTTCCCCCGGGTTCCCTTTCAAACATGGTGGATCGCTGGGATTCGGCGATCAAGACCGGTCAGTCCGCCTTTTCCAGCATCGAGACGCAACTCGGCGAATCCAACACGCTCTTTCAACAGAATCTTCAACAGTTGAAGCTTCTGCTCACGCAGCTGAATTCCCTCATGCAGGCGATAAAAGAAAAACCCAACCAGCTTCTGCTGTCACCCGGAGAACCCGATCCCTTCGAGAGGAAACGACAATGACCACGACGATGTTTCGAAATGCGGCCGCAGCCGCATTTCTCGTGCTGGCCCTGACCGCCTGCTTCGGTTCGCTGACTTCGACCCGCCCTCCCGAATACTATGGACTGGACTACGCGTACGAGGCTTCACCCTGCTCCCGAAGCGACTCGGAGGACGGATTGCGGGTCTGGTCCTTCACGGCGTCCGCCCCATACAACCGGGCGCAGATGGTCATCACGAACCCTTCACAGAAGGTGTCCTACTCCTCACGGCACCAATGGGTGGCCCCCCCGGGAGATATGGTCGCAGACATTCTTCTCCGCGACATCTCCCTGAGCCACATGTTCTCCAAGACGGTTTCGGCCGGAGATCCCTACACCGCTCAAGACGAAATGAGCGGCCATATTTTCCGCTTCGGATGGGAAGACCTCGGTTCCAAGGGGCGAGCGGTGATCGAACTGGAAGTGAGTCTCTGGAAAGAAAAGCCAAAACGTGCGGTGCTGCTCCGAAAGCACTACCAGTTTGAGAGCGAGTTCATCCCCGAACTCAACCCGGAAACATTCGCCCGGGCCATGAGCGGGCTCGTTCAGCGTGTTTCCAGGCAGTTGCAGCAGGACATCTGCTCTATACGGTAAGACAGCTCGTCTCCAGCCGGTGGCTGACATATTCCACCTGGCGCTTGAGCTTGCTGTTTTTCGCCTCGATGTCCTTCCCCAGTCCGTTCACTGCGTAGAGGACGGAGCTGTGGCTTCTCTTGAACGCCTTCCCGATGGAGGAGAGGGACTCGGTCGTGTACTGCCGGCACAGGAACATCCCGATCTTCCGGGCCATGGCAATTTCCTTGCGCCTGGAAGGAGAAACCAGATCTTCCACGGATATCTGAAAGCTTGAGCACAGAACCCGCTGAATGTGGTCGATGGTGATCTTCGGCAGGTGGTCCAGCATGGTCTGGGTGACTTCCCTGGCAAGCTGCAGCGAAATGGGGATCCCGAGTATGCTGGTCTTGGCGATCATGCCCACGAGACAGCTCTCGAGCTGCCGTATGTCACCGGTGATCTTGTCCGCCAGGTATTCGATGACGTCCCCCGGCAGGTGGATGTTTTCGTTGAAAACCTTCCGCTTGATGATTTCCATCCGGGTCTTGAAGTCCGGCCGCTCCAAGGGAGCGATCAGGATTCCCCCGAGCCGCGACTGCAATTCGACGTTCAGCTTCGGAATATCCCTCGGGTAGGCGTTGCCGGTGCACAGGACCTTCTTGCCGCGGTCCATCAGTTCGTCCAGCGTGTAGACCAGTTCCTTCTGAACCTTGTCCTTGCCGCTCAGGAACTCGATGCGCTCCAGGAGCAGCACGTCGCATCCCGCCCGGAACTTGTTCTTGAAAGCCTCGATGTTGCCGTGCTTCAGGGCGAAAATCATCTCGTTGGCAAACTGTTCGGTCGTGACATACTGAACGCGCAGGTTCGGTTTGCTGGCCAGAAGATAGTTGCCCACCGCATGCGAAAGATGGCTCTTCCCCAGCCCTGTGTCCGACAGGAGATAAACGGACTGGTTGAACAGCCTCTGATCTCCGGCCATGGCCATTGCCGAGGCATAGGCAAACTGGTTGCATTGTCCGACCACGAACTGGTCGAAGGTGAAACGGGGGTTGAAGCAGGCGCGCTTGACTAAGCCGTTGAAGTCGAGTTGCGTCAGCCCTTCCTGCGGTTTTTCATCTTTTTTTGCAGGCTGATCGTTCTGGACGATCTGGTATTCGACGTTCTGGATGTCGGGAAAATGCTGCTTGACTATACCCAGCAGCTTTTCCTCCAGTTTTTCCCGCAGCCATTGAATATGGAAGCGGCTCGTACAGCCCAGGCGCAAGCTCCCTTCCTTGGTCCCAAGAAAATCGATCGTGGAAACCCAAAGGTCGTATTGCCCTCTGGAAAGGGTTCTTTGAAGTTTTTTCTTAATTTCCTGCCATTCCTGTTCCATAAACAACGCCCCGTATGGTCAACAAATACCGGATATCCTCGAGATCGAGGCGCGCATAAGAACACGCGAAAAGTCACCTATCCGGCGCCAACGCTATAAAACATAGAGTATTATATTGAGAAATTAAAAAAATGAGTGATTTTGCCGGAAGTCACTCGTTTTTGCGCAAAATCAGAGTTGAACCCCCAGCATTTTTTATGGGGGTATATCTAGCGGGGAAACGAGATCCGGTCAAAGCTGATCTTTCGACATCCTGGGAAGATCATCGTCAACCCCTCATAAATTGAATTCCATCACGATAAACGGATGTTAGAAGTGAGAGAGCCCTAAGCCGTTGACAGTCAACCGTTTTTACCCAGAAAAAGATTCACCACAAAATCAAACACTTACCATCATTTGATTTGACGGTTCTCCGAAACCTTATAGATCGAACTTCCATTTTCTCCGCTTTTCTTAAAAATTCGTGACTTCAGCCCCGCAAGCATACCGCGTGCACCGCCATCCGAATAGCAGGGCGGGATTGTGGAGACGGGAAAAATTTCACGCTAAAGGATTATTTCACCCGCGGGACGACCCACCCCTTCCGTTGCTTGGTCCTTGCCATGTGCCGCCCGTATGGAATATGGTTACGCATGGTGGAGGTACTGTTCACCTCTACGTTTTGTCTGGAAAGGATACGATTTTGGAAAACGGAATTCCGACACGTCAAGAATGTTTCGCCCGCATGGATCAGGTCCTGATGCCTCCCCACATTCGAAGGCACAGCATGATGGTGGCCGAAATTGCCCTTTACCTGGCACGCCTGCTGAATCAGAACAGCATCCGACTGAACCTGCAACTCGTTGAGGCCGGCGCGCTGCTCCATGATATCGCAAAGCCCCGCAGCCTGGAGACCGGGGAACACCACAACGTCCTGGGCGCGAGCATGCTCGAGGCATGGGGCTACCCCTTGCTGGCCCCCATCGTACGCGACCACGTCACCATGGACGATGCCCGCCTCAACAACCCCATCACCGAATCCGTGCTGGTCAACTACGCCGACAAACGGGTGAAGCACGACCAGGTCGTCACGATCCAGGAACGTTTTGCCGACCTGGTGGAACGGTATGGCAAGGACCGGGAGCACAGGAAATACCTGATGGGAAAGATCAACCAGTATGCCGAACTGGAGCGCAGAATCTTCGAGCATCTCGCGATAGGCCCCACGGAGCCGGCCCTGATGGCCATAACCACGAAGAGCATCGACTGAAGAAAGGAGAAGGGGGAATATGGAACGGAAGAAGATTCGACTGGCCTTGCTGGCCGGGGGCAATTCCGCGGAACGGGAAGTATCGCTGAACAGCGGGAATCAGGTCTTCCAGGCGCTGGACAAGAACCGCTACGAGATTACCCGCTACGATCCGCGTGACGATCTGCCCAGGCTGATGATGGATGCCGGGAAAATCGACGTGGCGCTGATCATCCTCCATGGACGCGGGGGAGAAGACGGAAAGATCCAGGGGCTGCTCGACTGCCTGGGTATAAAATACCAGGGCAGCGGGGTCCTGGGCAGCGCAGTGGCCATGAACAAGATCATCAGCAAGCAACTCTACCTGCAGGACGGCCTTCCCGTAGCCCCCCACCTGGTCCTGGACCGGACGAAACCCGTGGACGCGGGAGACGTCGTGGCCCGCCTGGGGCTTCCCCTCGTCGTGAAGCCGGAACATGAAGGATCGAGCGTCGGCCTGACGATCGTAAGAAATGAAAGGGATCTTCTGAAGGCACTCGAGCTGGGCTGGAAGTTCGACCGCAGGTGCATGGCGGAAGCTTTCATTCCGGGAATCGAGATCACCTGCGGCGTGATCGGAAACGACGAACTGGAAGCCCTTCCCCTCATCGAAATCATCCCCGGCGAAGGATACGAATTCTTCGACTACACGGCCAAGTACACCCCGGGCGCATCCAGGGAAATCTGCCCCGCCAGGATTTCTCCCGAAATGACCGCAAAGATCCAGGAATACAGCATCCGGGCGCATCGGGCTCTCGGCTGTCGCGGCTGCTCCCGGACCGACCTGATCCTTTCCGGCGACGAGGCTTACGTACTCGAAACGAACACGATCCCGGGCATGACCGCAACCAGCCTTTTCCCCCAGTCTGCCGCCGCGGCGGGCATGTCGTTCAGCACCATGCTGGACCGCCTGATCGAACTGGCCCTTGAAGACTGATTCGCTACATGGCCTGGAGTTTTCGAGCAACCTGGAGGCGCTTGAGCCGGTATGCCCCCGAGAGCAATTCCACCATGGATTCGGACCGTGGTCTTTCGGTGTCGATTTTCAGGCGGGCATCCGGGGATGCTTCCTCCAAGGGTTCGAACTCCCGGATCATTCTGGGCAGATGCTGCAAACGCGCATCGGAGGCGCCGTGGCCTGTTTCTCTCGCCGCCAGCCGCTCCCGCAGCCGCTCTTCGCTGCAAATGCACTCGATGAAAAACACGTTCGTATCCAGGTCCGCCGCAAGGCGTGAAGCTTCCTCCCGCCACCTGCGGCGGGAGAAGCTCGCGTCCAGGGCCGCGGAACGCCCGTTCTTCAACTGCTCCTGGGCAAGAGCGAGCATGTGGCCGTAGACCCTGCCGCGAAGTTCCTGGCGGTACAGCCCCCGGTTGTAGGGAACCACCTCTTCGCGGTCTTCGGGCAATCCCGCCAGTTCCTTGCGAATGCGATCGGACTGGAAGAGCCGCAGAGAAAGGGCGCGCGCCGTCTCTTCGGCCAGGTACGATTTTCCCGAAGCGGGCAGGCCGCAGAAGACCCACAGGGCCGGCCGGCCGAACTGGACCGCATAGCGGTACGCATGTCCGAGATATTCCGCAACGGCGCTCCTCAGATCTCTCAATTCCTCCTCGCTGTCCGTTTCCGTCGACCGAAGGCAGGCCACTTTCAGCTTCACGATGGACCGGTATGCCGCGTAGAAATCGATCAGCGCATAAAGCCCGCCGTCCTCCGATTTTCCCACGTAGGCGGCCAGGAGCGCACCGCTCAGGTCGGACCTGCCCATGCGCTCCAGGTCCATATGCAGGAAAGCCAGATCGGCCGCGGCGTCGCCGTAGCGGAACCGGTCGTTGAATTCGATGCAGTCGATGATCTGGACGCCACGGTCGAAGTAGATGTGCTCGGCCCGCAGGTCCCCGTGACCGTCCCGGATGCGCCCTTCGAGAACGCGCCGCTCGAACAGCTCCCGATGGTTGCTGAAAAAGGTGCGACTGACTTCCCGGATAAACTCCCATCGTTCGGCTTCCACCCAGTTCCCGACGAACGGCGCGACCTGCCGGAAATTCTCTTCCGTGTTGAACCCCACGACCTCCGGGCTCCCGTAGCGGTCGATTTCCGGGTTGCGCCGGCTGAGCGCGTAAAAGGCGGCGAGCTTCTCCCCCAGGGTTTGCATCTCCGCACCGGCCACTTTCCGGTTTTCCAGGAGCGGAACGAGGTTGGCGCTCCGGGGCAGCTGGCGCATGCGGACCGCATACTCCACGACCTCTCCCGGGCCCCCGAGGGAAAGCGCACCGGAATCGTCCAGCCGGATCTCGACCACTCCGTCGTAGACCCCGCGGCTCAGACGCTGGTTCAGCCGGACTTCCTGCTCGCAGAAACGGCGCCGGGCCTCGAGTTCCCGAAAATCGAGGAATCCGAAATCGACGGGCTTCTTGAGCTTGTAGACCCAGTCGCCCGTAAGAAACACGGTGGAAATGTGCGTGTCGATGCGCTGCAGCCGCCGGACGGGATGCCGGTAGAACCCGGGCCTTTCCATGGCCCTGCATATGGCTTCAAAGGAGGATCCGAATTCCATGCTCCGCACCATCACAGGGCACGCTCGATACTGGCATAGGCGCTGTGGTTGTGAATGGACTCGAAGTTTTCCACATCCACTTTGAACCACAGCACGTTTCGATCCTGCTGCAATGCCCATGCGATATCGCGGACCACGTCCTCCACGAACTTGGGGTTTTCATAGGCCTTCTCGGTAACGAATTTTTCGTCAGGCCGCTTCAGGATCGAATAGACCTCGCAGGACGCCGCCCGCTCTACGAGCTGCACCAGGTCTTCGATCCAGATGAACCGTTTGAACCGCACCGCGAGGTTGACCATTCCTCGCTGGTTGTGCGCCCCCTGCTCGCTGATCTCCTTCGAACAGGGGCAAACCGTCGTGATGGGAACATTGACTTCCAGGACCAGGTCATAGCCGGTCATCCGGTCCATCGCCCCGCACATGCGGCATCCGTATTCCATGAGTCCCGGCGTCTCGGTAATAGGGGAAAGCTTCCTGACGAAATACGGAAACCGGACCTCCAGGTGCGCGGATTCGGACTGAAGCCTTTCCTGCATCTCCCTGAGGACGCGGGAAAACTCCCGGATATCCAGCTTCCCGTGAAAATCGTTCAGAATCTCCACAAAACGGCTCATATGGGTGCCCTTGAACTCCCGGGGCAGGTTCACGTACATATCCACGGAAGCTACAGTGTTCTGCTGGCCGTTGTGCTTGTCCATTACGGTGATCGGATAGCGGATCTCCTTGACGCCGACCTTGTCGATATGGATGTTGCGATGATCGGACTGGTTCTGAACATCGATCATGGGACTCATACTTCCTCGTTATGGCCGGATTAGTGTATCTTCTGCAAAATCGACCAGGTTCCGCGCGATCTCCTCGAAGCCGGCCCTCGTCTCATCGGAAGGCGACTCCGGGAAAGTGCCCTTGAGGTCTGCCTCGACGATCTCCTCGTCGTAAGGGATAAATCCCAGGAACACCCAGCCCGGCAGGCTTTTTACAAGGAAATCGCGGTCGGCTGCGCCGCGAATCTTGTTGCCCACCAGAGCCGCGCGTCTGAGGCCGATATCCCCGGCCAGTTCCTGTATCCGGAGCGCCGTCTCGACGCTCCGCCTGCCGGGTTCCACGACGATGACGAGGCAATCGACGGCCTTTGAAGTCCCCCGCCCGAGGTGCTCGATACCGGCCTCCATGTCCATCACGACCACTTCATCGCGCCGCAGGATCAGGTGCTGCACGAGGTTCTTCAGAAGCACGCTTTCAGGGCAAACGCACCCCGAGCCGCCTTTTTTCACCCCGCCCATCACCATCAGCCGGATGCGTTCCCCACACGGGACGGCAAGTTTTTCCGGAAGATCGTCCACCTGGGGGTTCAACTTGAAGAAACCGCCGAAACCTCCCGGCGTCGACTCGGTTCTTTCGGCGACGAGTTCCTTCATCCCTGCGATGGGAACGATCTCCGAAGCGCCGGCAAGACCGAGCCCGCTGCCGAGGTTGGCGTCCGGGTCGGCGTCGATGGCCAGGACCTTCCTCCCCTGTGCGGCAAACCACTTTACAAGAAAGGCGGACAGGGTGGTCTTCCCCACTCCCCCCTTGCCGCTCACAGCAATTTTCACGGCATGAACCTCCATGGGTGACGACCGGATAACCGGAGCACCCGCCGGGAAGGAAACCCGGAGACCGGGTTCTTTTATTTTTCGGATTGATGGCGCCGGGCGATTCCCATCAGCCGATAGACCAGCATCCCGGTCATCACGGCGATATCTTCGGCGGACAGGCTTTGCTGAATTCCGTCTTCAAAGAGGATGTTCGCTTCGGGAGGAAACTCATCGTCACCCGCCCAGAGGACCAGTTGCACGGAAATGCGGGGGAGCACCTGGAAGGTCGCCCCGGCGTCGCCTGCGGTTGTCTGGATTCCGCCGAGCTCACGCGCGCAACGGAGAAAGAGTTCCGGTTTATCCCCGAAAGTCGAAAGAAAAGGGTCGCGAGTCCTCCGCTGAAAAGCCTCGAAGTAGAAATGTCCGTCGGGAACCTGGCGATATGTTATTGGAGTTCCGCTGGAAGGTGTATCGGTAACGTGAAGCAGGTAATGGCTGAGCAGAACCTTTTCCTGAAGCGGTACTTCGTCGTCCTTTCCCTCCTTGCTGATGGAAACCCCGTCCCCCAACCGCACGAGATAGAGTTCACCCAGGAAATGCAGCCGCATGCCGGCCGAACCGTCCCCGAAGGATAGCAAATCGGCTCCCGCGGCGCGCGCGCGCTGGCGGACGTCGAGCTTTTGCAGCTCCTCCGAGGCGATCCGGAACGATTCGCGGTAGTCGTCAATCCGAGCCATTGGCGCTTCCTCTCTTCGGGCGGAAAACACACCGCCTGCAATCCATTTCATTGCAGCAATCCGCATGATTATAAGTTCCCGGCACGCCATAAATCAACTCATACTTCAGACTTCAGAACTGCATCCCGGGCTGTCTCCCGCAGGAGAACGGACCGGCTCCTTGAAATGCGTGTGGCGCATGATTATCCAAACAGGCAGGAAGACCGCCCGAAAGGCCCGCCGGCGGAGGGAACGGATCATCTGAGAACGCCCGGGGCAGCACACCGGGGAGCGAAGCGCGGGGTGCCATGTCAGTGGATTCGGAAAGCTATTTCATCAAGTGCGACAATTGCGGAGCGAAAAACCGGGTCCCCGCCCTCCGAATGAAAGACATGCCCGTCTGCGGGCGATGCAGGAACGCGCTGTCCACAACGGCGGCCTATCCCGGCCATTTCGTCCATATCGGCGACCAGGCCTTCGGGAGCGAAGTCCTGCCTTTCCCTGGGCCGGTCGTCGTCTACGTCTGGGCGCCATGGTGCGGGCATTGCAGAAGGCTGACGCCCGTTCTGGAACAGATGGTCCGGGATTACGCCGGGCAGATCAAATTCGCCAGGATGATTCTGGACCAGAATCCTCTCACAGTTTCTCAATACGGCATACAGGCGGTCCCCACCCTTCTTCTCTACAAAGGGGGCAGACTGGTGGACCGGATAGGCGGGGCGTTGCCCAGGACGGACCTGGACCGGGCCTTCCAAAGGCTTGTGTGAAGCCCCTCCGGGAGAACGCCTTTCCATGCCCTCCGTGAATCCGCCGGAGGGCCGGGCCGGAATCCCGCCGGCAGATTCCCCACGGTCCAGCCTTTTGCACCAGCCTGCCATCCGTGCCATGCTTCGGAAACGCAAAAACCCCTCCAGCGGTTCCGGTCCGATCTGCGCCTCGAATCCCGGAAAATCTTCCGAATAAGCCTTGATTGATCCTCAAAGTCTGGTACATTTGCTCGGCTTCGATGGATGCGACGACGAACATCCTCCCGAACTCCGTTCGAATCCCTTTTCCAGCAGGAATCGACATTCGGCAGAAGAACAGCTGTTCCAGTCCTTGATCATGCTTTCCCCGGAGGGACCCGCAAGCCTATGCTTTTATCCACTTTTTTGATATTGCTTCCCATCTTCGCAATCGTATTCCTGATGATGCGGATGCGCTTCGCCGCCGATTCGAGTGGCACCATCGGATGGGTGCTGACCCTGGCCATCGCCTGCATGTTCTTCCAGACCCCCCTGGAAGTGGGCCTCAGAGCTTCCGCAGCCGGCATCGTGGCTTCCTTCCCCATTTCCCTGATGGTCGTCACGTCCATTTTGCAGATCACTTTCATGGAGGCCACGGGAGCGCTCCGAAGGGTCGCGGTCTTCGTGAAGACCCTGGCCCTGGCCGACAAGTCGGTGCAGCTCATGCTGATCAACGTGGGCGCCGGAACGCTCCTGGTATCCATCGGGGCGACGCCCATATCCATCCTGCCCCCCATCCTGGTCGCCCTGGGATATTCGAGCTACGTCTCCGTGGCGCTTCCGGCCATCGGTTACGACGCGCTCTGCACCTTCGCCCTCCTCGGCGCGCCCCTGGTCGTCTACTCCGACCTCAACGGCATGTCCCTCGTCCAATCCGTTCAGGTCTTCGCAAAGTTTCTGCCGGTCATTTCGGTCTTCATCGGCTTTGGAATGCTCTGGATCGTCGGAAAGTGGAAACTGGTCAGGGAGGGATTCCTGCCCTGCATGATCGCCGGGTTGACCAACGGCGGGGTCGCCATGCTGATGAGCCATATTCCCCTGCTGGCTTCCGGGGTCATTCTGACGGGAGTCTTCGCCGGGGCCTGCACCATGATCGCGATGCTCCTTTACCTGAAGATTCTCGGAAAACCGATCATCGACCGGTCGGCGCTCACGAAGGAAGATCTCGAAGCGGAAAAGAGTATGTCCCTTGCAAAGGCACTGTCGCCCTGGATCATTCTCATCGCGGCCTCTTTCATCATCAATTTCTATCCACCCTGGTTCGACCTGTTCTACGCGAAAATCGCCATGCCCGTGTCCATTATACCCGGCCAGACCATCAAGACCCGAATGCTCTGGAACGCCTACACGTGGGTGCTCATCAGCACCGTCGCGGCGGCCCTGTTCCTCAAGCCTACCGCGAGCGCCATGCGCACGACCATGGTGAAATGGTACGCCCGGTTCCCGCGGCCGGCCTTTTCGGCCGCCGTCTTTTTCGCCATCGCCGCCGTGATGAACATCTCGGGAACGCAAAACCTGGGAACGGTATGGAAGGTCGTCGACCCCTCGACGAACATGATCTCGGTCCTCGCACAGGGATCGGCCATGGCGTTCAGCTCCCTCTATCCCTTCATCAGTGCGTTCCTGGGGCTTTTCGGCGGTTTTCTGAGCGGCAGCGAAGCATCCACGATCGCGATGTTCACCGACTACCACCTCATGACGTCAAAGCTTCTGAACGTGGACACGCAGATCGTAACCGCGGTCACGGCCATCGGGGGCGGGCTGGCGAGCGTCATCTCCCCGGCGAAGCTGCAGAACGCGGCGGCGACCATCGACGCCCTGGGAATCGAAAGCCAGGTCATCCGAACCGCTTTCGTCATCGCCACCCTGACCACGCTGGTCACTGCGCTCATGGCGCTCTATCTCAGCTGATCGCCGGACTTCCGGAAGTTTGGGGATTTCCGGGCGGGGCAGGTTCGTCTTTCCGGACCGCACTTCGCCGCGGAAGGGATGCACCGCACGAGAGCAGTGCCATGAAAGCCCCCGAGCGAGAAACATCGATCAATAGAAAAAGGGATGCTCCCCGGGGAGGGAACACCCCTTTTCAGTCTGAAACCAATTCACTTATTCGCTTTCCATCTTGGCGTCCATCATGCGGCGGGCGGCCACTTCGTCCGTCGCATAGTCGGGCAGCAGGATGGGAGCGATCATCGGGTTCTCGATGCCTGTCTCGGCCAGTTCCTTCTCATATTTCGCCACGTGGTCGAGGGTGAGTTTCTTCACTTCGACGCCGTTGTTCACATAGGAGGCGGCGCTGACGCCGGCGCGGCGGCCGAAGGTGATGACGTCCTGGAGGCTGTTGCCCATGAGGCGGTTTTCCCCGTGGACGCCGCCGGTGCATTCCCCCGCGCTGAACAGGCCCGGAACGACGGTTTCGCAGTTGGCGTTGATCGCGATGCCGCCGTTCTGATAGTGCAGTGTCGGGTAGACGAGCATCGGTTCCTTGCTGATGTCGATCCCGTGGCGTGCAAACTGGATGAACTTCGCCGGGAGTTCCTTGCGGACCGTCCCTTCGCCGTGCAGCAGGTCGATCATGGGGGAATCGAGCCACAGGCCGTAGCGGCCGGTCGGGGTCAGAACCGCCTTGCCCACTTCGATGGCTTCCTTGATCAGTTCCGCGGATTCGACGTCCCGTGGTTCGAGCGGGAAGCAGAACTGTTCGCCTTCGATGTTCAGCACGTGAGCGCCCAGGCCGCGGACTTTTTCCGTGATCAGGAGGCCGACGTTTTGTTCGGGGTAGGCGACGCCGGTGGGATGGTACTGCGTGGAGGGCAGGCAGGTGGTGCCCACGCCCGCGCGATAGCACATGACCACTCCGTCCATGGTGGCGCCGTAGTGGTTCGTCGTCGCAAAACCCTTGATGTGCAGCCGGCCGTTGCCGCCGGTGGCCACGACCACCGCCTTGGCGCGGGCGATGAAGAACTCCCGGGTTTCCATGTTGTACAGGATGGCGCCGCCACATTTGCCCGTCTCATCCAGAAGCAGTTCGACGGCGGGGCAGAACTCGAGGACGGTGATCCGGTCGCGGCGGTTGCGGACTTCGTCGCGCAGGACGCGCATGATTTCGGCGCCGGTCATGTCGCCCGAGGAGTTCATGCGCTTGCGGCACGAGCCGCCGAAATGGCGCGACATGAGCCGTCCGTCGGGATACTTGTTGAAGATCATGCCGAGAGATTCCAGCCAGGCGATGGAAAGAGGCGCGTCATGGGCCAGGGCCGCGACGAGGTCGGGTTGGTTGGTGAAGTGACCGCCGCCGATGGTGTCCAGGTAATGATAGAACGGAGAATCGCTCTCCTGCACGGCTGCCTGGATGCCGCCTTCGGCCATCATGGTGTTGGCGTCGCCATGGCGCAGCTTGGTGGTCATGATGACCCGCGCACCCGCCTGGGATGCCATGAGGGCCGCGGAACTGCCGCCGCCGCCCGCGCCGATGATCAGAACGTCGGTGTCGAAATCCGGCTTGCTCAAGTCCACTTTGCCGGGGCGGAGCAGCGAACGGGATTCCAGCATGGACGCAATTTCTTCGGGAACCACGAGACCCTTGTCGGGGCCGACCTTGATGGCCCTGCGGCCTTCCTTCTGGTAGTCGGGATGGAACTTTTCCAGCACCACGGCCCGCTCTTCCAGGCTCAAAGCGGGGAAATTCTCACCGCGCCGCGCTCTCTCCACCCGTGCGGGACGCGTGGCTTCAACACGCTTGATCAACTCTTGCAT
>JAJFUA010000386.1 GCA_021372635.1 Desulfobacteraceae bacterium | reverse complement strand
CGACACCTTGAAGCTCTGCCCTATCTTCTCGAGGGTTTCGGCCGGCTGACCGTCCAGGCCGAAGCGCAGGCGCAGGATCTTCTCCTCGCGCGGCTGCAGGCTGGACAGGAGTTCACGCGTCATCTCGGCCAGTTCCCGGTCGGAACATTCCTCCATGGGCGATGCGGCCCGATCGTCCTCGAGGAAGTCTCCGAGTCGCTGCTCGTCCTCTCCCACGGGGGTTTCCAGGGAGATGGGCTGCGCGGCTATGGTGAGGACCATCTGGACCTTTTCCAGGGGCAGTTTGGCCCGGTCGGCGATTTCCTGCGGCTTCGGCTCGCGCCCGAGTTCCTTCAGCAGTTCGTAGTAGACCTTGAAGAAGAGGTTCTTGAGTTCGATGAAATGCACGGGGAGCCGGATGGTGCGCGTCTTGTCGTAGATGCCCCGGATGATGCTTTGCCGCACCCACCACGTGGCATAGGTGCTGAACCGGTTGCCCTTGGTGTGGTCGAAGCGTCCCACGGCTTTCAGCAGCCCGAGGTTGCCTTCCTGGATCAGGTCGTCGAAGCTCATGCCGCGGCCGCGGTAGCGCTTGGCGATGCTCAGCACGAGGCGCAGGTTGGCCTTGACCATCTCCTGCTTCGCGAAGTCGATGGCGTTCATGATGGCCTGCACGCGGCGGAGCATATCCGAAAAGAGCCGGTTTTGGGGATGGTCTTCCCGGGCGCGCTCCAGGGTCCTGACGATCACCTTGAGGATCTTGTCCCTGACTCCCGGGAACGCCTTCTCGTGGGTCAGGAGCTTCTGCACCTTCTGGTGGATGTCCTGGACGATCCTTTCCTCTCCGGCAAACTCTTCGATCATGGACACGAGCTGTTCCTGCCCCTCTCGGATGGACTGGGCGAGTTCCATTTCCCGTTCCTGGGAGAGCAGCGGATAGCTCGAAACTTCTTTCAGGTAGCACGTGACATGGTCTTCGTCGAATTCTCCGGCGGCTTCGGCCTGCGAAGGCCCGAGGGAGTGAAGATCGTCTTCCTCGTCCGTGTCTTCGGGGAGCGCGGCGGTTTCCTTGTCCGGCTCGAATTCGGAGGCGTCCCGGTCCACGTCCAGGGTATCGTCGAGAACGATCCCGGCGTCCTTGTAGTCCTCCTCGTCCACGGGCGCGTCCGCGATGAGGTTCTTATAATCTCCTTGCAAATTCTTCCCTTTGAAGTAATATTCAAAGGGAAGGCACTTTTCCGACGAATACGCCTTCATAAGAAACTCCTCCTGCAGGGGAGCCGGACGGTTTCGGCAGGCAATACCCCTCCGTCAAGCTTTTACGCCCCTTAAAACTCACTTCCTGACTCTCGCCATCCCGTCACCACGGAGATCGGCAAAAGAATCATTATAGACCATTTGTTTAGAAAAGTTAAGACCTTTTGGGAATTTAGTCAATTCACGAGAATGGCTCTATGAGCGCAATTTCGGGGGGTGCCGAAAAAAAACCGCACTTTCCGCCGATGGGCGGGCCAGTTTCCCGATGGCCGGCCGGCCGGAAATTCCAGGTTTTTTCAGATGTGCATCTCCACGATGTCCCCGTCCCGGAGGACGTAATCGCGCTGAACCATCCGGCCGTCGTAGACGGCCTTTCCCCATATCTTGGCAAACTTCAGTCCGCTCACGAAATCCTTGTGAATCTTCGCAGCAAGGTCTTCCAGGGTGCTTCCCGCGGGCAGCACGAACGGGGAGTCGAATTGCGGCTCCTTCCCCGGCGCTTTCGAGTAGGCCCTCAGGATGCCCGAAAGTGCGTAGATTCTACCGAGAAATTCATGCAAGTTGCGTGCCGTCCTGGTGGATATGCCCAGGCAGGGAAGCGGCGTCCCCGACAATTCCCGGAAAACCTCGCAGTCTTCCAGTTCCCTCTCTTCATCCGTCTTATTCAATAAGATAATCATTTTTTTGAAAAAAGGGGCTTTTCGGAGGTCTTCCGGTACGGCCGCTCCGGGGGGAAAGATGCGCACGTCCTGCAGGGCCAGGAGCGTGTCCTCCAGTTGCTGCAGGGGGTCGGCCCGGATGTCGAGCACGAGAGCCAGGAGGTCCGTCCGGCGGAGCAGGTCCACCATCCACGGTTCCAGGCGTTCTCGTGAGATGGGGGGAGTGTCCACCAGTTGAAACTGGATGTTTTCATACTGGGCCATCCCCGGCGTGGGTTTCCAAGTGGAATGAGGATAATCGGCAACTTCCGGCTTTGCGTTGGTCAGCAGCGAAACGAGCGAAGACTTGCCCGTGTTGGGTGGGCCGACGAGCACCGCCTGGACGGCGCCTTCCCGCTCGATGACGCAGGCCGCGTCCCGCTTTCCGGATCCTTTCCTCTGCTGCGCCTCCGTCCTGACCCTGGCGATGCGCCGGCGCAGGTCGGCCCGGAGGCGGTCCGTGCCCTTGTGCCTGGGCATGAGCGTCAGCATCTCTACGAGGGCTTCGATCTTTGCTTCGGGGGTCCTGGCTTCCCTGAATCGTTCTTCCGCTTCGAAATAGGGAGGAGGCAAATTGGCAGGCATGTGTCTGTTCTCCCTCACCGCGTGGAGTTCGCCGCATCCGGCTGGACGCGCGGTTGCCAAGGAGGAATTGGGATTGCCAACCTGGATTAAAATCATTATAGATACGGGACCGCGTTTTGGGAACGGACAAATTCGAAGCGATGTTCGCGTATGGAAACAGGGAGATGGAATCTTGAAGTGCCCGGTATGTAAAAAAGAACTGAGCATGGTGCAGACCTGACGCCGCATCTACTGGCGCTGCCGGGACTGCGGCGCCTCGTACGATCTTTTCGATCTCAAGGACGAACTGTCCGAAGAGGCGGAAGAGATGCTCCTGCAATGCAGGGTGGATCGACTCTAGCGGGACGGATGCCCGGCGCCACGCCCGGAAACCGGGCGGGTGGCGGCTGCGGGCGGAAACCCTCGAATACTCCTTCCGGTAATCTCGATAAACGAACGGTGGCAGCGGAAAAGCTTCAGGAATCCGTTGTCCCCGGCGTGTCGGTGAAATAGGAAATCCGCATCCTGGGATTGAGATAATCGTAGACCTGGGCCGGTAGCCTGGCCGGATGGATCGTTTTCACGATCGAAAGCTCCGGGTCGTCTTCCAGGTCGAAAACAAGGGCCTCGTTTTTCGGAACGTCGCGGTCGTAGAGCAGCACGCTCGGCCGCAGCGAGTTCTTGATGTTCACGGCGACGACCATGCCCACGCAGCCGTTGGAGAGAATGACGACGGTGCCGGGGGGGTAGATGCCGAGGCAGCGCACGAAAAGGGCGACGAGCTCTCTGTCGAGCTGTTTGTTCTGTTTGCCGAACATGTACGAGAGCGCCTGGTAGGGGGTCATGGAGGCGTTCACGTCCAGCTTGTTGCAGTGGTTGTCGTAGGTGTCGGCTATGGAGGCCATCCGGACGAGCTGGGGAATCCGGTCCCCGGGAATCCCCGCGGGGAACCCGGTCCCGTCGAGCGTTTCATGATGCATCGAGATGATTTTCATGGCGTCGTCGGGAAAATCCGGCACCCGCGCCGAGACGATCTCTTCTCCGTACGTCGGGTGCAGGTTGTAGAGCTTCAGTTCCGGCGTGGTCAGGGGCGTCGGTTTGTAGAGTATCTTCTTGGGGATGCGCTGCTTTCCGATGTCGTGGAAAATCAGGGCCACTCCCAGCTTCTTCAAGGCTTCGGCGTCGAGTCCGTGTTCCCGCCCGAGCAGCAGGCCGAGCACCGTCGTATTGAGCGAATGGTAGCAGACCTCTTCCTGGTTTGATTTGCTGTTCATGAGATGGATGACGACGTCCTTGTCGGAAAGGAACGAGGCCACCATATCCCCGACCATGGAGTTTGCCTCTTCGACAACTTCCGGCATGGCCGTTCCGATGTTGGTCATCATGTTCCGGACACGGTCGAGCGTCTGCTCGAAGCGCTTTTCGCAGCGGTTGAGCCGGTCTCTCTGGGCCTTGAGCCGCTCGATGCGCTCCCTTTTCATGTCCCAGAGCGCCTTGGTGGGCGAGGGCGCCTGTTCCTGCCCGTTTCCTTCCTGATCCCGGGGTGTTAGCTCGCAGTGGCTGGTGGTGGTTTTGGGAAGCTGATCGCTTTTTTCCGGAACGCAGATGACCGTCGAAAAACCGAGTTCCTTGAGTGTATCGATCTGTTCCTGGTTTTTGATCTTGAAGCTTCCGAACAGGAAGGGATGTTCGTACCAGGGTTTGTCCAGCCGGATGAAGACGCCCACGCGCAGTTGACTGACGTAAACTCTGTATTCCTGCATATTCAGGTTTCAGTCCATTCGAACGTTGAAGTTTGTGACGCTTCCGCAATCCTTCCAGCGAAAACGCAGCTCCGCCATGATCCGAACGGTCCATCCATCGCGCCGATCTCCCGCCTTCCTGGCGGACGATGGACGCACGGTTTGCGCAATATACAGGAATTGTTTCAGGAACGGTACTGGAAACGGAATTTGGACGGGCGGGCAAAGAAATACACCCCCCGGCCGGGTTTTCTCCGGCTGGGGCTGTCGAGACTTATGGGCACTGCTGTGAGCCGGGCAGGCGATTTCCCCCTCGAGCGATCATCTCAATTCCCCCCTCGAGGGGGCAGTGGGGTATTTTCCCAAAGCTTCAACAACTTAGAACCACACCCCCCTTTATCCCCCCCCCTCAAAAAAGGGGGGAATGGAAATCCTTAACGCAGCAGCATTGCGAGGGAGGTAGAAGGAGCATTTTGTCTAAAAGTTCAAATACTTAAAAACGCAAACACACTTCTCCATCCCCCTTCGAACGGGCGAATTGAGATGATTTTCCCGGTCAATCAGTATCGTTCGAATTCGTCGTCTTCCCTGTCACCGGGAATCGCCCTCGACATGTCGAGGGCCACGCCGCCGGGGTTCGCGGCCGGCAGCGGTCTTTTGACCGCGGGGGGCAGGGACTTTGCCTGCCTGCCGCCCAGGAGCCCGGTTTTCTGCCTGGCCCCGGCCTGCCGCGGGCTTCCGTTTCCCCCCTTGGCGGCCGGCACCGCCTTAACCCGATCCTTTCCCGCTACATCCCCGACCCTGAAGTAGTCGAGGGTGTTGTTCATCTGTTCGGCCTGTCCCGACAGTTCTTCGGACGTCGTCGCCACCTCTTCGGAAGCCGCGGCGTTTTGCTGGATCACCTGGTCGAGTTCCTGGATCGCCTTGTTGATCTGGTCGGCACCGGAACTCTGCTCGTTGCTTGCCGCGTTGATCTCCTGGACCAGGTCGGCCGTCTTCTGAATATCCGGTACGATGCGCGCCAGCATTTCTCCGGCCTGTTGCGCGATCCCCACGCTGGAGGCGGAGAGCTTGTTGATTTCGGCCGCGGCCGTCTGAGACCGTTCGGCCAGTTTGCGAACCTCCGAGGCCACCACGGCGAAGCCCTTGCCGTGCTCGCCCGCCCTGGCCGCTTCGATGGCGGCGTTCAAGGCCAGCAGGTTGGTCTGACGGGCGATTTCCTCGATGATCGAGATCTTTCCGGCGATCTCCTTCATGGCGCCGACGGTTTCCGCCACCGCCTTGCCCCCTTCCCTGGCGTCCTGCGCCGTCTTCAGGGCGATCTTTTCCGTCTGCTGGGCGTTGTCGGCGTTCTGCTTGATGTTCGCGGCCATCTGCTCCATCGAGGAGGAGACCTCCTCCACGGAGCTGGACTGTTCCGTCGCCCCGTGGGACAGCATCTCGGAACTGGCGCTCATCTCCTGGCTCCCGGTGGCCACCTGAGCCGCCGCGCCCTGGATGTCGCACACGATCTCGGTAAGCCTGCTCACCATCGCCGCAAGGGATTTCATCAGCTGGTCCTTGTCGGACCGGACGTTTACCTGGACGGTCAGGTCGCCGTCCGCCACTTTCCCGAGCACCGTCGAGGCATCCTGGATATTGACGATCATGTTCTGGAAGGATTCGGAAAGCTTGCCCACCTCATCCCTGGATTCCACCTGTATCTTGACGTCCACGTCCCCCAGGGCCAGCCGGTCCGCCGCCTCGGTCAGCTTCTTGATGGGCGTGCTGATGATGCGCGAGACGAAAATGCCGAGCACCAGGGACAGAAGCACGGCGAAAATCGTGAGAATCTGCATGAAACGGATCGTGGAGTTGATCTGCGCCGCGTTTTCGTCGGAATCCAGCAGCGCTCGTTTCACCTTGAAATCGCTTATCTTTTCGATCGAGTCCTGGATGGCCTTTACCAGCGCCACCACGTCTCCCCTCATCATGGTGAAGGCTTCATCCTTTTTCCCGTCCGCGACGAGCTGGATGACCTTCGCCCGGATCGGGTCGTACCTGGTGAGGGATTGCTTCAACAGGTCGATTTCCTTGCGGACTTCATCCCTGCGGGTGCTCTTGGCGAGTTTTTGCAGAACCTGCTCTGTCGACTGGTCCATTTCCTTGATGCGCGCCAGGCATGCCTGGATTTCGCCGGCGTTCGCGGCCAGAAAGGTTTCCCGGATCTCAACCCGCTGCTTCTGGAAATCCTCCCCCAGCTTTGCCAGGTCAATGAGCGGTTTGAGGTTGTATTCCATGATGCTGGCGTCCGCTTCCTCGATCGCACGGAGCTTTAGAATTCCCATGTACCCGATGCCTCCGCCGATCAGGGCGACAACGATAATGGCGCTCAAGAGCTTGGTCCCGATTCTCAGATTGTAAAACCAACGCATTTCCCCTCTCCTTGTCCCCTCGGTGCCTGTTGGATGGTCCCAGATTCTCAACGTACTTGCTACGTTAAAAGCTGTGCATAAATCGGAAGCGTGATCGATATGTCCGTTCAGGTATGAGCAAAATTTAGCAAAACATATGCCAGTGGTGTGCAAGGCATATCGGTGGAGAAAGGCAATGATTCAGGTGGGATAGCGCCTGGGAAACGCGAGGGGTTCCGCTGTTCGGCGCAAAAAAACGCTTAATCCGGGAAAAAGTCGAATCCCGGGGATGGAAAACGTTCCCCGGTGACGTCCGATTTTAACATAAATGACAATGATTCAATAACTTGGTTGCATGTATTTACGAAAGCGTTGAATTGGGCCCAGTGCATTCGACGTCCCTGCCACGAAGGGGAGGCGAACCGGTGAACGGCTCCCCAGAGAATCATCTGTCCACGGTTCGGGGCGATGACGGCGGGTGATTTTCCGATTTTTCCGGAATGGAAATGAAAAATCGGAAACCGGGAATTTCATATTGACAGGGAGGGGATTCACGAGACAGGTTGCCGTTATCTATCGGCTTATCGGCCGCTGTTTCACAGCGGGCGGCAGCCCGCCCGCGTTTGCAGTCCGGAAAAGCGGACGGGCGAACGGATCCGGAAACGGGAACCGGAGTGGAGGTTTCCACGTCCGGGATTTCCGGAACCGGTTTGCCTCACGCGATGAAGCGGGAAGTGCTTCCCAGCCTGCCGGGCGCGACTTCCAGGCGGGCATCGACACGTTCCCTGAGTTCGGGGACGTGGGAGATGATTCCCACGAGCCGGTGGCCTTCCCGGAGATCGAGAAGCGTTTCGAAGGCCAGGTCCAGGGCTTCGGGGTCGAGGCTTCCGAAGCCTTCGTCGACGAAGATGGTTTCGAGTTTCGTTCCCCCTGCGTGGGCCTGCACCACGTCCACGAGTCCCAGGGCCAGTGCCAGGGAAGCCAGGAAGCTCTCTCCGCCCGACAGGGTGTTGACCGGCCTTGCCGTCCCCGTATAGGTGTCGAAGACCAGGAGATCGAGCCCGCCGGCGGAGCGCAGGCTTTCGCGCTCCCTGGCCCGTTCGAGGTCGTAGCGCCCCTTGCTCATGCGGCGGAGCCGCTTCGAGGCGGCCCCGAGGACGTCGTCCAGGAAGGAAGCGAGCACGAAGCGCTGGAAGCTGATTCCCTGCGAGTTTTTCCCGTTGGCCACGTCGGAGAGTTTGCCCGCGACGGCGTAGCGCCGCTCGGCTTCCTCCATTTCCTTCGAAATCCCCTGCAGGTCCCTCAGCCGCAGGTCAGCCTGCCCGATCCTTTCCCCCAGGGAGGCCTTCTCGGCGATGACCGCCTTCAGGGCCGAACGGATTTCCTCCACCTGTCGCTCGATGATGGAGACATCCGGTGCCGGCGGGGCGGGGGCCGCCTCCCTCGCCCGGTCGAGCCGTTCTTTCGCCGCGGCGAGTTCGACGTGGAAGGCCCTGATTGCCCGGTCGAGCGTTTCGACCGATTCCGGGTCGAGCTTTGCCGCAAGGTAAGCGCTCCCGTCGGTGAATCCCGCCGCCTGGAGCCGCGCCGCAAACTGTTCCCGCGCCGCCTGGAGGCTGGTCCTCGCCGTATCGGCCGCGGTCCGTGCCGCAAGGAGCGTACCTTCGCACGAGGCGACCGCCCCGATGGAGGTTTCGTGTTTCTTCCGGGCGAGTTCCAGGGCCGCGGCGAACTGTTTCCATTTCGCTTCTCCCCGTGCGATCGCCAGCTGGAGCGCCGCCGGATCGCGCATTGCCTCGGGGACCCGGCCCTCCCGTTCCGCTGCGACGGCTTCCGCGGCCTTGGCCCTCGCTTCCGCCTCCCCGAGCCCTTTCTCCAGCCTGCCGCACCGCAGGACGAACGAGGCCTCTTCCGCCGCCAGGGCGGCGATCTTTTTTTCGAGCGCCCCCGCCTTCCCCTGTGCTCTTTCCGCATCCTGGAGAAGCCGGCGGGCTTCGCCGAGCGCCTTTTCCAGGGCTTCCGGATCGCCGCAGCCTTCCTCTTCCAGGTTGCGCCGGAGGCCTTTCACTTCCGTTTCGATGGTGAGCGCTTCGGTGCGCCGAACGTCGTGTTCCCTGCGCCGCTCTTCAAGCTGTTTTTCGAGAGCCTGGGCCGTTTTTCGGGCCTTCTTCACGGCGGCCGCATCCGGGAGTTTCCGATCCGAACGGGCGGGGGCGGGGTGTTCGAGAGAGCCGCAGACGGGGCAGGGCGCGCCTTCCGCAAGGCACCCGGCCAGCACGGCGGCCTGCCCTTCGAGCCAGTCTCTTTCCAGGGAGTCGAGCGCTTCGCGGGCTTCGGCAAATTCCTTTCCGATCCGTTTCCATGCTTCCTCGGACTGCTGCGCCTGTTTGGCGGCAAGGTCCAGTGCGGAGGATTTGGATTTCAGCAGGACCGCCTGCGCATGGAGTCTCTCCACCCGCTGGAGTTCCATGCGGAGCGGCTCGATCTTCCGGGCCGCCTCGCCGAGGCCCGTAAGTTGCCTGCGGTCTGCCTCCAGCCCCCGGCGGAGCTTTTCAATGCCCGCCCGCCTGTCTCCGGCCAGCCCGGAAATCCGGCCGGCCCTGCGGCGGGACCGTTCACGGGACTCCCGCGCCTTCTGCAATTCCCGGACTCCCGAGACCATTTCCCGCAGGCGGTCCAAATCCCTGCGCGCTTCCTCCCGTTGGTTCTCCCGGCCTTCCTCCGCGGCGAGCGCTCCGGTGGCCGATTCCTTCGCCCGGAGGGCTTCGGCCAGCTTCTTTTCCGCAACCCCCAGCCCGGTGAGTATTGATTGCAGTTCCCGTTCGCGGCTGAGGCAGTGGGCTTCCACGTCTTCCAGACCGGCGGCTTTGCGTGCCCGGTCGAGCCGCGCCGCGTCGGCTTCGATCCGGGTTTTTTCCCCTTCCGCCGCCTGCACCGCGCTTTCCGCAAGGGCCAGTTCCGCGAGCTTCAGGGCGTCGGAGCGGGCCTGGTTCAACCGCTCCCCCGCCGCCTTTTCCGCCGTGGTGAGTTCTTCCAGGCGCGCGGCGGCCTCCGCCATGCGTGAGGCAAGTTCGGCCCGGTTCGCCGCGAGTTCCTGCTCGGAGGCGACGGAGGCCTGCTCCAGGACGATCCGCTTCTGACCGGAGAGATCGTCGAAGCGGGCCCTGGCCTGCCGCGCCTCTTCTTTCAGGGCGTCCTGGATGCGCTTGTAGACCTCGGTCTGGAAGAGCACCTCGAGGATTTCCTCGCGGCCCCTGGAATCCGATACGAGGAACCGGCGGAACTGCCCCTGGGGAAGCATGACGACCTGGCGGAACTGGTCGCTCCGGAAGCCGACGATTCGCTGGATTTCTTCGGTGACGCGGCTCCACTGGGCGGCCAGAACGGTCCCTTCCTCGCCGTCGTCCGCGAGGCCCGTGCGGCGCCAGAGGGTGGCCGCCGGGCGCTGCACGGTGGTTCCCCCGCCGCGCTTTCGCGGCCGTTCCTGCTCGGGGTTTCGGGTCACGCGGTAGGTTTCGCCGCCCAGGGCGAAATCCAGCGTAACCTCCGTGGGAAGGTCGGGGTCCGCATGGCCGCTGCGCATCTGCGCGGCCTGCCGCTCGCCGCCCGAGGTCTCGCCGTAGAGGGCGAAGGCGATGGCGTCCAGGATGGTGGATTTCCCGGCCCCCGTCGGGCCGTGGATGAGGAAAAAGGAACGGTCTCCGAGAAGCCGGAAGTCGATGACCTCCGTTGCCGCGTACGGCCCGAAGGCGCTGAGGATCAGCCGAACGGGTCTCATCGGTCCGCCTCCCGTTCCCTCTGCCGTAGCGTGTCGACAATCCCGGCGAAGGATTTTTTCTCTTCCCCCGTGAGTTCCTCTCCGGTCACCTGGGAAAAGAACGCGCTGAAAAGCTCCGCGTCTCCGAGGCGGCGGTGGTCCGCGCCGGGGCGGCAGTTCTCGCCCCCGGAGGCGAGGTAGGTCCGGTCGATGTGAAGGAGGTTCGGGTAGACGGCGGAGAGCTTGCCCATGGCGTCCAGAACGGGTTCCGGGTCGGTCAGGACGGCCGTGATGTAGTCCTCGCGGCTTTCGCCGGACGCGGGCCCGGCCAGCAGTTCCTTCATGGTTCCCCGGATGCAGCGTACGTCCCGGCGGGGCGTGAGGGCGACGCGCTCGACGGCGCAGTCGCCCCGGGCGTCCATTTCCACCACGTGCACCGATTTCGGCTGGTTCGCTTCGGAGAAGGAGTACTTGAGGAGCGAGCCCGAGTACTGGAGCCGGTTTCCAGACATGGCCTGGGCGCGGTGCAGGTGCCCGAGGGCGACGTAGTGGAACCCTTCGAAGCGGCCGGGGCCGACCGTTCCCGTACCGCCCACGGTGAGATGCCGTTCCGACTCGCACTCTTCTCCGCCGGCGACGAAGGCGTGGGTTACGAGGATCGAGCGCGCTCCGGAGGGGCGCGATTCCCGGACGCGATCCAGCAGGGCGCTCATGGCGGAATCGTGGTCGCAGATCGTGTCGCGGTCGAGCCGTTCCCTCACGAAGGCGGGTTCCGCGTAGGGAAGGGCATGGACCAGGACGGGGCCGAACCGGTCGTGGAATTCGACGGCCGGGGGATCGGCGCTGAGCCTGCCGGCCAGGTGAAGGCCTCCCGCGGCGTGCAGCCGCGCCCCGAAGCCGAGCCGCTCGGGGCTGTCGTGATTCCCGGCGATGAGGACCACAGGCACCTTCAACCCGAGGACCATGCGGGAGAGAAAATCGTCGAGGAGTCCCACGGCGTCCGGTGGGGGAACGGCCCGGTCGTAAACGTCTCCCGCGATGAGGAGGGCATCCGCCCGGCTTTCGCGCGCGAGCGCCTCCAGTTGATCGAGCACGTGGGCCTGGTCCTGGGTGAGGTGCACCTGGTGGAGAATCCGCCCGAGATGCCAGTCCGCCGTATGGATGAACCGCATGATGTCCCTCTCCTTCTTTGCCTGCCGGAAATGAAGACGAACCCTGTCCCCGGGATCTTGCCCGAAGAATGAAGCGTTCCCGGAAATGCGTTCCCGCGGGCGCATGGAAGGGGGCGAAAGCCCCGCCCCGCGGCGTCCCCCCGTCACTCCAGTCCAATAGCACCGCCCGTTCCGGGATGCAACGGCGCATTTCGTCATGGCGCATCGGCCGATCCTGGGGTAGAGTGAAAACGAGAGAGCCATTGCAGGCGGTTTCGGGCGACGCGGCGATGCGTGTTTTCCCGCCGTTCGGGTTCCGCCCGGCGCGATTCGGGCCCTGCCGGAAGGGATCGCCTGGAAGAGGGGAAAGGGGCATGAAGAAGATCAACGAGGGCTTCATCATCGACCTGGAGACCAGAGAAGTGCTCTGCCGCAAATGCCGCCTTCCCTGCCGGTCCCTGGATCTTCCCGGTTTTTCGGCTTTCGCCTGCTTTTCCCGACAATGCAAAAATCCTTACGAACTGCACAGGTACCCCGACGATACCTGGATCGTCTACGGCCTCGGCGTGATCTGGGGCGAGGAGGAAGTCCAGAAGAAACTGCTGGAATTCCTCGTCGAAAACTTCTCCCCGGAAGAACCGGAGTGAGCCCGCGGCGGGCGGAAGCTTCGCGGAAAGCGTGCGCGCCGGCGAGGCTGGTGTTCCATTCCCCCCATTGAAGAATTCTGATATCGCCCATTGCGGGATCTCAATTTCCCGATCGATGGATTTAAATTCTCTCGATGGATTCAGATTCCCCCCTCCAATGTTGTTGCGTTAACGATTTCAATTCCCCCTCTTTTCTGAGGGGGGACAAAGAGGGGGAGTGTGGTTCTAAGTTATTGAAGCTTTGGATAAAACACACCAACCATGCCCCCCCTCAAGGGGGGAATCGGAACTTATCGATGGGGGAATTGAGATTATCGCTCGAGGGGGGAAAGGAAAGGGCTGATTCCCGGTTCAAAGCGAAGGGCCTGGAAAGGCGGGTCCTGCCGCTCAGCGCACCACGAAGGGCACCGCGGGCGTTTCCGAGGGTGCCGGGTCGCCCTCGGTCCAGATGCGGGCGCCGGCGAGGTGGGAGCCTTTCGAAAGAGGCCACAGGAACCGGTGCTCTCCGGGGCCGGTGGTTCCCGCAACACCGCCGTCGACGATCCATTCCACCTTTTGCGTTTTCAGGTGCTTCGGGATCGTGAAGGCGAAGGCTTCGAGTTCGGCGGGGATGCGCGGGTCCCTGGCCAGACGGAGCCCCGGCGTGGGCTGCAGCAGGCGGGGTCCGCCTTTTCGTCCGGCCGCGGCGAGTTCCTTCGCGTTTCCTTCCGCCCGCGGTTCCGCGTGCAGGGGGCAGGTTTCCCCTGGAGTCTTTTCCCTTTCGAACCATTCCTGCATGGACGGGCAGTGCGGCCCCGCCTTGAGGCCGCTGGTCCGGCAGATGAGCGCCGGGACCAGCCGGGCGCTCATGGCGAGCGGCCGCGTTTCCGCGTTCCGGTTCAGTTCGGCGAAGACCGCGCGAAGCACGAGGGCCGGACCCCGGGCCCCGGTGAGGCCGTTCGTCGGCCGCCGGTCCAGGTTGCCCATCCACACTCCAACGGTATAGCGGCTTGAAAAACCGACCGCCCAGCAGTCGCGATGTCCCCCCGAAGTGCCCGTCTTGACGGCGGTCTGCACCGGGAAGGCCAGGAGGTTCCCATCGCCGAACTCCAGTTTGCGCGCCTGCGGGTCCGAGAGGATGTTCGCGGTGAGCGAAGAGATCTCCTCGCTGAAGACCCGTCGGGGGGGAGCGGCGGCTTCCACGTCGCCGCGGACCGTCCGCAGGGGGCAGAAAACTCCCTGCCGCGCCAGGACGGCGTAAGCCTGGACCAGTTCGAAGAGGGTGACTTCGCCGTCGCCCAGGGCCAGGCCGTCCCCGTAATGGTCCGCCGTCTCCGTCAGGCTTTGAAACCCCAGGTCGTGCAGGCGGTCGAGAAAACGGGCGTTTCCCGTGTACTGAATCGCCCGGACCGCCGGGATGTTGAGGGAATTTCCCAGGGCGTCGCGGAGGCGGAGCGGACCGTAGTGGACGCGGCTGTAGTTGTGGAAGGCGTGAAGGCCCGTTCCGACCGCTTCGGCGAGGGGGGAATCGTCGATGAGGGTCGCCGGGGTCCATCCCGATTCCATGGCCAGGGAGTACAGAAAAGGCTTGAGAGCCGAACCGGGCTGCCTGGGCGCGGTCACCGCGTCGATCCATTCGTCCGCGCCGTCGCGCTGCGCAGCGCCCCCGTTCACCCAGGCGAGCACTTCGTCCGTTTCGTGGTCCACGACCAGGACCGCCCCGTTCGCGGTATCGATGCCGGCGAGGTCCTTGAGGCGGGAGTCGAGAATCCGCCGGGTGTGTTCCTGGACCGATGCGTCCAGGGTGGAAATGAGGCGTCCCCTGCCGGCCCGGCATTCGGCTGGCCCGCTCTGGTGGAGATAGCGCACGAAATGGTCGGCGTTTACCGGCAGGCGTGGTTTGGCCAGGGTCCACCGGCCGCCCGCGGCGCTTGCGAACTGTTCGTCGGAAATCGCCCCGATCGCGTGCAGGTGTTCGGCAAGCCGCTTCACGCCCCTTTCCAGTGCCCGCGTCTCCCGCCGCAGGTCCATGCCGCTCGGGGCGCGGACCAGGACGGCGAGGGCGAGCGTCTCGCGGACGCTCAGCGTGTCCGGGTCCCTGTCGAAATAGCAGCGCGCCGCCTGGACGACCCCGCGCCGCTGGTTCGCGTAGGGCACCTGGTTGAGGTAGAATTCGAGGATTTCCCGCTTGGAGAACCGGTCTTCCAGCCGGGCGGCTTCGAAGCCCTCGAGCCATCTTGACCAGACGGTCCTGGGGCGCGGATGCAGCAGCCGGACGACCTGCTCGGTGATGGTGCTCGCCCCGCGGACCGCCCTCAATGCCTTCAAGTTCTGCCAGGCGGCGTGCAGGCGCGCCGCCCAGTCCACTCCGCCGTGGCGGAAAAAGCGGCGGTCCTCCGATTCGACGAAGGCGGTTTGCAGCAGGGCCGGCAGTTCGTGGAGCGAAGCGACTTCGTGGATGTTCCACCGGTTCTGGTAGGTCATGGAAAGCGGGACGCCGTTGCGGTCCGTGACGGCGGCCCTGCGGACCTCCGTTCCCTGCACGTCCAGGCTTTCGGGCAGGGGCTGGAGGCTCCTCAGTGTGCACCAGGCGAAGACGGCCGCCGCGGCTGCAAGCAGCGCCGTGAAGCGGACCGCCCGGCGGCTGAGAAATCGAAAGGAGTCTGGGAATTTCATCGGCAACCCTCTGCCCGGC
>JAJFUA010000384.1 GCA_021372635.1 Desulfobacteraceae bacterium | reverse complement strand
GTGATCACGGATTTCATTTCGCATTGGGCGGTGCGGTGTCTCGACGCATTCGGTTATACGGGGGCGGCTTTCCTGATGGCGCTCGAGAGCATGATCGCTCCGGTCCCCAGCGAGGCGGTCATGCCTTTCGTCGGATTCCTGGTGGTGGACGGCAAATGGGACCTGTGGGTTGCCGTCGCCGCGACGAGCGCAGGTTCCGTGGTCGGATCTCTCGCAAGTTACCTGATGGGCTATTATGGAGGAAAGCCGCTCGTGCTGAAGGTCGGAACGTATCTCCTTCTGGACCGGCACGATCTTGAGTTGACGGAGAGATATTTTCAGCGCCGGAGTGGCACGGTCACTCTTTTTATCAGCCGGTTCATACCCGTTGTACGCCACCTGATCAGCATTCCGGCGGGCATCGGCAGAATGCCCCTTCCGAAATTCCTGTGCGCAACGCTTGTCGGCGCCACCCTGTGGAATACCTTTCTGCTTCTGTGCGGCATGAAGCTGCGCGAGCACTGGGGCATCGTGCAGAAATACTCGCACCAGGTCGACTTCGTCGTCGTCGCCATCCTGCTCGTCGGGATGGCCTGGTTTGTGAGGGGGCGTCTGAAAGCGCGCCGGGCCGGTGCGAATGACGTTGCGTGAGGGGCGATCGAAGATAGACGGGGAAGGGCACGGAGGCCGTGCCCTTCGGGGGGCTTGTCCTCTTAGCGTTCGGAGAGTTCCACCAGAACGCCGAAGGTGGACTTTGGATGGAGGAAGGCGATCTTTGCGCCGCCGGCGCCTTTGCGCGGAACCTCGTCGATCAGCCTGACCCCTTTGGCCTTCAATTCGGCCAGGGCTTCCTCGATGTTCTCCACGCGAAAAGCGATGTGCTGAACCCCCTCGCCCTTCTTTTCCAGGTATTTTGCGATGGGGCCGTCCGGAGCGGTCGATTCCAGAAGTTCCACTTCAGACTCGCCGACGGGGAAGAAGGCGGTGGTTACCTTCTGCTCGTTCACCGTTTCGTTTCCCGCGTGGGAGAGGCCGAGAATGTCCGAATAGAGCTTCTTGCACTCCTCGATGCTGTTTACCGCTATTCCTATGTGATCCACCTTCAGAATCTTCATGATGCCTCCTTCTGGCAAATTGGGGGAAGAGCAATCCAACTATTCACCACGTCGCGCATGACACTGTAGGGATCGCGTTTCCGCTCGAGGATATCCTCCACGAGATCGTCGAGTTCTCCGGTAGTCTGGAGTTGTTCCCGCACGATGCGGAATATTTCGCCGTGGATCATCCGCAGCGTCTCCTTGCGGGTGCGCTCCCTGCGTTTTTCGATGAACCGTCCACTGGACTTCAGGAAATCCCTGTGGTTTTCAATGGCTTTCCACAGATCGTCCACCCCGACGTCGTCCACTGCAACCGTCCGCACGATGGAAGGGGTCCAGTCGGAGGGCTTGATCCGGGCATCCTGCTCGATACGATTGCTCACTTCCGCCGACAGTTGATCGGCCCCGGGCCGGTCGGACTTGTTGATCGCGAAAATGTCGGCAATCTCCATGACTCCCGCCTTCATGCTCTGGATGACGTCGCCGAGCCCCGGCACAAGGACCAGGCAGGTCGTATCGGCGATTCCGATGATATCCACTTCATCCTGTCCGACGCCAACCGTCTCGATGATGATGACATCCTTGCCGAAGGCATCGAGCGCCCTGACGACATCCGCCGTCGCCTTGGCCATTCCTCCAAGGAACCCGCGGGTCGCCATGCTCCGGATGTAGATTTCAGGGTCCATGGTCAGTTCGCACATCCGGACCCGGTCTCCCAGCAGCGCGCCGCCGGTGAACGGACTGGAGGGGTCGACCGCGATGATTCCCACGGAATGGCCCTGCTTCCGGATCTGGCGGGCAAGCTTGTCCGTAAGGGTGCTCTTTCCCGCGCCCGGCGAACCGGTAATCCCGAGGATAAAAGCCTTTCCCGTGTGCGGGTACAGCGCCTCCATCACGGAATAAGCCCTCTCGTCCTCATCTTCCAGCCAGCTCATCAACCGTGCTACTGCGCGTTCGGAACCTCCCAGGATTTCATTTGCATAATCCATGTCTTTAACCAATAGCCCTTTCACCGCATGATTCCCGTTCTCGCCGCGTCCTGCCTGACGACCGCGGGGGGCCTTGCAGCGGTCCCGGCGGCATTCCGAGACGATCCTGTCCCCGGTTGCGCAAAGGCACCCGGTGGACCGGGGAATATAACGCGGGATCGTTCACATTGAGAAGCGCCGTTCACCTGGATGACTTCCAATGAAGGAACCAGATTCTACTGATGATCCACCGTCAGGGCAGCTTGGAGGGAATATGACGGGTCGGCTGGGAACCGTATCCCCTGGATACCGTCCTTACAGCGGGGAAGCCGGTGGAAGTGTGCCTCTGGCATCTTCTTGGGCAGGGGGCCGGGAAACCGGCCCCCTGCCGCCAGATCAGGGATCGATCCCGTACAACCTGCGATCAGCGCTCGCGCACGTTCTTCTGGATGAAATCGACGATTTCATTCGTCGGGGTGCCGGGTCCGAAAATGCCGTGCATGCCGGCCTTTTTCAACCCGTCATAGTCCTCCCGGGGAATGATGCCGCCGCCGACGAGCAGAACGTCGTTGAGGCCTTTCTGTTTCATGAGTTCCACGACTCTGGGGAAGAAATAGTTGTGAACACCGGAGAGGCTGCTCATGCCGACCACGTCGGCGTCTTCCTGCAGGGCCGTGTTGACGATCATCTCGGGGGTCTGGCGCAGTCCGGTGTAGACGACTTCCATACCCGCTTCGGCGAATATTCTTGCAAGGAGCTTTGCACCACGGTCGTGACCGTCAAGACCCGGTTTGGCTACAATAATCTTGATCTTTTTGTTCCGTGCCATGAAATTTACCTCCGCTCTAGCAGTTTGCAATCTCGAGTGGTCCAGGTCCTAAACGAATTCTTTGGGTCGATATTCGCCGAAAATGTCGCGCCATACGTTGCAGATTTCTCCGACCGTCGCCTTGGCCTTTACAGCTTCGATGACTGCGGGCATGACATTCTCGTTCGTCTGGGAGATCTTGCGCAGATTGTCGAGGGCCGCCGTCCACTTCGCGTTGTCCCTTTCGGCGCGCAGCTTCTTCAGCTTGGCCGCCTCGACGTCTCCGACAGACATATCCACCTTCAGAAGACCGGTTGGAGGGGGTTCTTCCATGGTGTACTTGTTGATGCCGACGTACACGCGATCGCCAGACTCGATTTCCTTCTGGAAGCGGTACGAGCTGTTCTGGATTTCCTTCTGGATGTAGCCCTGTTCGATTGCGGTGAGCGTGCCGCCCATGGCGTCGATCTTTTTGATGTAATCGTCGATTTCCGCTTCGATCTTGTCGGTCATGGCCTCGACGTAGTAGCTGCCGGCCAGCGGATCGAGGGTTTCCGTCGCGCCGCTTTCTTCGGCGACGATCTGCTGCGTACGCAGGGCCACGGTGACGGACTGCTGCGTGGGCAGGCAGAGGGCTTCGTCGAAGGAGTTGGTGTGGAGGGACTGGCCGCCGCCGAGTGCCGTGGCGTAAGTCTGCAGCGCCACGCGTACGATGTTGTTGAGCGGCTGCTGTGCGGTCAGGGTGACGCCGCCGGTCTGCACGTGGTAGCGCAGCATCATCGACCTCGGGTCCTTGGCACTGAAACGCTCTTTCATGATCTTGGCCCAGTATCTGCGGCCGGCGCGGAACTTGGCGACTTCTTCGAGCACGTTGGTGAAGGCGTTGAAGAAGAAGCTGAGGCGGGGGGCGAAGGAATCGACCGGCATGCCTCTTTCGACGCATGCCTGGGTATAGGCGATGCCGTCGGCGATGGTGAAGGCCATTTCCTGGGCTGCCGTGGAGCCGGCCTCACGGATGTGGTAGCCGCTGATACTGATCGTATTCCACTTCGGCACGTACTTCTGACAGTACTCGATGAGGTCTACGCCCAGGCGCATGGTGGGCTTGGGCGGGTAGATGTACTGGCCGCGGCAGATGATTTCCTTGAGAACGTCGTTTTGTACCGTGCCGCCCACCTTGTCATAGGAGATTCCCTGTTCGTCGGCGATGGCCAGGTACATGCCCAGCAGGACAGGAGCGGGGGCGTTGATGGTCATGGATGTGGTCACCTTGTCGAGGGGGATGCCGTCGAAAAGGATCTTCATGTCTTCGATGGAGTCGATGGCTACGCCGACCTTGCCGACTTCACCCATGGAAAGGGGATCGTCGCTGTCGTAGCCGGCCTGGGTGGGCAGCTGGAAAGCGACGCTGAGGCCGGTCTGGCCCTGCTGGAGCAGGTAGCGGTACCGCGCGTTGGTGTCTTTTGCACTTCCGAACCCTGCGTACTGGCGCATCGTCCAGAACCTGCCGCGATACATCGTGGGTTGCACGCCGCGCGTGAAGGGAAACTCACCGGGGTAGCTGAGGTCCCGTTCGTAATCCACGCCGGCGACGTCGGCGGGCGTGTAAAGCCTTTCGACGGGTGTACCGGAAATCGTCGTGAAGACGGCTTTGCGCTCCGGCGACTTCGTGATTGTTTTCTTGACAGGTCCCTGTTCCCATTTTTCCTTGCCTGCTTTGATCGTTTCTAACACCTTTTCATCAAACATGCGTACCCTCCTCAACACGATTTCCACAAGATCCTGCCCGCTGGCAGCTTCCAACGGACCACGTTAAAGAAGCACGAACCGCATAGCTCGGCGCATAGGGCCAACTTTCCTCTTCCCA
>JAJFUA010000377.1 GCA_021372635.1 Desulfobacteraceae bacterium | reverse complement strand
GGCCGTGGACGGGGTGGACCTGAGTCTCTTTGGAGGGGAGACATTGGGATTGGTGGGCGAATCGGGCTGTGGAAAATCCACCCTGGGGAAACTGATCCTGCGTTTGGAGGAGCCGACGGGCGGGCGCATCTTTTTCGACGGGGTGGAATTGCTGGCGCTCAAGGCGGAAAGCCTCCGCAAAATGAGGCGCAAGATGCAGATGATCTTTCAGGACCCCTATTCTTCGCTGGACCCCCGCAAATCGGTTGAGCACATCATTGGGGAGCCCTATATCATTTATGAGGCGATGGGGGCCGGCGAAAGGCGCGAGAAGGTCCAGTCGTTGATGCAGGAGGTGGGGCTGCGCCCGGAATACATCAACCGCTACCCTCACGAATTTTCCGGGGGGCAGCGGCAGAGGATCGCGATCGCCCGCGCCCTGGCCCTGAATCCGAGCCTCATTGTCTGCGACGAGCCTGTTTCCGCCCTGGACGTTTCCATCCAGTCCCAGATCCTCAATCTTCTGTCTCAACTCCAGAAGAAGCACCATCTGACCTATCTGTTCATCGCCCATGACTGGAGCGTTGTAAAACACATCAGCGACCGGATTGCCGTTATGTACCTGGGGCGGATCGTGGAATGCGGTTTGGGCGGGGTGATCCATAACGAACCGCTGCACCCTTATACCCAGGCTCTTGTTTCGGCCGTGCCGATTCCCGATCCCAAGAAACAGCGGGCCAAGTCCCGGCTCCACCTGGAAGGGGACGTTCCCAGCCCGCTCCATCCGCCTGCGGGATGTCACTTCCACACGCGCTGCAACAGGGCCATGGCCGTCTGCCGTGAGCAGGTTCCCGTCCTGAACGAGGTGCGGGAGGGACATTGGGTGCGGTGTTTCCTTTATTCATCCTAACCAGCGTGTCGGAGAGCCGATGCCGTCATTTTTTCAGGGGGGAGGTTCCGCATGGCAAACAGGAAAAAGCTTTCATCGGGTATCACCAGGAGGAGTTTTCTCAAGGGCGCGGCAGCTACGGGCGTCATGGGTCCCTGGGTCCTCCGGAAGGCCTTTGCGGCCGAAGCGTCTAAGCAGGAACTGGTCGTGGCCTGGAGCGCCAGCAACACCATAGGCTGGGATTTCCACAGGTTGTCCATGAAGACCCAGGAGATGGGAATCGTCGATTCCTGTTTCGACGGGTTGTTCGCATGGGACAAGGCGAAGGCAGATCCTAAGCTGATTGCTCCGAGCCTCGCAGAGGCCTGGGAGGTGTCGAAAGACCAGACGGAATGGACTTTCAAGCTCCGTAACAACGTCCATTGGCATAAGAATTATGGGACCGACTGGGGGATCTTCTCCGCGGAGGACTGCGAGTATTCCCTGAACCTGGGCATGTCGGGCAAGGGAAAAGAATTCCTCCAGGATATCAAGGAATGCAAGGCGCTTGACGGGCAGACCCTCAAGGTGGTCTTTCAGCGTCCCATGGACCCTATCAGCGTCAAGATGATCCTCGGCAACTACCGTGAAGGGCGTATCGTCTGCAAGAAAGCGTTGGAGCAGCTGGGGCCCGATTATCCCTTCAAGCCCGTCGGTACGGGATTTATGAAGCTTTCCAAGGTGTCCCCCGACACCTTTTCGGAATGGGTGGCCAACGAGGAGTGCTGGCAGGGCAAGCCGGAACTCGCCTCGGTCCGGCACCTCTACATCAAGGACCTCAGCAGCCGGGAGATGGCCTTCCAGAAAGGCGAAGCGCATCTGATCCAGGGGCAGATGACCCAGAAATGGTACGAACGGGCGGGCGAGATGAAGGATGCCGACCCATTGGTCATTGCCCCGGGCCTGATCCTGGTCCTCCATTTCAACACGACACGGAAGCCCTTCACGGATATCCGTGTCCGCCAGGCCTTCGCATACGCCATCGATCGCAACTCGCTGCGCCGGTTCATCGGCAAGGACGTCACCAAACCCGTGGTCTCCGTCGTTCCTCCCGATTACCTGGGGGGTATCGAGGACGTTGAGCTTTACAGCTTCGATCTGGACAAGTCCAGACAACTGCTCGAAAAGGCTGGCTATCCCAAAGGGTTCGAGGTCGAGGTGCAGATCAGCGAACTGGACGATTACCTCAGGCCCATGGAAGTAATCCAGCAGATGGTCAAGAAGGCGGGGATCGATCTCAAACTGAAAGTTGTCACGCACTCGGCCTACCATACCTTGACCCGTCAGGACGTCAACCCTCTGGTCATCTACGGCACCTCCCGACTTCCGGTGGCGGGACAGCTTCTCAATCCCTTCTATCATTCCAACGCAATCGTCGGAACGAAAACGGGAATCAGCAATTTCTCCCACTATACGGGGGTGGACAAGGAACTCGACGCCGCGACGAATGCAGTGGATATGGACAAGAAGGTCGCTTACTGGGAAGAGGCCCAGAAAAAGATCCTTGGGGATGCCGTGGCGTTCCCGCTCTACATCTACATGCAGTGCTGGGTGAAGAAAAAATGGGTCGACCTGGGCTACAAGTTCGAGTCGAACCTGGAATACTCGCCGCTGCTGTCGTGCAAAACGAAGATCCTTCCTCATTAAAGAGGCGCCGGTTATGTGGGCTTACGTAATTCGAAAACTGCTGTTGCTTATCCCAACGGCGTTTGTGGTCCTGGTCATCCTGTTCCTGATGCTGAGGGTCGTTCCTGGTGATCCGGTCATGTCCGCCTTGGGAAGCGAGGCATCGGAACAGGCCGTCCAGGCGTTGCGTACGGAGCTGGGGCTGGATCAACCCCTTTACATCCAGTTTATCCAATATGTGGAGGGCATCCTTCAGGGCGACCTGGGTCGCTCTCTGGTGACGCGTACGTCCATCACTAAGGAGATTGCCACAGCACTTCCTTACACCATGAGCTATGCCGTCGGCTCGCTTGTGGTGGCCATCGTCCTGGGAATCCTCTTCGGCGTTGTGACTGCTGTGAAGAGAAACACCATTATCGACTACCTGGGTAGGGTCTTCTCTCTGGCCGGCCTGTCCTTTCCGGAATTCTACCTTGGCCTGCTCCTGATGCTGCTTCTGGCGGTGCACTGGGATATCCTGCCCGCTGTCGGTGCGGGCGATTTCAACAACCCGAAGGAATTAATCCGCCACCTCATCCTTCCCAGCATCACCGGCGGGCTGATCATGACGGCCTACATTACCCGTCTGACTCGCTCTTCCATGCTGGACGTCATCCGGGAAGATTACATCGCGACGGCGCGTGCCAAAGGGTTGCGGGAATCGACCGTGATCCTCCGGCACGCTCTGAAGAATGCCCTGATCTCCATCGTAACGATCATCGGTATGTATTTCGGCCTGCACTTTGCCGGGTCGATCATGGTCGAGATGATCTTCGCGCGGCCGGGGATGGGGAAGCTGCTTTTGAGTGCTATCAAGCAGAACGACTACAACGTCGTTCAATCGGTTATCTTTGTCTACTGCCTCATCATTATGGTCGTCAACCTGATCACGGACGTGGTCTACGGTTGGATTGACCCAAGGATTGTTTACAAATAAGGCCTATGAGCGAGAACGCAACCATAACCGCCACCGAAGGGATCTCCGTCCGCCAGCGCCGCTGGCATGCGATCAAGAGCAACCGGACGACGTTGATCGGTTTGTTTCTGACCATCGCTGTCCTCGTCGTGACCGTGCTGGCGCCGGTCATTGCTCCCTACGATCCCGATGAACAATTCCTGGAGCAGACGCTCGAGAAGCCCGGGGGACAATTCCTGCTCGGAACGGACCAGTTCGGCAGGGACCTTCTCTCCCGGATTCTGTTCGGATCGCAGACTTCAATCACGGTCGGCGTCGCTTCGATCCTCCTGGCCGCGATCATCGGTGTTCCAGTCGGCATTTTGGCCGGATACCGGGGCGGCTGGGTGGACCAGGTGATTTCGCGGATCGTCGATACGATCATGTCCTTTCCCACCCTGTTGGTCGG
>JAJFUA010000360.1 GCA_021372635.1 Desulfobacteraceae bacterium | reverse complement strand
CGTGGAAATCGAACTGGACGGGGAAAAGACCATCCTGGGCGCCCTGGCCGACTCCGTCCAGGAGGTGATCGATCTCGAAGCCGACCAGATCGAACCTCCCCCGAGGATCGGCACCCGGCTCAAGACCCAGTTCATCAAGGGGATGGGCAAGAGGGATTCCACCTTCATCATCCTTCTCGACATCGACAAGATCTTCTCCGTGGACGAACTGGCCATCGCCCAGGAGATGACGGACAGGGAAGCCGAAGTGGCTTGACGACTGTCTGGATCAGGCCGGAGGTGCAGGTTTTCACTCCTCCCCAGTTCTGCACCTCCGCCCCCCTCTCCTTCCCGTTTCGGGACGGCGGGGGATAACCTTTTGCGAACGTACCAGTCGACGGCGTTGCATTGTTATGGCCACATTGTTCCAAGATCCGGCTCAAATGGAATTCCTGGTCCACAGGGCGTTGCCTGAACTCGTCCGGGCGTACGGGTACGGCGTCTCCAGGCAGCTCGTCGTATGGAGCGCCGGGTGCTGCACCGGTGAGGAGACCTATGCCCTGGCGATGGTCCTGAGCGAATTCGGGGCAAGGTACCCCGGCCTGGGGTTCGACTTCCTCATCCTGGCCAGCGACCCTTCCCCCGACCGGCTGGAGAAGGCCAGGCAGGCCATTTATCACGAGGAAGCAGCCTCCGCCGTGCCCATGGAACTGAAGATGAAATACCTGATGAAAAGCCGGGACAGCGGGAAGCGGCTCGTTCGGATCGTCCCCGAACTGAGGGATTCCGTAAAGTTCCGGAAGATCGACCTGGAAGGCGGCGAGTTCGGCTTTCGCGAATCCATCGACATCATATTCTGCCACGGCCTCCCTCCCCGCGGCGACAAAACCCGGCGTGAAATCCTGCTGGACCGGTTCTGCCGCATCCTCAGCAGCGGCGGTTATCTTTTCATGGCCTGCCCGGATGGGCCGGGAAACCCGGACGTGCCCCTCGCCTCCGTGGCCCGGTCCATCTTCAGGAAAGAATGAGCCCACCATGGAAAATCGGATATGTTGAAATCGAACGATTCCCTTGGACCCGAGATGGGGGACAAGGATTTCAAGCTCATCAGCGAGTTCATTCACGCGACCTTCGGCATCAAGCTGCCGCCCGTAAAGAAGACCATGCTCGAGGGAAGGCTCCGCAAGCGTCTGCGCAGCCTGGACATGCACTCTTTCAGGCATTACTGCGAATACCTGTTCAGCCCAGAAGGGATGAAGACCGAATGCTCCCTCATGATCGACGTGGTCACGACCAACAAGACGGATTTTTTCCGGGAAGGCGGCCACTTCGACTACCTGATTCAGAGCGTCTTGCCAGACCTGGCCGACAGGCACGGGCTGGGCGTGCAGGTGCCCCTGCACGTATGGAGCGCCGCAAGCTCCACCGGTGAAGAACCCTACACCCTGGCCATGGTGCTTTCCGAATTCGCCGAAAACTGTCCGGGGTTCAGCTACTCCATTCTCGCGACCGACATCTCCTCCAGGGTGCTGGAAAAGGCGGTCCGTGGGGTTTACGATCACGACCGGGTTCTGCCCGTCCCGCTTTCACTGAGGAGGAAGTATCTGCTGAAAGGGAAGAAAGACAAGGCACGCCTGGTGCGCATCGTTCCCCAATTGAGGTCCCGCGTCAGGTTCCGGCGTTTGAACCTGATGGACGAAGACTATGGCATACGCGAGGAAATGGGTGTCGTGTTCTGCAGAAACGTGCTGATCTACTTCGACCGGCCGACGCAGGAAAAGCTCCTGGGCCGCATTTGCAGCCACCTCGTCCCCGGAGGGTATCTCTTTACGGGGCACTCGGAAACCCTGCACCGCATGGACCTGCCCCTGACGCCCGTCGCAACGACGGTCTACAGGAGAACTTCATGATCCACCTCCGGACAGGGCTCCCCTCCGTTTTCCTCAAACCGGGGGAGGCATACGTGGGCGAGGAACCCACCGTCGTGACAACGGTGCTGGGGTCCTGCGTCTCCATTACCCTGTTCAGTCCCAGGCTGAAGCTCGGGGCGATCTGCCATACCATCCTGCCCAGCGGAGACTCCCGGGGCAGCGACGACCAGTACAAATACGTGGACCAGACCCTGAGGCGCCTGCTCGGGATCTTCGACAGCTACGGCATTCGTCGCCGGGAGATCGAAGTAAAACTTTTCGGGGGATCCAACATGCTGGAGCAACCCGAAAGGAGAGAAGGCTCCCGGTCCGTGGGGGAGCAGAACGTTCGCGCAGCCCTCACCGCCATCGAGGAGGAGGGGCTTTCCCTGGTCTCTTCCGACACGGGAGGCTGCGGGGGCCGGAAGATCCTGTTCTATACCCACACGGGCCAGGTAATGCTGCGGCGCAGCAGGCGTCGAACGAACGAACCGGACTTGTGTCCTTTCCCGTCAACGGGAGGACTTCGATAGGCACAGGAGCGCCGCTGGCGGCGTTCGAGGCCGAAAGGCGGAAGAAGTGAAAGAAATGGACCAGAAGCTGAGAGTGCTGGTTGTGGACGATTCGGCGGTGGTTCGCCAGACGATGAAGGAACTGCTTTCGTCCGACCCGCAGATAGAAGTCATCGGTACCGCGGGCGACCCCTATGCAGCGGCGGAAAAGATCCGGGTGGAAGTCCCCGACGTCATCACACTGGACGTGGAGATGCCCAAAATGGACGGGCTCACCTTTCTCCACAAGATCATGCAGCAGCATCCCATCCCGGTCGTGATCTGTTCCAGCCTCACCGACAAAGGGTCCGAAACCACTCTGAAAGCCATCGAATACGGCGCCGTGGAGATCATCCAGAAGCCACGGGTGGGAACCCGGCAGTTCCTGGAGGAATCCCGCGTGCGCATCTGCGACGCCGTCAAGGCGGCGGGATTCGCCAAAATGAAGAAACGGGCCAGGGCACTCCCGGTGGAACCGAAGCTGACCGCGGATGCCGTCATCGAAAAACCGAACGCCAGGGCCATGATTCAGACCACCGAGAAAGTGGTGGTGATCGGGGCTTCCACGGGGGGAACGGAAGCCCTGAGGATCTTCCTGGAGGTCCTTCCGCCCGATGCCCCGGGAATCGTCATCGTGCAGCACATGCCCGAACACTTCACGGCCGCCTTTGCGAAGCGGCTGGACAATATCTGCCGCGTTTCCGTGAAGGAGGCCGAAAACAACGACACCGTCCTCAGAGGGCGCGCGCTCATCGCGCCCGGCAACCGCCACATGCTGCTCAAACGCAGCGGAGCGCGCTACTTCGTCGAGATCAAGGACGGCCCGCTCGTGAGCCGCCACCGCCCGTCCGTGGACGTATTGTTCCGGTCGGCGGCCCGCTACGCCGGCAAGAACGCGGTCGGGGTCATCATGACGGGCATGGGAGACGACGGTGCGAGGGGCATGCTGGAGATGAAGGAAGCAGGGGCAAAAACGATCGCGCAGGACGAGGAGTCGTGCGTCGTTTTCGGCATGCCCGCCGAAGCCGTCAAGCGGGGGGCCGTCGACAAGGTGCTTCCCCTGGACGGCATCGCCCAGGAAGTCTTGAAGATGTGCGAATTCTGACAGCGGCCGGCATGTAAATGCACCGCTTCATCCGGTGGGGCGGCCGAAAGCGTTCCGTACCGCTTCGGCGGCGCCTCCCGGGAACAATGGAACAGATCCCTTCGCCCGGAGCGCCGGTGCACGGGCTGCCCGCTTCCGTCACTCCCCTTCGGCATCCGCACCGCCGGACAGAGACCGCACACGCCGGACGGCCCAGTCCATGATTTCCTCCGTGTGGCGGGCATCGAACCACCGGAATTCGGGATCGCCCCGGAACCACGTCATCTGCCGCTTGGCGTAGCGACGCGTTTCCTTCTGAATGTCGTGTATCGCCTCGTCGAGAGGCCAACCCTCCCCGAGGTGCCTCGCGAGCTGCCTGTATCCCAGGGACTGCATCGGCCTGAGGTCGGGTCCGAACCCCATGTCCAGCAGGCGGGCAACCTCGTCGAGAAAGCCTTCTTCGATCATCCTGTGCACGCGCCGGTCGATCCGCTCGTAAATTTCATCGCGTTCGAGGGTGAGAAAGATCTTCACGGTGCGATAGAGCGACCCTTCGAACCGGTGCTCTTCCTGCCGTTCGGACAGCCTCTTTCCCGTCGCCTGATATACTTCCAGCGCCCGCAGGATGCGCTGCCGGTCGTTGGGGTGAAGGCGCCCGCCCAGGACCGGATCCACCCTGGCCAGTTCCTCGTGCAGACCGCGCAGCCCGATTTCCTTTTCGCGGAGCAGCAGCCGTTCCCGGACTTCGTGGTCCCCCGGGGCTCCGGGGCATATGCCCCGGGTGAGCACTTTCATGTAGAGGCCCGTGCCGCCGACGACGACAGGCACCTTGCCCCGCCGATGCAACTCCTCCAGCACCGGGCGGGCAAGCTCCCCGTACCGGGCCGCATCGAAAGGTTCATCGGGCCTGACGACGTCCAGGAGGTGGTGCTTCACGAGGGCGCGCTCGCGGGGCGTCGGCTTTGCAGTGCCTATGTCCATGAAACGGTAAACCTGCATGGAATCGGCGTTGACGATTTCGGTATCGAGCAGGGACGCAAGATCGATCGAAAAAGCCGTCTTCCCCACGGCCGTGGGTCCGGCGATCAAAACGACCGGCAGCTCCGCATGGTCGAGATTCATCCGATGACGCTCCGCATCAGGTCCTGTGAAAGAGGTGCGCGATCTGGGACAGGCTCAGCCGAAACGTGACGGGGCGCCCGTGGGGACACGTCGCCGCGGTGCGCGCCCGGTCCAACTGCTGCAGCAGGGAACGGATCTCCTCCGGTTTCAGGCGCTGTCCGGCGCGGACGGCACTGTGGCAGGCGGCGGTTTTCGCAAGACCGGCCAGGAGTTCGCTGCGGGGACCGTTTTCGTCTTCATGAGCCGATTCGATCATCTCCCGGATGAGCTTTTCCGGGGGATAGCCGCTCAGGACGGCGGGAACCGCCTGGATGACGAAACTGTCCCCCCCGAAAGGCTCGATATCGAACCCCAGTTCGCCCAGCTGGCCGATCCAGCGTCGCAGCACCACGGCATCTTTCGGGAAGAGTTCCAGCACGACGGAGCGGGTCAGCCGCTGTCCCGCCTCCCTGCCCCGCGCGGCGGAAAGGTGATTGAAGAGAATCCGCTCGTGAGCGGCATGCTGGTCGATGAGGACCAGGCCGTCCGGAGCCTCGAGGAGGATGTACGAACAGGCGAGCTGCCCGATGACGGGAAGCTGCGAAAGGAGCGGCTCGTCCTCGACGGGAGGCTCCGCGGCGTCCCGCTCGGGCACCGGCCGGGGCACCGCCGCGGGAGGCGTTTCGGCCGCTTCCGGCCGCCATTCTCCGGGAGGCGGGCCGGCATCGATTCGCCTCGCGTTGAGGGAAGGCATCATGGGAATCTGGGTTTCCCTGGCGAAAGAACCCGTCGCGGGGCCGTGAACGGGTCTCGGCGGCGGAAGCCATGGGGAACCGGATACGCCGATGTGCGGCGCCGGCCTTTCGAGCGCCCCCAGCAGCGCCTGCCGGACGATTTCGATCACGTCGCCCGGGTTGCGGAAGCGGACTTCCCTCTTGGTCGGATGGACGTTCACGTCCACCAGTCCGGCCCGGACGTTCAGAAACAGGGCGACGACCGGGTACTTCCCCCGGGGAATGAGCGATTCATACGCGCGGAGTATGGCGCGGTTCACGGCGCGGTCCCACACCGGCCGGCCGTTGACGTAGACGAAGAGGGACTGTCCGTTGGCGCGCTGCAGATCCGGTGGGCCCGCAAGGCCGGTCAGGGCGACGTCCGGGGTGTCGAGGGAGAAGGGACGCAGCTGCCGGCAGAGGCTCACGCCCAGGATCTGGCCGGCCCGGTCCTGGAGGGTTTTCGTCTGGGGAAAGTCGTACTGGAGGCGCTCCTGGTGAAAGAGCTGGAAATGGACCGAGGGATGAGCCATGGAAAGCCGGAGGAACTGGTCGCCGATGTGGGCCATTTCCGTGTCCACCGAGCGCAGGAAGCTCCGCCGCGCCGGAACGTTGTAGAAAAGGTCGCGCACGGTGATCAAGGTCCCTGCGGGGCAGCCGGTTTCCCTGACGTCCCTCACGGTCCCCCCCTCCACGCGGATGACGGTGCCGGAAACGGCATCCTGCTCCCGGGTGGACAGTTCGAACCGGCTCACCGCCGCAATGCTCGGGATGGCCTCACCCCGGAATCCCAGAGACTTGATGGCGTCCAGGTCCTCCACTGCGGCGATTTTGCTCGTCGCATGCCGTTCCAGGGCCAGGAGCGCATCGTCGGGCGACATGCCCGCCCCGTTGTCCGTAACGCGGATCTCCCTGCGCCCGCCCTGGAGAAGGCTCACGGAGATTCTCCGGCTGCCGGCGTCGAGGCTGTTCTCCACGAGTTCCTTGACGACGGCGGCCGGCCGCTCCACCACCTCGCCCGCCGCTATCTGGTTGCACAGCGTATCCGGCAATATCCTGATTCTTCCCATATCTCAATCACCCTGCTTTTTCATGCTTCTAGCCTATTGACAGTTAGATACCGTTCCAGTAATCAGACAATTGGTCATACAACCGCAATCAAGATAACTCTTATCGATGGGGTCCGTTTGATTATTCTCGAAAGGCGAACATCCCTATGCATTCCAACCCTTATCAATCGCTCGTGAGTCTGCTCAGCAACATCCTGGAAGCATATACGACAGCCTTCTTCAAAATGGATCCCAGGACGCGCCAACTGGAGATGGTCGCATCGCAGACCCTCAGCAAGTTTCTCCCCGAAACGATATCACTTCCCCTGGAACAGAGCGGGATACTGGCTCAAGCCTATAAAGTAGGACACATCATCCACGTGGACAAGCTTCCGGAGGCCACCACGGCTCTGGCGTCGACCCTACCCTTTTATCGTGAGGGCGAGTCCCATATCAAGGGGCTTTTCGTGGTCCCGGTCGGAGACGGCGCCGGCGTGCTCTATGTCGACACCAAATACGGCTGGGGTTTCAACGACAAGCAGCAGAAATGGATTCGCGAAGTGGGCGAGGTGCTGCACGATCTGCTGGTCCACAACGAATCCATGGCCCACAGGCAGGACTGCGCGCGCATCCTCGACTGCTGGGAGCACATCGACGAGGTTTCCTTCAAAGGGCTCGCCCTGGAGGATTTCAGCGAACAGGTCATCGGCGAATGCACCCGGCTCCTGGGGGCCGACCTCGGGTTCGTCGCGCTTCGGGAAGCCGGGGAATCCAGCTATCGCCTGCTGGCCGCATCTGCAGGCGCTCCGCGCAATCTTCTGAACCAGGCGTTCCTGGTCAAGCAGGGGCTGGTCGGGAGGGTCTTCCAGAACATGAAGCCGTTTTTCATCTCGCGGCTGAACCCGCAGAGCGCCGATCATTTCCTCTTCGCCTCCTCCGAAAGCCTGCCGCATCACGGCAGCCTGTGGGTCCTGCCGGCCCAGCTCTCCCTCGGCCAGGCCATCGGGATGACCTTCCTCACCCGGCAGCCGACCGAATGGCACACAGATTACCAGAATGCCGTCGCGAAACTCTTCCGCATCTACCATCTCCTCCTCGAACAGCTCTACCTCCAGGAAGAATGCCGGCATTTGCAGACGTTCGATTTTACGACGGGCTTCGTCAATTCCCTGGTATTCGAATCCAGCCTGGAAAGGCTGCTTTCGACATCCATGCAGAACAGCACTCCCTTCGTCCTCGCACTGGTCCAGTTCGAGCCCTGGCAGATTCTTTACACCAAGAGCGCGCCCGGCCAGATCCGCGAGTGGCAGGCTACCCTCGCCGCAGCCCTGCGGCAGGCGCTTCCGTCCGACGTCCTGATCGGCCAGATGACCGAGAACCGCTTCGGCCTTCTCTTTTCCGGTCTCACGGAACAGGACGCCGGCTCCTGCCTGGCGTCGCTGAAGGCCCTGCCCCAACGGATTTTCGGGGGAAGACTGAAAAAAGTGCGACTCATGGCTTACCTCAGCTCCGTCGGCTTTCCCCAGGACAGCACCAGAAGCGAAGAACTCTGGACCCTGG
>JAJFUA010000354.1 GCA_021372635.1 Desulfobacteraceae bacterium | reverse complement strand
CGGAACACACCCAGGGCGTAGTCGACGTCGTCCCGGGAGACGTGGTACTGCATGACGACACGGATGCGGTGCGGGTTGGTCTGGCCCGCCAGCACTCCGCCCGCCTTGAGTCGGTCCACGAGCGTGCCCGAATCCATTTCTTTCCGTTCGATGTCCACGAAGACGATGTTGGTCTTCACCAGGTTCAGGTTGACGGAAAGCCCGGGAATTTCCGCCACTCCCTCGGCCAGCCTGCGGGCGTTCGCATGGTCTTCCGCGAGGCGGTCGACCATTTCGGTGAGCGCCACGATGCCCGCCGCCGCCAGCACCCCGGCCTGCCGCATGCCTCCGCCGACGGCCTTTCGGACACGGCGCGCCTCGTTGATGAACTGCTGCGTGCCGCACACCACGGAACCGGCCGGCGCGGCCAGCCCCTTGCTGAGGCAGAAGGTCACCGAATCGGCGCGGGAGGCGAATTCGCGGGCTTCGATCCCGCTTGCGACGGCTGCGTTGAAGAGGCGGGCGCCGTCCAGGTGGACCTTGAGTCCGTAGCGGTCGGCGATAGCGCGCACGCCGTCCATATATTCGAGAGTGAGGGGGCTCCCGTTGCAGCGGTTGTGGGTGTTCTCCAGGGCAATCAGGCGGGTTCGGGGAAAATGCACGTTGTCCGGGCGGATGGCCTCCTCGATGGACTTGAGGTCCATGGTCCCGTCCGGTTCGTTCCGGATCGGCCTGGGGTGTATCCCCCCCAGCGTCGCCATGCCGCCCGCCTCGTAGAAGTACAGGTGGGCCTGGTCGCCGATGATGGCTTCATCCCCCCGCCCGCAGTGCGCGAGCAGACTCGTCAGGTTCCCCATCGTGCCGCTGGCGACGAAAAGGCCCGCTTCCTTGCCCAGGCGCTCCGCGGCCATGTCCTGCAGCCTGCTGATGGTCGGGTCTTCGCCGAAAACATCGTCGCCCACTTCCGCCTCGGCCATCGCCCGGCGCATGGCCGGAGTCGGCTTCGTGATGGTGTCGGATCGCATATCCACGATGCGCATTCGCTTACTCCTGTTTATTGAGAATCGTTACCCGGCCCCTGTGACGCCGGACATTCGGGAATACATGCCGCCATGACCCGGAAATGGCGCAACACCGTCGCCGGGGTCCTTTTTCCGAAGACCGTGATACTCATTTCCCGCAGTGAAGGCAAGAGACGCTATGGAACACGACCGGTTCGTGCCGGTGAGAGTCTGTCGAGTTCGAGGCCCCTGCTGCGCGGTACATCCCGGTGCCTGTATCTTAGCTTATGAATATCACAGATGAAGTGTTCGCGAGGGGATTTTTGGGGCCGCGTCCGGGTCAGCCCCGCGGAAAGCCGAAACAGGGCGTCCGAAGGCGTATTTTTCTGGGAGACTTGTGGCTTGAGGAGGTTTGTTACTGTGTGGTGAACCAATATGAACCATGCAGGTTGACGAACTATTGACAAGCCGGTCCGGCGCGGTGTAAGGGGAACCTGACGAGCCCGCTCCTTCTGCGGGCCGGGGGCGGAAGAACCGCCGGGCTCTGCCTGCGCCCTGCTGGATGCATTTCTTGTGGAAGCGGACCTTTGGGAGGATACGGAAGATGAGAGAACATGAAAGGAAGGAGATGCGCCGCGCGGCGGAGACCGGAGCGCCGGTTTCCCCGGAAACCGCCCTGGCCGTTCTGCGATGCGGGGGCGACGAAATCCCCGAGGTCCTGGCCTGCGCGACGCTCGTGCGGAAGCGGTTTTTCGGCAACCGGTTCCGCCTCTGTGCCATCCTCAACGCCAAGAGCGGGCAATGTTCGGAGGACTGTGCCTTCTGCGCCCAGTCCGCGCACCACCGGACCGGGGCCGGCATTTTCGGCATCCTCTCCGCGGAGGAGATGCTCGCGGCGTACGAGGCGCACCTGGACCTGCCCGTCAGCCATTTCGGGATCGTGACGAGCGGCAGGGCGCTTTCGGGAGGCGATATAGACCGGGTCTGCGAGGCGGTCGCAAGCCGCTCCGGCGGCCGGATAGCCTGGTGCGCTTCCCTGGGCTGCCTGGACAAACCGCGGCTGCTGCGCCTGAGGGAATCGGGAGTCAGCCGGTTTCATCACAACCTGGAATGTGCCGAAAGCTTCTTTCCGCAGGTCTGTTCCACTCACAGCTACCAGTTGCGGATCGACACGATCCGTGCCGCCCGCGAAGCGGGCCTGGGAGTCTGTTCCGGGGGCATCCTGGGCCTGGGGGAAAGCCTCGAACAGCGGGTGGAGTTCGCCCTGTGCCTCGCGCGGGAAGCCGTCGATTCCATACCGCTCAATTTCCTCGATCCCATCCCAGGGACGAGGCTGGAGTCCCTGCCCCCGGTGCGGCCCCTGGACATGGTGCGCGCCATCGCGATGTTCCGCATGACGAACCCGGAGGCGGAGGTCAAGGTCTGCGGGGGGCGCCCGCACATGAGGGATCTACAGTCGATGATATTCTATGCGGGGGCGACGGGCATGATGATCGGCCCGTTGCTTACCGTGGCGGGCCGCGACGTGTGGCAGGATGTGCAGATGCTGGAGGATCTCGAAATGTCCGGTGCGGACTTCCGGCCGGCTTCACCGAACGAACGGGAAAAACCTGCCCTTGTGAAGGATAAGAGGGGGCGTTGGCTTTAAGTATTTGAGGATTTAGAGGAAACATCCCTATCATATTCCGTGCC
>JAJFUA010000327.1 GCA_021372635.1 Desulfobacteraceae bacterium | reverse complement strand
GGTGTGCGTCCGCGTGCCGCCCGAAGAGATGTTCGGGTGCTACGACGAGACGCTGGTGCGCGAGCTGCCCCGCGAGGACTACAAGGAGGAACGGCTCCGGGAGGGCTGCACGTACCGGGAAATGAAGCGCAAATGCCTGGTGCAGTTCATGGTGAAGGAACTGCGGGACGGTGTGATCGTAGCCGATTTCAACGACCCGAAAGCGGGTTCGAGTGCTGAAATCGATATCCTGGTAAAGGACGTGCGGCCGGCGACGAAAGCGGAAATGGTCCCTGCGTGTGCGAAGGGTCCGGAGATCGGCCTGTAGAGGGCGTTCCGGCCGGGGAATGAGGCGGCTCGAGGTTCCAGCTTCCCGGCGGCCGTACAGAGATTGACAGGGAAGCCTCAGTGTGATAGAAGTGCACGATTGTGAGCGTCATGGCGCCCACGATCGTGTGAAAAGGGCGACTAGCTCAGTGGATAGAGCGTTGGTCTCCGGAACCAAAGGTCGCGGGTTCGATCCCCGCGTCGCCCTCCAGGGAGAAAATAAAGAAGGGTTAGGCCGCAGGTGCCTAACCCTTCCTGTTTTTTGTTTCCGGTTGCATTTTCAACCTGCCGCGAGGTTACCCCGGATGCCCAAACGGGCATGCAGGCGCAATCCTCTTTCGGCGGGCCGGGCGGCGTCTTCGCCGTCGAAGGTTGCCCGCTTCCCTCCGCGCCTGCGGGAAACACCCCGCCGATCGATCCGGGAACACGCAGACTATATCGAGATCATCCATCTTTGATGGAATGCGCGCCTAATTCATCAATTACAGCCATTGTCGGCAACGGTATATTCTTCAATAAAATCTCTGAGCTTGCTGATATGATCTTCACTCATGCCGGAAAATTCGACTCCACACCGTCTATAGAAGTCGACATCAAAGTCCGGAAGCTGATTCTTGACTTCACAACTGTATACAATTCTGCATGGGATTTTTCTGATCATTGGAAATGAACAATCACATGTGAATATGGACACTTCGGACCATTTGTTTTGTTCTTCATCAATCGGCAGATATTTGAATCCCAAGCCGGTAAGACTGATATCTATCAATGGCCCAGGGCTGTAATAATGAACTCCGGCTTTAGAAAGCACGGCAAATACGCCTTCTTTGGTGGCAAGTCTCTTACAGTTTCGTTTCTCCATCGCGATTCTCCCATAGGATTGAACACGATCTCTCGTGTATCCTCCCCGCGCACTGTTACTCGTTCACCGGGTTGGATCTTGCGGCCAGGCACGATAGAGCAAGTACTTGGAAATTATTGCATGTTTCAGATTTGTTGCCGCCCGGGGCGGCATGATGCAAACGATCACACCACGAAACATCCCATCCTCCGCAGCGTGCGCCAAACCGACATTCCTTCGCCGACAGGGCTTTTCCGCTTCCGCCCCGTTTTCCCCGCAGGGCAGCCAGAGGCGGCCGGGAGCCGATCACAGAACCCGCGAATGTTTGTTGGCGACCGGAGAAGAAGACGCGGTGCCGTCGGAGGATACGATAGCGATCCCAAGGTCGAATGGGCCTGCCAGCAGCAGGAATGCCGGGTCAGAATTGAAAATAGAAGAAGTCACCGGGATTTCCGGTTCGCAGCACCAGAATGCCGAGGAACAGGCAGGTGGCCGCGGCCGTTCGGAGAACGAAGGATTTGCCCGTCATCCGGGCCGCAGTCATGGCATCGCCGTTCACGAGTCTGCCGACGGACATGTGCACGATCAGCGGGGTCGAGAACAGAAATACCATGCAGACGAAGTATGCGGCGGCCCGCCATTCCAGTGGGGTCGCCTCCCACGGATTCAGTGCAAGGTATCGGAGCAGGTAGTGGAAATCGGTTTCCCTGAACAACAGCCAGCCTATATTGGTCAGCACGAACATCGACATGACCTTTATCGGCGTCCAGGCGCGACTGATGAACCGGTCCGCGGGCAGCACCCGGTTCAGAAGCCTGTGGCCGACGATGAGCCCCCCCCAGTAGGCTCCCCACAGGACATAGTTCCAGTTCGCCCCGTGCCAGAGTCCGCTGAGCAGAAACGTAATCATCACGTTGCGCGCCCCAGGCCAGAAGCCGCTGCGGCTGCCGCCGAGCGGAATGTAGACGTAATCCCTGAACCAGGTGGAGAGCGATATGTGCCAGCGGCGCCAGAAGTCGATCGGCGAGGAGGAGAGGTATGGATGGTTGAAGTTTTCCATGAGGTGGATGCCGAGCATCCTGGCCGCACCGTGCGCGATATCCGTATAGGCGGAAAAATCGGCGAAAATCTGCACGCAGAATGCGAACACGCCCGCCCATAGGACCGGAAAGCCGGGTTGGTCGAGCATGAATATCTTGTTGGCGATGATCGACACATTGTCGGCGATCACCAGCTTCTTGAAATAGCCCCAGACGATCAGGAACATTCCGTCCAGGAGGCATTCCGGATGAAGCGTGCGGGGGCGTTCGAACTGGGGCAGAAGATGCGGAGCGCGCCCGATGGGGCCGGCTGCCAGCTGGGGAAAAAAGGCGTTGAAAAGCGCCACATAGATGAAGTTAGTGCGTGCGCTGATGGTACCCCGGTAGACGTCGATGACGTAGCTCATTCCCTGGAATACGAAGAACGAAATCCCTATCGGCAGAAAGACCCGGATCATCGGTTCGGACAGGCTGAATCCCAGTGTTTGCAGCAACTGGACGAAATTATGTGTAAAGAAGTTGAAATACTTGAAGAAGCCCAGCATCGCAAAACTGGCCGTGAGAGCCAGCGCCAGGCAGGTCTTCCGGTGAGTCGGCCAGCGGTTCATGGCGATCCCGCATCCATAGGTCACAACCGTGGAAAACCAGAGCAGGCAAAGGAACCACGGGTGCACGTAGCCATAGAACACGTAGCTTGCAAAGAGCAGAAACAGGTTTCGATGCCGCGGGTTCAGCGTCCAGTGGATCGCCACTGCAAGGACCAGGAAGAACAGGTAGTCGAGGCTCTGAATAGTCATGGAAAATACTCTCCCATTCGTTTCAGAAAAAGCTCCGTCGATCTGGCTTTCCGCTCCGGCCTGATGTGGTCGCCGTCCAGATAGTCGTCCAGGCCGATCTCCGGATCACCGGTAAAATCGTAAAATCGTGCGCCGTGATCGAGCAGGTACTGCTGCAATTTGCCGATATACCGGCGCAGTTCCTCCGGTTGCTTTGGAGGACCGTTTCTGGTGGGTCTGCGCTGCACTCGCACGAAAACCAGCTCCACGCCCTGGTCTTTTGCCATCTGCAGGATCGAGGGCAGAAGGGAATTCCGGACCATCCCGTCGAAGTCGTAGATTTCCGGGTCATCTATGCAGAAATCGGCGTCGTCCGCCGCCTCGACGGCTTTCATCCTGTCCAGGCTGAACAGGTCATTGAAATCCCCCGCAACCGATGTTCCGTAAGGCACCTTGCCCGGTGCGATCATCTGGCCCGCAATCCACTCGAGCAGGTAGCCGGCCCGTTCCCGGTATTTCTGTATCGGATAGACCAGGCCCAGCCGGTATTGCAGCTTTTCCTGCCAGGTCCTGGTCGCGCTCATTGTACGGGCGAGTTCCGGCTCGCTCTCGTGCGAAAGGCGCTCTATCCGCCACCAGTACTGATCGCCGGCGCGATGGGTGGGGAGCGTCAGGTAAACGTCCCGAAAGAAAACGAACACCTTCTTCGGCCGGTGCACCGACGCCAGCACGATGTTCTTGAGCGCCTGGTGCGCCCAGGCGCTTTCCGCACCCGGACTCCACATGATGTAGCACGAATTGCTTCCCAGGCGGGCGGCGAGGAAGGATTGGTCGATGCGTGTCTGAAGCATCGAATTGCCGAGGAAAACATAGTCGGGCCGCACGGCGTTGATCTCGTCGAGCCAATGGCCGTCGAACGAGAGCTTGCCGGAAGCGGAAGGCCGAATCAGGGCGGGCACGGTGAGGACGAGCAACAGGAAAGCCGCCACCGTCCCCATGCATGCCGGCCGTATGCGTGACCGCGAAGAAAGCCGGTCTTCGGTGCCTGTGACGGGACCCTGTTTTACGAATTCAAGCATTGCGGACTCCGAGGTTTCAGGAGGAAGCGAATGTACGAGGCGGAATTCCGAGCGAGGCGGCTGGAGACTGTTTCCGCCACTGGGTTGGAACGTTCCCGTTATTTCGTTCGAACAGGAAACGCGGGAATCGGCCCTTCAGTTTTCGATATAAAGGACTCGATCCAGGTAATGCACATAGTCGCGTACATAAGATGGGTTCAAGTGAGCGCCGTCCTTGTGGGTCGGCTCTCCGTCCGGCGTCATGGCCGGGCAGTCCGTGCCGTCGCAAAGCCAGTCCACGGGATCGATCGCGATTGCGCCGGTGCGTTCGGCAATGTCTTTGAGCCTCGCGATCACTTTTTCGGAAGGTTTCACGACCTCTTCTCTACTCACTCTCCGAACTTCGACCTCGAAACCCGGGCCGTTCAGACGGCGCTTGATCATATGCCTCGGGTCGAAGGCTTCACTCATCGGAATTTGCAGGACGAGGAAGACCTTTTTGCCGTGCCGGATGAAATCGCCCACCATGCCCTCGATTGCCGCAAACACCTTTTCAGCCGCGGGAGAACCGATACGGAAGCCGCTCTTCGTCGTTCCGTCGTCAAAGTAATAGGAATATTCCGGAGCGGAGCGCACGAAGTACATGTACCAGTTGGCCCCGATCACGACCGTGTCCACCTGCGGTGTCCGGGCGAATTCCATTCCCCGTTCCATCAGTTCGGCGCAATGGGGATGGCGGTCTTCTCTTACGCCGGGAATCGGAGGGCATCCGCCGCCCGTGCAGAACACTGCGCGCCTCGTGCCGGAGGGGTTGCCGGTGATCAGCCGGTCGATTCGCGGGTAATACTGCATGATGTTGCTGTCCCCGAGAAACAGAACGGCCGGGGAGCCTTTTCCCTGCTGCAGCATGTCTTCCCGGTCCGGGTCCAGAGGGGCCAGTTGCGGGCCAGGGTACGCCGTTGCAACGGACGCGGCGACGAGTTTCTCCAGGCCGTAACCGGACGACCTCGGCGGCAGTTGCTGCCGGCAAGCCAGGTATCCCGTCAGTCCCACACATGCGACGACGGAGACAAGCGCCATTGCGGGCCGCAGGTTGAGCCGGTTCGACCGGACCGGTTTTTCGACGAAGCGGTAGGTCAGCCAGGCGAGGACAACGGCCGATACGACCGCCGCGGTCCTGAGCAGTGGGACCGGGGGCCGGAGAATCCTTTCGAAGGACAACAGCGGCCAGTGCCACAGGTAAAGCGGGTAGCTGATCAACCCCAGGAATCGGGCGGGGCGGCTGCTCAGGATCGTGCGGTTGACCCAGGCGTCGGGCCCCGCCGCAATGAGAAGCCAGGCGCCGCAGGTCGGCAGCAGAGCCCACCAGCCGGGGAACAGGTCTCTCCTGTCCAGGCCGATGACTGCCGCCCCGATCAGGGCGGCACCCAGGATCGCCATCGCCTCCCGCGTCAGCGTCCCTTTCGACCGGGCCGCCGCCGCGAGCCAACGTTTGAGCGCGCGATTCGGCGCGTCCCCGCCGAACACCTCGGCGTACGCCAGCACACCTCCCATCAGGAGTTCCCAGAAGCGCGGCAGGGGAAGGTAAAACACCGAAACGGGATCGGTTCTGATGCCTCCGACGTTCACGCCGAAAGAAACCAGGAAAATGGAGAGCATGACGGTGAGCGGATCGAGGCGGCACTTCCACGCGACAAACAGCAGCAGCGGCCAGACGATGTAGAACTGCTCTTCGATCCCCAGCGACCAGAGATGCAGGAGGGGCTTCAGTTCGGCTGCCCGGTCGAAGTATCCCGCCTCCGCCCGGAGGGTGAAGTTGGCCAGGAAGGCGGCGCCGGTGGCGACGTGTCTGCCCAGGAGTTCGAATTCGTCGCTCAGCAGCCAGTACCAGCCTGCGGCCAGTACGAAAACGAGCACTGCGGACAATGCGGGGAAGATGCGCTTGATGCGGCGTGCATAAAACTCCGAGAAGCTGAACGTTCCCTCCTTCAGGCCCCTCAGGATGATCCCCGATATCAAATAGCCGGAAATGACGAAGAATACGTCGACCCCCACGAATCCGCCAGGCATCCGGTCGGGCTTCGCATGGAAACCGATCACCGAAAGGATCGCGACTGCGCGCAGGCCGTCGATATCGGGCCGGTAGCCCTGATGTGCGGGCCGGCACGCCTGTCCTGGAGTCGGGTTCGGATGAAGAGGGGCAGTCATGGTTCAAACCGGTTCGGTCGGGAGATTGCGGGAACGGGATCGGAGCCGGCGGTTCGCAGTCGCAGCAGACGTTTCTTCAACCTGCCTTCTCACCCGCTGGTTCTATTCCATCTGACACTGGTCTTGAGGATTTCCATCGCCTTTGCCAGGTCAGGCAACCGGGCGTATCCCCCGAGAGTGATCTGATACACCTGGTCGCCTTTGGGATCGTTCAGCGCGGTGATGAAAAAGCGGATGGTATTGCTGGCGAGCAGCTGCGTCGCCTGCTTCAGGTCTTCCAGCGAACGATAGCGCCCATAGTCCGCATAGTACTGGTTGTCCATATATCGAATGCCCGGCGGCGTAACGTTGAGTTCGGGCAGTATGATCGTCTGGCCCGGAAAGATCTGATTCGGATTGGTGACGTCCGGATTTGCACGGACGATGGCCTGGAAGCCCCCTTCCGTGTCCCGCGGGTATTGATCGGCAGCGATCTTCAGCAGTGTGTCCCCTCTTTTCACAACGACACGGCGTGAACTCGCCGCAGCGGGGAAGTGGCGTATGATCTTGGAATCCCCGAACTTTGCCGCAGCCTCTCCCCCATCCCTTTGCAGCTCGACCCGGCCGGCGCTTTCGCGCCTTGCGTCCGCCGGTATGGATTGCGGCTCATTGTTTCCCTCTTCCCCGGAAGTCCGAGCGATGCCGTCGGGCGGCTTCACGGGCTGGTATGACGGCA
>JAJFUA010000321.1 GCA_021372635.1 Desulfobacteraceae bacterium | reverse complement strand
GGGGTTCAGCCCGAAGTCCACGGTGTTCGTCACCACCATCACGTGCGCCTGCGGCTGAATGAAGCCGCCCATGACGCCGAAGGGCCCCACAGGCCGGCCGTCTTTCGTCAGGAACCCCGGAATGATCGTATGATAGGGCCTCTTGCCGGGTTCGAGGCAGTTGTCGTGGGCCGGATCTCCCGAAAAGCAGAACCCCCGGTTGTGCAGGGCGATGCCGGTGCCCGGAACGACCATCCCCGAGCCGAAGCCCTGGTAGTTGCTCTGGATGTAGGAAACCATGTTGCCGTCGCCGTCGGCGGCCGCAAGGTAGACGGTGCCTCCTCCCGGAGGCCTGCCGGGGGCCGGTGCGAGAGCCCGGTCCGCGATCAGGCGGCGCCTTTCATGAGCGTAGCCCTCGGAGAGCAGGTACTCGACCCCGACCTTCATCCTCCGGGGGTCCGCAATATAGCGCAGGCCGTCGCTGAAAGCCAGTTTGACCGCCTCGATCGCCCGGTGGACCGTCCGCGGATCGTCCCTCCCGTCGAGTTCCATGCCGTTCAGGATGTTGAGGGCCATCAGCGCAACGATCCCGTGCCCGTTGGGAGGGATCTCCCAGACCTCGTATCCCCGGTAGGCGACCTGGACCGGGTCCACCCACTCCGGCCGGAACGCCGCGAGGTCCTCTTCGGTCAGGAAGCCGCCATAGCGGCGGAAGAACGCCCCGATCCTTTCGGCCAGGGCGCCCCGGTAGAAGATTTCGGCCCCCGTCTCGGCAATCGCGGCAAGAGTCGCGGCCTGCTCCGGCTGCCGCCACATCTCCCCGGCCCTCGGGGCGCGGCCCAGCGGAGCGAACGCTTCGAACCAGTGGGAAAATTCCTCTCCCGGCTGTTTCCGGTACGTCTCGAAAGCCGCCGCCCACCGGTCCCCGACGACCGGGGAAACCGGAAAGCCCCGCTCCGCGTATTCGACCGCCGGGCGCATGGCTTCCGCCAGGGGCAGAGCGCCGAAGCGCTGGGAAAGTTCCGCCCAGCACGCCGGAGCCCCCGGAACGGTCACGGGGCAGACTCCGTACTGGGGAAGCCCCTTGTGCCCGAGCCTTTCCAGGACCGGGAGCGAAACGGCGGCGGGGGCCGGACCGCTGGAATTCAGCCCGTAGAGCCTGCCGCCCGTCCAGACCTGGGCGAAGGCGTCGCCCCCGATGCCGTTCGAAACGGGTTCCACGACCGTGAGGCACGCGGCGGCGGCCACGGCGGCATCGACGGCGTTGCCTCCCTTTTTCAGAATTTCCAGGCCGGCCTGAGCCGCCAGGGGCTGGGAAGTCGCCACCATGCCCCGGCGCGCGAAGACCACGCTGCGCCGCGACGGGTACGGGTAATAGAGTGGGTCGCAGTTCATGGGTGTTCTCCGGTGCTTCTTCCACCGGAACGGTCGGCGGCTACGTAAGCCCCAGCCACTTCCAGTAGGTTGCGGAAAGCATGAGGATCAGGAGATAGGCAGCTATGGTCAGCGGGATCCCGGTGCGGATGAAATCCTTGACCTCGAACGTGTCCGTCCCGTACGCCACCATGTTCTGCGGCGCGTTGACCGGAAGGATGAAGCCGAAGCTCACCACCCACTGGAGAATCATGGTCATGCCCACAACGTTGAGCCCCGGCGTCTTCACGCTCTGCAGCGTCGAGATCACGATGGGGATCATGGCCGCCGCCAGCGCGGTGGCGCTCGCGAAGCCCAGGTGGATGATGATGAGGAAGGCGGCCAGGACCGAGATGATGAGAACGGACCCCAGGTGCTCCAGCCCGAACGTCGCCACGACCTGTTTGGCGATCCAGGACACCGCCTGAGTGGAAAGCAGGGCCGAACCCAGGCTGATGCCGACACCGAAGAG
>JAJFUA010000318.1 GCA_021372635.1 Desulfobacteraceae bacterium | reverse complement strand
GAAGCCGATCCGCGCCATGGCGATCAGCAGCGGCAAAGGCGGGGTCGGGAAAAGCAACATCGTAGTGAACCTGGCCATGGCCCTGGAGACGCTCGGCCAGCGCGTTCTCATCATGGACGCGGACCTCGGCCTGGCCAATATCGACGTACTCCTTGGGTTGGCCCCCAAATACAACGTCAGCCATATTTTGAACGGCTCCAGGCGGTTGGATGAGGTTCTCGTGCGCGGTCCGCGGAATATCCGCATCATGCCGGCCAGTTCCGGCGTGCAGGAACTCACGCGCCTCACCCATGAACAGAAGCTGATCTTCCTCGAGATGCTCGACGAACTGGAGACCGATATCGACATACTGCTCATCGATACGAGCGCCGGCATTTCCGATATGGTTCTCTATTTCAATATGGCCGCCCAGGAAAAGATCATCGTGATCACGCCCGAACCCACCTCCCTGACCGATGCCTACGCCCTCATCAAGGTGCTCTACACGCGCCATGGGGAACGTTACTTCAGGATACTCACCAATCAGGTCAAGGACGAAAAAGCCGGCAAGGCCCTGTTCGCAAAGATCAGCAAAGTCGCCGATCATTTCCTCGACGGACTCTCTCTGGATTACCTCGGAAGCATTCCGTACGACCCCAATGTTCCCAGGGCCGTCATACAGCAGCGCCCGCTTCTCGAGCTTTTTCCGGAGTCCCCGGCATCATCGGCCATCATGCGGGTCGCCAAAGCGGTCCAAAAGATAGAACCATATATGAACCAGGGCACGATACAGTTTTTCTGGAAGCGATTGCTGAACACCTAATCGATCCAACTCACAGAGAGAGAATATGCAGCCGAGGAGTTCTCCAAACAGAAATCCTTATCTGGTCAATGCCGCGGATTACGGGATCAGACCGGAGGAAAAGGAACAAATCATCCTTCGTTACAGCGAGATGGTCAAATTCATGGCAATCAGGCTGCTGGCGCGGCTGCCCGACCATGTCTCCGTGGACGATTTGTTCAGTGCCGGTATCATCGGCTTGATCGATGCCGTCGACAAATACGATACCGAGCAGGGAATTCCCTTTGAATGCTATGCAAAGATCAGGGTCAGGGGGGCCATGCTCGACGAGATTCGCTCGATGGACTGGATCCCCCGTTCGCTCAGGCAAAAGTGCAACGTACTCGAAAAGACCTGCGCAACCCTGGAACAGAGATTGGGACGCTATCCTTCGGACGAAGAGATCGCCGGCGAACTCCAGGTCGATATCGAAGAATACCACCGGATGCTGGACGAAACGAAGGGAATTTCCCTTCTCCCCGAAAGTATCCATGAAACGACCTGCGAAAACAAAGAATTCAGTTTCCTCGCTACCGATACGGATGAGCTTTTCCAGCAAACCTATCGACACGAGATCCAGAAGTACCTGGCAGAAGCCATAGGGGGGCTCTCGGAAAAGGAACAACTGGTCCTTTCCCTCTACTATTACGACGAACTCACCATGAAAGAAATCGGGGCGGCACTCGGATACACGGAATCACGCATCTCGCAGATACATACGAAAGCGGTTCTCAAGCTTCGTACCCGGCTTGCCAAGAAGCTGACCAGGGAGGATCTGCCCTCATACCTGGACACTCCGGAAATGGGGTACAGGATGAGGAGCGCGCAGTAGCCCGCTCCCGTCCCCTGCCCGTCTCGATTCCGGGGAACGGGGGAAAAACGGCGGCCGTTTTCAACCGAGATTCCGAATCGCAAGGAACCCTTTCAAATGTCACGCGAAATCCGAAGAAAAATCATCGACAACGATATGACGCCGCCCGAAGAACCTGACGATTTCGAAAAGCAACTCGAAAGTCAGCTCGCGGCCGATTTCGATGTGGCTTCGGATCGCTCCGACATGAGCCTGATGATGCCCGATGAGGAAGGCGAAAGTCACGGGCCCGATCTCTTCGACTTTTCGGAAACCTCGGATTCGCAGGAGGAGAATTCGTCCCATGGATTCTCTCTGGACGCCTTCGACCCGGTCATGGAGGAACAACCGGAACCCGAATCTCCGCCGGAACCAGCCCCGGTCGCAGTCCCCTCCTCCGCGCATGTGCGGAAAGTCGCACTGAAGAAGATGCTCCTGCTGGGCGTCTCTTCCCTGCTGCTGGTCGCAGTGGTTTGCGCATTCGCCGTAAGAATGCTGGTTCAGGACTCCACACCCGCTCCCAGACAGATTGTCTCGCAAATTCGCAAGCAGATCGTCGTGCCGCATTTCCAGGAAAAGGCCGAGTTTTTCATCGTGGCCAATGCCCAGGATGGGAAAAAAATCGTTTTCCTCAGCCTGGAACTCGATTTCCACAGCGAGGAAAAATACCGAAGCTACCAGAACGACAGTACTCTCTTCCGGGATACGGTCTATCGCTTCCTTGAAGCCCAGCATCCTCCCAGAAACACGCTCAAGGACTGGCAGAAAATTGTGCAGAGGGACCTGACGGCTCATCTTCATTCGGCACTGCCGGGTTTCCGTGCCGACCAAATGCGCGTCAGCCGGATTGAAAGACTCTAGAGACGCGAGTTGCCCCATGGAAATCATTGAAACGTGGTTTGCCGCCCAATCCGACCTGGTCAGCTATTTTCAGGTTGTCCTGGATCTGGTGTTGATCGTCGTCGTTATCGGCACGATCCATTTCAACAGGCGTCAAAGAACCGTCCCCGGCGTGGAAGATCTGTCCAACTCGCTGCAAAAGATCATAGACGAGACTGCGGCGATCGCGAAGGACTTCGATGCAAACCTGAAGGAGAGGCAGGTCCTTATCCAGCAACTCCTCGCCAGGCTTGACCAGCGGGTGAAGGATGCCCAGAAACTGTGCAGCCAGTTGGAGTCGCTTTCCCGGGAGCCTCGCTCCCCGGCCCTGCCGGGGCAGATCAGTCAGACTTCCGCCCCTGCTTCGTCCGACCACCGGAAAGTGATGTCCCTGGCCCAGAAAGGCCTCAGCGCCGAAGCGATTGCCAAACGGCTTCAAAAACCCGTAGGCGAGGTGGAGTTGATACTGAATCTCCAGAGGCTCTCTTCCAACCGCTAGCACAGCCGGCGCACGGGGGCACGCCCCCGTAAGGCCGCCTTCTGCGTGCAGACATACCTCCTCACGCCCGAGAGGAAACCACAGCTGCAGGAACAAGTCCGAGGCGGTCCGCAGACCGTTCGTTTTCCCGCCATGCCAGCTCCCTCCAACCCCGGCGGCCGTCAAAAACGACACGCAGCGCACGGCAAATTTTGCCTTCCTTCCCTGCCCTTCCGGACCACCGTCGCCCCACGACCTAAAATAACCATGTAAGTGCAATAGCTTACAGATCATAGCCCACGGAATGAATCTGGCACTTTCATTGCAACCACAACCTTTCGAAAAGGAGAGCGCCATGAAGATCGCAGACCGTGCGGCCGCGCTTGGTTCCATTGAGCAGCAAAAGCGCCTGGATGTCATTGCCAACAACATCGCGAACGTGAACACGCCCGGTTACAAGAAGGATGAGGTCCATTTCGCCGATTTCATCGATCAGACCACGCGAACCATCTGGAATCAGGGTTCCATTCAAAACACCGGGCAACCCCTCGATATTGCTCTCGTCGGAGAGGGTTTTCTCAAAGTCCAGACACCGGACGGCATACTCTATTCCCGCGCCGGCAACCTGAAACTCGACAAAGAGAACAAGCTCGTCAACCAGGACGGTTATCCGGTTCTGGGAAAGGCGGGCGTCATTAAAGCCAACGACAGAAACGTGCGGATCGAACAGGATGGTCAGGTATTTGACGGGGAGCAATCGGTGGCCACCCTGGATCTCGTGGCATTTCCGCAGGGGACCGTCTTGAACAAGGTGCATGGAAGCTACGTGAAGCCAAAGAACGAAGAAGACGCGCCCTCTCCGGCCAAGAATTGCACCGTCCAGCAAAGCTCCCTGGAATCGGCCAATTTCAGTCTCGTCGAGGAAATGGCGCGGATGGTCGACACAATGCGCGTTTTCGAGGCCTACCAGAAGGTGCTCCAGATCTCGGCACAGGAACTCGATTCTCAAGTCATCAACAAACTCGGGAGCCTGTAAACATACCCGGTATCGTGCGGCAGCGTCGCACAGTTCGACGAAAAAGGGAGAGAATCATGATACGCAGCCTGGCAACCGCGGCAACCGGCATGACGGCGCAACAGACCAACCTGGACGTTATCGCCCACAACCTCGCCAACGCGAACACCACCGCCTTCAAGCGCAGCCGCGGGAATTTCGAGGATCTGATCTACCAGACAATCACCACGCCGGGGGCCGAGACGGGGAACAATACCCGCATCCCGACGGGCATCCAGATCGGAATGGGGGCCAAGACGGTATCCGTCGAGAAGATTTTCGAGCAGGGCAATTTCACCCAGACCAACAACCAGCTGGACCTGGCCATCGAGGGCAGAGGGTTCTTCAAAGTCCTTCGAGGCTCGACGGAGGTTTATACACGCGCGGGTTCCTTCAAGCAGGATTCGGAAGGATTCGTCGTCGATGCCGCCGGAAACCGCCTCCAGCCCGAAATCAGCATTCCCAAGAAGACCGTGACCATCAACGTCGATGCGGCCGGGACCCTCTCGGCCGTCGATGCCAACGGAACGGTTCTCGGCACCAGCAATATACGGCTCTATGATTTTCCGAACCCAAGCGGCCTCGTCAGTGCCGGGCACAACTACTACGTTCCGAGCGATGCCTCCGGAGACGTGACGGAAGCGCAGCCGGGGACCGAAAGCTTGGGCACCCTCCTGCAGGGAAGCCTGGAAAGCTCGAACATCAGCGTTGTCGAGGAGATGGTCAACATGATTCTGACGCAGCGGGCTTATGAAGCCAACTCCAAGATCATCAAGTCCTCCGACGAAATGCTGCAAATGGCCAACAACGTAAAATAACCACGGTACAGGGAAGTGCCATGCGCTATTTGACATTGCGGACAACCGTTATCCTGGCATGCTGCCTCCTGGTTCTCGGGGGGGAGATTTCGTGGAACGACGGCTTTCACGGGACGGAATGCGCGGCCATGAGCGCCATTTCGGAAATTCGCGTGCTCGGAAAGATATCGGTATCGCGCAAGCAGGTTTTTCTTCTCGATCTTTGCGACAGTTCCACAATCCCGGAAGATTGGCGGAAGGTCATGGCGAAGCAGGACATAGGCGAAGCACCCGCCGTCAGTTCGGAAAAATTCGTCGAACCCGCCACGATGAAAGTCTATCTCGAACGGTTCATCGAATCCCAGGGGGCCAATCCCACCCAGGTCCGCATCACCATGCCCGATAAGATCGTCGTGGCAAGGCAGGCCGTTCAGATCTCCCAGGAGCAGATCGAATCGATCTTTCAAAAGTACATCAGGGACAATTCTCCATGGAACCCCCAGGACATCGTGATCCAGAAGGTCAGCTTCACCGGGTTGCCGATACTCCCTGAAGGGCCGATGACCTACGAGGTCGTCCCGAGCCAGCGCGGCCGCTTTGTGGGAAACGTGAACGTAACGGTAAACTTTTTCGTGAACGCGGAAAAGGTCCGCAGCCTCGGAGTCAGCGGGAAAGTGGACGTATTCCAGAACGTCATCCATGCCTCCCGGGCCCTGAAGCAGAACGATCTCATCACTGCGGCGGATCTCGAATACCAGAGGATCAACGTTTCCGAGAGCACGGAGCGCTACGCCACACAACCGGACCAGGTCGTCAACAAGCGCCTTCTTCGCAATGTCGGAATCCATCAGGCGTTCGAACTGAAAAATCTCGATAAGCCGCTTCTCCTGAAGCGCGGCGACGCCGTCACAATCATCTACAACACGCCTGGATTGCAACTGACCGCTAAAGGTCAGGTACGGGAAGAAGGAAGCATGGGGGATACGGTCCGTGTCAGCAACGTTTCCTCGGACCGGACCATTCATTGCAGGGTCGTCGACAGCCAGACCGTACAGGCTGTCCGCTAGAGGCGCTGTAACACCGCCGGGAGTTTCACATGTCACAGGCACATTCCACCCAACACGGGTTCTGCAAGTGGAGCCGCACCGTTCTATCGTGCGCCGCCGCCGGGCTGTTGCTGACAGCCTGCGTCACTACCGCCACCGAGCAGCCGAAAGTCGCCGAGAGCATGAAGGCCACCGCGCCGATCCCTCTCACGCCTCTGCCGCAGGCAGGCCCCCCGCCCGTCACGTCGGCCCCGACCGGATCCCTCTGGGGGCAGTCGTCCAACGGGTCGCTCTTCCAGGACCTCCGTGCCAGAAAAGTGGGCGACGTGGTGACCATTACGGTCAGTGAATCGGCAAAGGCATCATCCGCCGCCACTACAACCACCAACAAAACCAAGTCCCTTTCCGGCAACTTCTCTTTTGCCGGGGCCGGAGCGGGCGCGGCGGGAGTTGCCAATCCCAAGGGCGCGGCAGTATTCGGACCGTACAGCGGCGAATTCGCCAGCGGATTCAAGGGAGACGCGTCAACATCCAAGGCCGATACCATGACTGCCTACATGACGGCGACTGTGGTCGATGTCATGCCCAACGGAAACCTGGTGATCCGCGGTTCCCGATGGACCAAGGTCAACAACGATATGGAGCAGATCGTCCTCGAGGGGATCGTCCGCCCGACGGATATCAACCGGAACAATTCGGTCCTCTCGCAGAATATCGCCGAAGCGAAAATATTCATGGTGGGAAAGGGACCGGTCACCCAGTATCAGAAACCGGGATGGCTCAACCAGTTGATCGATGCGATCAATCCCTTCTGACAATGCCCGGATCTTCGGCACGGAGACATGACCGAACGGGAAGAGTTTTAGAGAATCGAAGCGAGGGGAATATGCACGTAAACCGCAGGCCCGCTCTGTTGCTGAGCGTACTGTTATCCGCCTTGATCCTCTTTGCGGGATCGGAGGCTTATGCCACGCGAATCAAGGATATCGCCTATTTTCTCGGCACCCGGCCGAACATGCTGATCGGCTACGGCCTGGTCGTGGGGCTCAACGGTACGGGAGACAATACCAATACCCTGTTTACCGTGAACACTCTGGGCAACCTTCTCGACAACATGGGCATTCACGTCGATCCGGGCCAGGTCAAGATCAAGAATGTCGCCGCGGTCATGGTAACCGCAAAGCTTCCTCCTTTCGCCCGGGTGGGTACGCGGATCGATGTCGAAGCGTCTTCCATCGGAGACGCAAAAAGCCTGGCGGGAGGAACACTCCTGATGACCCAGCTCCAGGGGCCCGACGGGAAGACGTACGCGATTGCCCAGGGACCCGTCGCCACGGGTGGATTCGCCATTTCTGGAGCGAGCGGCAGCAGCGTGCAGAAAAATCATCCCACCGTCGGAACCATCTCCGAGGGCGCCCTGGTGGAAAAGGAAGTATCCGTCTCCTACGATTCCCTGCATCGCCTCGACCTGGTTTTGAAAACCCCCGACTTCACCACTGCAAACAAGACTGCGGCGGCGGTCAACCAGGCGCTCGGCGGGCAAGTCGCCCAGGCCGTCGACGGGACGACGATCCGCATAGAAGTCCCCCCGTCCTACAAGCAGGATTCGGTTGCCATGCTCACGCGCATCGAAAACCTGGAGGTTCAGCCGGAGATGGTCGCAAAGGTCGTCATCAACGAAAAGACCGGAACGATCGTCATGGGTGAAAGCGTGCGCATATCCCCCGTCGCCATCGCACACGGGAATCTGACCGTTCAGATCACCGAAAAGCCGGCCGTGTCCCAGCCTCTGCCGCTGAGTCAGGGAAAGACCACCGTAGTCCCCCAGACCAGTGTCCAGGTGCAGGAGGGGAAGGCTTCTCTGGCGGTCATCGGAGGAGGCGTAACCATTGGAGAGGTCATTCAGGGGCTGAACGCGATCGGCGCCACTCCAAGAGACCTGGTCAACATCCTGCAGGCGATTCGTGCCGCGGGGGCGCTCCAGGCCGAACTGGAAATGATGTAGCAGGACCTGCAATGATCGGAAAGAGGCCCAGACCTTCCTCCCTGCCGTCGACGACACAGCGGTGGATCGTCACGTACACCGACCTCTGCACCCTGCTGTTAACCTTCTTCGTTTTGCTCGTCAGCATGTCCACGGTGGATTCGAATCGCCAGAAGAAGGCCCTGGGGGCGCTCGACGGGTCTTTCGGCGAATCAGCCCCAAAGACGCGTTCCCCGTCCGGCATGGCCCAGGAAGACCGGGGCGGTTCCCAGGGCGTCGCCCCCGGAGAAAAAGACTATCCCGCTCTGAAATCCCTCAGCGTGGAGAATAATCTCAACGCGGACCAGGTGCTCGTCGGAAAAAACAAAACCATGATCCGCATCGATCAAAAGGTCCTTTTCCGTCCCGGCACCACTGAAATCAGCGGCGACGTTCAAAAATATCTCGCCGAACTGTCCGCTTATTTCAGCCGTACCGAAGATGGAATCGAAATACGCGGGCACACGGATATCCATGAAGGGATGGATCATCCCAACTGGTCCATGCGGTCCTGGGAGCTTTCCGTCCGCAGGGCCCAGGCGGTCTACGCGTTCTTTCTTCAAAAAGGAATCAGGGCAGAGCGAATGAGCGCCCACGGCTTCAGCTATCTCCATCCCCTGGTGGACAGCCGCGGTTTTCCCGGCCTGAGCGAGAAGAACCAGCGAGTGGAGATACTCCTGGGGTCGAACCATGCCGTTCCCTCCGGACTGGTCCCGCAGAACCGGCAGTCCAACCCGTTCTACAATTACAAAGATTTCTTTTTCAGGCTCTATTCCCCGCATGAGGAAAAGGACGAGGATCTGCAGCCGTGGGTGAAGAGGTTCTATGAGGCGGCGGAGGCACAGGATAACCATTGATAGCCAGGACGCACCGCAAAGGTCCACGGCGTGGATGATCACCTTCTCGGATCTTTGCACGCTCCTGCTGACCTGTTTCGTGCTGTTCCTTTCCATGTCGTCGATGAGCAAGAAGGCATTGAAAACGACCTTCCGGAATTTCGACAGCACCGTCAGCAGTCTTGCGCGCCACGACGCTCAACAGACCTGCTTAACCCCGGAAGCCGCCGTCCAGGAAGTCCTTCATGGTCTCCAAAAGGCCGGCGCGACATCGGTCCGTGATCTGGACAATCTCCCGGAGTCGGAACTCGGGGATCCGTCTTCCGAAAAGGGCCAGTTCTCCGGAACCGCAATCTGGATCAAAAGAGACAAAAACAGCAACGGATTTTCCGTCGTCTTCGGCGACAGCATTCTTTTCGACAGCGGTGGAGCCGACCTCCATGCGGAGGCCCTTCCCGTTCTCGAGGCGCTGGGAAATTTTATCCGCAGTACGGAATATCATGCCTATGTCGACGGCCATACGGATGCCCTCTCGGTACACAACGAAAAGTTCGCCACCAACGAAAATCTGGCCCTCGCACGCTCACTCGCCGTCCTGCAATTTTTCCTCAAAAACTGCCAGGTCGCTCCAGACCGGCTGGCAGCGGGCGCTTACGGCAGTTCGCACCCGCTGTTGGACAATCGGACGACGGTCAACCGGGCCATTAACCGACGCGTCGAGATCATATTCGAACCACCGGTTTGAGAGATCCGGTCTTCCGCCGCTTTTGGGCATCCAATTTGCATCCCAAACGATTCGGATTTCCCATGAGGAGAGATAAGACATGAAGCCAATCGAACCGGCATCCACGCAGCAGTCTTTTCCGGAGCCCAGCCTTCAGAAAAAAAGGCTCAAGGACTGCTGCCAGGAATTCGAATCATTTATGACATCCTTTATCGTCAAATCGATGCGGGAGGGTGTCATGCGCGCAGAGGAACCCGACCGGGCTCTCGGCATGTACGAAGGAATGATGGATCAGGCCGTCTGCAAGGAGTTCAGCCGCGGCCGGGGACTCGGACTCGCGAAAGCCATCTACAAACAGTTGGAACCGCTCGTCCGGGAAGAGCAGCAGGTTTGCTCGCCCGCCACCGACGCACGGCAAACTGCAAATCAGCCCGAGAGAGAGGCTTGAAACCATGGAAACCCTGAATCTAGGCGCGCCCCATGATCCCCGGGCGTGCAATTCCACAGGTCTCGCGGGAAATATGCCCGTCCTGTTCAGCGAGTGCATCGAAACGGCAGGGAACCTGTCAGAAATACTCACGCAGGAAACCGCTGCGCTCAGGAGTTTCTCCGGAGAGGATCTGCTGCATCTTCTCCCCGGCAAGCAGATTCTCGTGAATGAACTTCAGGACAGGCTCGAAACGCTCCGGAAGGCCGGCCTGGAAAAAGCTTCCCTGGACCCTTCCAGCCCCCGAACGCAACTGAGAAACCTGCTCCGAAACATACAGGAGCAGAATCGGGCAAATGAGGTTTTCATCCAGAATACCCTGGGATTCTGGCAGGACATGCTCTCCCTGTTCTTCCGTTCTTCCTATGGTCCCGGCCAGGGCAACGCAGCGGTGAAGCGCGCATTCTCCAAGGGACGCACCTTCAGGACGGAGGTCTGATCATGGTCGGTCTGTCATTTACGCTCGAAACGGCAAAGAGCACCCTGCTCAACACACAGGTGCAGATCCAGACCTCCACGCACAACATCGAGAATGCGAGCAACACGTCCTATGCCCGTCAGAAGGCCGTGACCGTCACCAATCCGGCCACCCTCATTCACGGCGGGTGGGTGGGAATGGGGGCGCGGGTAGACCAGATCATCCAGACAAGAGACCAGTACATCGAAAAACAGCTCATGCAGAGCATGTCGAGTGAGTCGTACTATCAGACGATCTCCGACCATATCGATACGGTCCAGTCCGTCTGTTCCGACAACGGCGCCAACGGGATTTCCGATGCCCTCGGCGCCTTCTGGGATTCCTGGGACACTCTTCAGCAGGATACCACCTCTTCTTCGTCACAGACGGAAGTCTACGACTCCACGCAATCGCTGGCGAACAAGATCAAAAACACGTACAACGACTTGAACGAACTGGCTACGGACAGCATCCCGGCGGAGGTTTCGGACAACGTAACCGAGATCAACTCTCTTCTCTCTCAAATTGTAAAGTATAACCTGGCGATTTCGAGAAACGAATCCCAGGGCGTCACCGCCAACGATCTCAGGGACTCACGCTATCAGGCCGTGCAGGACCTTTCCAAGCTGATCCCGTTCAGCTACACGGAAGAAACCGATGGCTCCCTGACCGTCTCCATGAAGGACGGGGCCTCCACCATCACCCTGGTGGACGCCGACAAGGCCGGCAGCCTTCAATACAGCAGCACGACGAATCTGGTCGGCTATACGCAGGCGGACGGATCATCCGTCGCCCCCGCCGACAACAGCATTTCCGGAGGGTCTCTCGGAGGGCTTCTGGCCTCGATCGACGACATCTCAAGCTACCTTGGCGAACTCAACGATTTTGCCGCCACGCTGATCAAAGAGGTAAACGCCCTTCACACACAAAGCAGCGGCAGCAGCGTCTTCAGCGGCACCAACGCGAGCGATATTTCCATGGTTTCGGATTTTCTTTCGACCATGACCGCTCCCGAGGAAAGCAGCAGGGCTCTGGCCATATCCAATCTCCAGGACAGCAAGGTCACGTTCCTCGACGGATCGAGTTCCAAGTTCAGCGGTTTTCTCAGCAACATCCAGGAGAAGATCGGCAATGACGGAGACAACGCCTCGACCCAGCAGTCCTACTACAAAACGCTGAACACCTCCCTCCAGCAGAAACAGCAGTCGGTTTCCGGAGTCTCCCTGGACGAGGAAATGGTGGAATTGCTCAAGGACCAGCAGATTTACCAGGCGGCCGCAAAGATTATCTCCAATGTCAAAGACATGCTCGATACGGTCATCAGCATGGCATAAGCGGAGGCAAGTCAGCTATGCGTATCACACTGGCCATGTCCCAGCAGCAGACGTTGCAGGATCTGAATAACAATTCAACGGAAATCAGCCGCCTCGGCTCGGCCATTTCATCGGGCACCACTCTGGCGAAGCCCTCGGACGATCCCTCCGCATGGGCACAAGCCATGAACATCAAGCAGGGGCTGCGGGAATACGATGCCATCAGCGACAACCTTGACTTCGTGACGAGCTGGGGCAATACGACGGACGGCGCTCTGAACCAACTCTATGATGTGATCGCGCAGGCGAAAAACGCAGCGATCAAAGCCCAGGGGCCGGACTGCGACGAGGCGCGGGCATCCCTTGTGGCGACAGTGGACGGTCTGCTCGAGGATGCTCTGTCCCTGGCAAACACACAGCACGGAGACCGTTACATCTTCAGCGGACTGGCCGACGCCAAGCCGTATTCAATGGACGCGAGCGGCAACGCCATCTATGCCGGCGATTCGAAGGCGCTGGTCGTCCGTACAGGCACGGGGACTAACAACAACGAAACGATCAACCTCACGGGCCCCGAAGTTTTCGACCATACGAATTCGAGCGGCGGGACCAGTAACCTCCTGGAAGATCTTTACGCGCTGAAGCAGGCCATGAGCAGCGGAGACACCACGGCGCTTGCATCCCTCCAGGACGATCTCGATCTCGCCGCCAAAAACGTCAGCAAATGCCAGAGCAAGTCCGGGCTCCTGCTCTCCCGCATCGAGGATAAACAGAGTGCCCTGTTGACCATCACCACAAACAGGAAGGATACCCTTTCCAACATACAGGACACGGACCTGGCCAACGCCATCACACAATTGCAGACAAAACAAACCGCCCTCCAGGCGGCGCTGCAGGTGACGGGCATGCTTTCCAACCTGAACCTGACGCAATACCTGTGATCCGGCGGCAAACATCCACCTTGATCGGAAGACAGATGAGCATCGCCGAGGGGCGCGGGCACCAGGGCGTCAAAACCCGGAAGACGAACGCTATTCGGGAAACTCCAGCGTAACGCTCCCGGTTTCCCCGTCCGTCTCCAGCTCTACCGTGATTTCAATGCTGCTGTCCCGGATTCCTATCGCCAACGGGGTCTTTCCCTTCCTCTTTTCGATATGCGTTATCTCCTGGACGACGTCGAAGATTCGTTTGCCGACGTCCCCGCCGGGTGAGGGCAATTCCCATTTTCTGTACTTCGCCGTTACGGATATCCCGCCGTCTTTGTCACGCGTTATGGTGATCTTTTTCGCCGCGCGGTCGATCCCGTGCAAAACGGCCAGCGCCAGCCATTTGACCGCACCTTCCTCCTTGTCCTCCTCCTTCGAAACGGCGGCCATCTCCCTCAGGGGATCGGCATCGGCAAAGCAGTCGCAAAGTTCCTGGACCCGCAGGTGCAACGTGCGTTTATCCTTCATAGCCGCTCCTTTCCTTCATCCAAACGACATCGCAAAAAAACGATCCGATCCGCTCCAGGTGTGAAAACATAGAATAAGGCCGGGGTTGGGGCGTTTCAGGCCGACCGGCAGCCGCTCCGCTGCCAGGAAGTTCCTGCCGGCTATTTCCTTTTGCCACCCGGCCGGAAAACACCTTCCCCGCTTGGAATGATGGAAACCGGAGGACATGGTAAGGGGCCGGTCGCGGCATGGCATCCGCAGTCCGGGAACACGAGATGAAAAACGGCAGGAGCGGTCCGGTCCTGCCGTCATATCGAGCCTGAGTATCGAGACTGAGAGAGCCCCTGCTGCAAACCGGGCCTTATTTGTCCTGCTTGTAGGATTCCTCGTAGACTTCCGGGTTGATGTTATGAGATTCCGGTCCGCCACACTCGGGAATGTAGCAGGTAACGTCCACGAATTCGCATTTCTTCTTGCAGGAAGGACATATTTCCGGTGGGGAAAGAAGCTCCGTCGTGTTGCCGCAATTATTGCATTTCCAAATCGCCATGTTTTCCTCTCCTCTCCAGGTAAAGGCAACCCACCTGTCTGTTTTACAAACGGTAATGGATGATGATCACGGTAGGCAACATGATAAGAACTCAACCAGCCGATGACAACCCGGGACCCGGCAATTATGCCAGTCATTCTTTTTCCGGAGTAATTCTTTAAAGAACCTTACCCCTTTTCTCTTTTCATCCGGGACACAGTGGTTTATCTTTCCGTGTGCCCATGTCCGAACATTGCCGCCGTCCGGGAACCCCTTCCGCGGCAACTGTTTTCCACTGCAACTGCGAGTATGTTATGTTCGAGGCGAATTTCCCGTTCGTGATTTTCATTGTTGTATACGTGTTCCAGGTCCTGTTCTCCACCTGGCTGGAGGGCATCAACCTCAAGCACTTGCAGAGATACGGCAACAGGATTCCTGAATTTTTTGAAGGGTTTATAGACGCGGCCAGGCTGTCCGACATGAATACCTACACCAGGTCGAAAACCCGCCTGGAAATGGCCGAGACGTTTTTTACCGAGGCGGTTCTCCTTGTGCTGATCCTTTCCGGATTCATCACCTCCCTGGAAAACGACTTTTCGCGCTGGCAGCTTCCCTTCGCGATTGCCGGGCCCCTGTTTTTTCTTCTGCCCGCCGCAATTCTCTATGTCGTCGCTCTACCCTTCTCTTTCTGCAGATCTTTCGTGATCGAGAAGAAATACGGATTCCATAGATCTTCACCCAGGATGTGGATCCTCGACCAGATAAAATCCGGCATCATTTCCATCGTCATTTTTTCGTTCCTGCTCATCCTTATCCTTTGGCTGATGCATATAGCCCCCGCGATGTGGTGGTTCTGGGGATTCCTGGCCGTTTCGACCGTACAGATCCTTCTCGCGCTGCTCTACCCCGTCCTGATCGCCCCCTTGTTCAACAAGTTCGAACCGCTCCAGGACCTGGAACTGGCGGAAACTATCCGGACCCTGATGGATCAAAACGGGATCAGGGTGAAAAACATACTGCAGATGGATGCCGGCAAGAGGAGCAGCCACACGAACGCCTACTTTACCGGATTCGGGCGGACCAAGCAGATCGTGCTCTTCGATACGCTGATCGAATCCCATCCAAGGGAGGAGATTCTCGCGGTCCTGGCCCACGAGGCGGGGCACTACCAGAGAAGGCACATCATCAAGCAAATCGCGATCTTCGAAATCTTCATGTTCACCGGCTTCTATCTGACCTATCACCTGATGAACTGGCCCGCCCTCTATGCGGCTTTCGGTTTTCAGTCCATGCTCCCCTATGCCGGGCTCTTCATTGTGGGAATTTTTTGGCAAAAGGCCGGTTTTTTTCTGCAGCCCTTCTACATGGCCGTCTCCCGGCACTTCGAACGCCAGGCCGACGCCTTCGCCACCGGATTTCTCCAGACCGCCGTGCCGCTCATCACCGCCTTAAAGCGCATGGCGAAGGACAATCTCTCCAACCTCGCCCCCCACCCTCTATACGTGTGGTTTCACTATTCCCACCCGCCCCTGGTCCGGAGGATCACGCTTCTGGAAGAAACCGAGCGCGATATCACGGCACAGCAGGAGAAGACCGGAAAGGACCGAACTCTCAAGCCATGATAGGCACTTCCATCAATGCCGGCGCCATAATCTTCGGGAGTACTCTCGGGGTGTTCATGGGGGCCAGGCTATCTGAAAGAATCCGCGATACGGTACTGAACGGACTCGGATTGCTGATCGTCCTGATCGGCCTGCAAATGGCCCTCGGGACGAAAAACATCCTCATCGTACTGGCAGCCGTGCTGCTGGGAGGGCTGACCGGTGAAGTCCTTCGCATCCACGACGCCATTGAAAAACTCGGCAGCATTCTTCAGAATGTGCTTTCAAGAGGTCGGCAGAGCACTTTCGGAGAAGGGTTCGTCACGGCAAGCCTGATTTTCTGCATCGGCCCCATGGCCATTCTGGGATCCATACAGGACGGCCTCACGGGAGACTACCGCATCCTGGCCGTCAAGGCTGCGCTCGACGGCTTCGCCGCCATCGCCTTTTCAGCCACCCTGGGATGGGGTGTCGCCTGCTCGGCAGTCAGCATCTTGCTTTACCAGGGCTTTATCACCCTTTTCGCCACTATGCTTTCCAAGGCGCTCACCGACCCCATGATCGCGGAAATGACCGCAACGGGGGGGCTCATCATCGTGGGACTGGGCCTGAAGCTTCTGAACGTAAAGGACATGAGGCTGGCCAGCTTCCTGCCCGCGCTCGCGCTGGCTCCGCTTATCGTCGCACTCCTGCGCTTTCTTCCCTGATATCCCGCCTTCTTCCAGGTCGGCATAACGCCGACGGGCATATCCATCGCGAGGCGCACCGGCAAGGTATTCCCTCATTCGCCCATGACCTTTTATCCGGCCTCTGCCTCCACGGTTTCGCCGACATGGCTGAACCCGTTTTGCAGGGTCTGCAAATGCTGATACAGACCTCCCGCCTGCATGAGTTCCTCATGGGTCCCCTGTTCGACGATCCTCCCGCCGTCCATGACCAGAATGCGATCCGCCCGCCTGATCGTCGAAAGCCTGTGAGCGATGACGATGCTTGTCCGATGGGCCATCGCCGCCTGGATGGCCCGCTCGATGAGCATCTCCGTTTCCGTGTCCACGTTCGCCGTGGCTTCATCCAGGATCAGGATACCGGGGTCCCGGGCAAGGACTCTCGCGAAGGCGAGCAACTGTTTCTGCCCGGCCGAGAGATTCATCCCACCCTCGCCTATGCGCGTATTCGGTCCATCCGGAAGGTTCTTCACGAAACCGGACAACTGCGAGAGGGAGACAATCCTCTCGAGCCTTTCTTCCGAAATCGGGCGGTCCAGCGCGATATTTTCCCGTATGCTCCCGGGCACAATAAAAACATCCTGCATGACCAGACCGATCTGTTCCCTGAGCCAATGCAGATCGAGTTCCCTCAGGTCCTCCCCTCCCACTCGTATGCAACCGTCGAGCGGATCGTAAAACCTCTCCAGCAGGTTGACGATCGTCGTCTTCCCAGAACCCGTCGCCCCCACAATCGCCAGCGTTTCACCGGCGTTCACGAAAAAGGAGACGTTCCGGATTGCGGGGCGTCCCGGTTCGTACTCGAAGCGGACACCGGAAAATTCTATGGACCCCGGCGCGTTCCGGGGAATCATCGACTTTTCCGGTACGGGCAGGCTGTCCCGCACTTCCAGCAGATCGAAGATTCTCTCCGCCGATGTCATCGCAGACTGCACGATGGTGTATTTCTGGGAAAGCTCTCGCAATGGCTGGAAAAACAATCTCATGTAGGAGATAAAGGCCGCGAGAACGCCTATGGTCATGTGCTGACGGAGAATCTCCCCGCCGCCGTACCAGACGATGAGCGCCATCGCGATCGAATTCATCACTTCGATCAGGGGAACGAAAATGCCGAACACGTGGATCTGGTAGAAGGCCGCATCGCGATACCTGTCATTGAGCCGTCCGAACCGCCGCCCCAGGTCCGCCTCCCGGAGAAACAGCTGTATCACCGTTATTCCGGAAACGGACTCCTGGATGAACGCGTTAATCTCAGCAAGGTGCGCCCTGATGCGTCGGAAGGCGTTGCGGCTCAAGCGTCCGAACCACAGAGTGATCACCAGCATTATCGGGAAGGTCGCGCTCAGGATGAGCGCGAGCCTCCAGTTCATCCAGAACAGGATGGCCAGAATGCCGACAAGGCGCACCCCATCGTTGAACAGGGTTATGATCACCGAGGTAAACATCTCGTAGAGGTTCTGGACATCGTTCGTGAGCCGCGTAACCAGTTTGCCGACCGGGATCGAGTGGAAAAACGAGAGGTTCAGGTTCATCACGTGTGAGAAAAGCCGCTGGCGCAGGGCATGCATCGTCCTTTGCCCCGTCCACTCCAGGACAAGCACCTGGAGGAAGTTCGCGACAAAACCGACCGAAACCAGGAGCAGGAACACGAACGACAATTCGCCGATCCCCCGCATTTTTGCTTCCGTATCCATATGCCCGGCAAGGATGTAGTGATCCAGCCCGACTTGAACCAGGCGGGGAAGAACCAGACTCGTGCACGTGATGACGAGCGAGAGGAACACCGCCAGGCAAACCCAGCGCCACTGGGGAGCGATGAACCCGAGCAGCTTCCTCCAGAGTCGCAGGTCGCTCATTCGAACCGAATAGTCGTCGTCGGTGTATTTCTCTTCGTGATTCATCTTTCGCTCACTGCCACCACAGCCGTTTTCCCGCCTGCGCGGGAGCATCGCCGGAAGTGCCGGCCGGGTTTCCCCCGCAGCCCTTCCTTTTAAACCGTTTTTCGCATCTGCCTACTTCGGGTCCGTCTGCTGCCTGAAAATCGTTGCATAAAACCTGCTTCGCCGGAGCAGTTCCTCATGGTTGCCTCTTGCAACGATCCGTCCGCCTTCCAGCACCAGGATCTCCCGGGCGTCCGCCAGAGGAGCAACCCTGTGAGATACGGCGATGCACGTCCTGTCCTTCAGGTACCCGGCGATGGAGCGGATGATGGTGTGTTCCGTTTCCATGTCCACCGCGGACAGTGCGTCGTCGATCATGAGAATCGGCCGGTCGAGCAAGAGCGCCCGTGCTATGGCGATCCGCTGACGCTGCCCTCCCGAGAGTTTCACTCCCCTCTCGCCGATCCTGGTCTCGTAACCGTCCGGCATGGCCGAAATCTCGTCGTGAATGGCCGCCGCCTTCGCCACCTTTTCGATATCCTCGCGGCTTGCCTCCGGTTTTCCCAGGGAAATATTGAAGGCGATCGTATCGGAGAAAAGCACGACGTCCTGCGGTATGTAGGCAATGGCCTCCCTGACCGCCGAAAGGGGAAGTTCGTTCGCATCCGTTCCCTCGAAAAAGAGAACCCCATCGTCCACAGGGAACAACCTTCCGATCAAATGGCACAGGGTCGATTTGCCGGCCCCGGTCCTCCCCACGACCCCGATGAACTGTCCGGCCCGGATGTCGAGATGGATGTTCCGCAGCGTCGCTCCCCGCTGTCCGGGATAGGTGAACGACAGGTTTCTCAGAAGGATGTTTCCTTTCAAAGTCGAAGCGGCCGCTGCTTCCGGCAGGGCGGGGGGATCCCAGAGCGCAGGCTTTTCCTCCAGCAGCGCATTTATCCTTCCCAGGGACGTCACCCCCCTCTGGAAGAGATCCGCCACCCATCCCATGGCCATCATCGGCCACGTCATGAGGAACAGATAGCTGATGAAGGCCACGAAGTCTCCTGCGGTTATGATTCCGCTTATGGTCATCTTGCCGCCGAAATACAGGATCAGGAGCATGCTGACGTTCCCGATCAGGCCGGATATGGGAAAAAGAGTCCCGTATATGTACGCCAGCTTCAGATTGTTCCTGACGTAGGTCTCTCCCATGGCATTGAAGCGATCCGTCTGGACTTCTTCCTGGTTATAGGCCTTGAGCAGACGAATTGAAGTAAAAGCGGATCGTGCGAATTCCGTGATTGACGAGAACTGCTCCTGGACCTTCTTGAAACGAGTGTGAACTCTTGAGGCCAGCAGGCGTGTCAACAGGGCAAGAATCGGCATCGGCAGGATTGCCACCGTCGTCAGCATGGGATTGATATAGGCCATGAAGGCGATAGCGGCAAAGCCCATGAACACGGCGTCCACAAAGGCCACAAGCCCCATGCCGCACGCCAGTTGCACGGAGGAAAGATCGTTTGTGGCCAAGGCCATGATTTCACCTGCGGTCACCCGCTGGTAGAACGACCTGTCCAGGGTAAGGATGTGAGCGAACATCCGGTTCCTGAGATGCATCTCCACTAGGCGGGAAAAACCCAGCAGCAGGTTGCGCCACAACAGGCGCATGACGGCAATCCCCAGGGCCAGGAGGACGATATAGACGCCGTAGCGCACAAGTCCCTCGAAAGTCGCGGTGCCGTGCTGGAGATCGTCGACGGCGTTCTTGATGATTCGCGGGACGACCAACTGGATGAAATCAACGGCCATCAGCATGAGAAAACCGAAGACAACCCTCGGGGCATAGCGCTTGAAGCAGGGCTTCAACAAAACAATCGATCCCCATGAGCCCCCCGTCTCAGTCCGGGTGACGCCGGAATCGCTATTCGCTGGAGAATGCATTCGCACCGGAAGATTCCATTTCAGTTTTTTTCAAACATCGTCTCATCCCGGGCCAAGCCGCCCGAGGTCCGTGCATCTCGTACAGGGCCAATAATCATGGCCTTTCTGTCCACATTTCGTCAAGTGAGCGAAGGCGGAAAACCAACGTGCGGGAAGACTTGGCATGATTTCAAAGCGCCATGGCGTCCGGACGCTTCATCCCTTCTCGTTCACCGGGATGCAATATCCATGTGGGAAAAACAAACGAATGAAATCGCACCGGATCGGAACGTCCGGCGAGGGCGGGAAGAGAGACTTCTACGGTTCGGGCTGATGTTCCGGCCGCAGGAGGTCGTATACGGTCTTGACAGGATTGAAGGTCCTTTTGGGCACTTCCACGATGACGGTAATCCAGTCGGCCATGGCGCCGTTCCACAGGCCCGGCAGTTCCAGGGCCTTCAGTTCTTTTCCGTCCTTCGACTTTTTTGATATGAAGACGGCATCCCCGTCGACATAACGCCGGAGGTCGAACGGCTTTCCCTGGAAATCCCTGACGCCGCAGACAATATCCACAGGATTGAAGTGCGTGGAGGACATCCAGATGTTTTCCTGTTCCGGTGAGCTGAAATCCACCTGAGCTTTCTCCACGATTTGAACGGTGACCGCCCCGGTTTTGTCCTCCACCCAGAAGGGTGCTCCCCCGGGTTCTCCGGAATTTCTGACCACTCCGCATACCCGAATGGGACGATTCAACTTTTCCACCAGCAGGGAGCGCTGCCTCTCGGAAGGCCACCGGTCGAAATCGGGAGAAAAATCCATCAGGAGCGTTTCTTTCGCATATCGATACGCCGCAGCTTCCACCATCTGGCCGGCATGCAGTTTCCGGAGATAATCGTGGACCGTTTCCTGGACGCTCGCCAGGCAACCGCCGAGCACCCTCTTCCAGAACGCCACTTCTTCCTTGTGGCGGTCCGTGGTCAGGTTGTCCACATTTTTGATGTACACCAGGTCCGCCCGCAGATCGTTGAGATTTTCAAGGAGCGCACCGTGACCACCCGGCCTGAAATGCAGGTTGCCCCCCAGGTCCCGGAACGGCTGGTTTTCCATGTCCACTGCAATCGTATCCGTGCAGGGCTTCTGAAACGAAAAGCAGATGTCGAACGAGGTGCCGAACCTTTCTTCCAGGGAGCATCGCACACGCTCGAAAAGCCGTCTGAAGCCGCTTACGTGTTCCGGAGAAACCGTGAAATGAATCTGGCAGGAATTTCCCCTGCTGCCTGCGTACTGGGTGGCCTCCACCAGGTGTTCTTCGAAAGCCGTGCGGCACTCGTTCGGATACCGGTGGAATTTCAGGAGCCCCTTTGGCAGGGAACCATAGTTCAGACCGCGGCTGGTCAGAAGATACTCCAGAATGGTCCGATAGCGGCACCCGGCAATCATGGCTTCCAGGTCGAGACCGTCGCGGGCCATCACCACCCGGAGGTCGTCCCAGAATGGAAACCTGTCGATGGCTTCCAGAAAACGGAGGAATTCGCACGCAACGGAAACTCCCCGGCTTGCTCTCCGCTGGAGTTCATCCGCTTCGAGGAACTGAGGTACGTAATAGATCTGGAGCAGGGACTGAAACATGCGGCTGGCAGCACCGGACGCGGGCACGAACTTGACGAAACGCCCCTGCCCGAGTGCGGCATCATGGAGACGCAGAAAGTCGTCCGTTTTCGAGCGGCCGACAACCTGCACCCCGTCTCCGACGGTGCACGGCCTGACAAGGCGGACATGGAAGGATGATTTTCTGAAAACGGCGACCTGTGCAGCCACCTGGGCCTTGGTGATCCCCAGGGCTTCCATCTGCCTGCAATCCGTCTCGCTGAAAACTAGCTTCTCCATACGACAACACCATTCGGCTGTTAACCACCGGTTCCGCATCCCGGGAATGGGCCGCACGAAGGCACGCGCTCCCAGTCAGGGGCGGGATTTCCCGCCCCTGCATAAACGGCACATTATCAAATCCGGGGGCCCGTGTCATGGAAAGAAATCAACGATTCCCCGCGATCGACAATTTCAGGCAAAAATTTGCGGATGTTTTATCTACGATACACCGAATATCTCGATTTTCGCCTTCGATCGCAGCTGCTCCACGTATTTTCCGATTTCCTGGCCAAGCTGCTCCTGTTTCAGATGGGCGGCAATCTTTTCTTTGATCTCGTCGTAGGCCATCATCCCCGGTTCCTTCTTTTCGGTGACCTTGATGAGGTGGTAGCCGAACTGCGTCTCGACTATGTCGCTCACTGCCCCGACTTTAAGGGCAAATGCAGCGTCTTCGAAGGGACCGACCATCTGCCCCTTCTGGAAGAAATCCAGATCGCCGCCTTTTTCTTTGCTCGGACAGTCGGATGCCTCCTTCGCGATGGCCGCAAAATCTTCGCCTTTCTGAACCCTTTTCTGAAGCTCGGCGATCTTTTCACGCGCCTTCGTCTTGTCCGCCTCTTCCGCCTTGGCATCCACCTTCACCAGTATGTGGCTGGCTCTCACCATTTCGGGAACCTTAAAATAGTCGGGGTTTTCATCGTAAAATTTCTTCGTCTGTTCGGGGTTTATGCTGATTTTGCTCCCCACTTCCTGGTCGATCATCTTCCGGACAGCCATCGCCTCCCGGTATTGCGACTTGAGATCGACTTCCGTGATGTTCATCCTGCCGAGTGCGCCTTTGAACTCCTGCTCGCTGGGGAACTTTTTCTTCAGCGCATCGATTTGATTGTTCACATCGGCATCTTCGATCTTAATCCCCAACCGATGGGCTTCCTGGCTCAAAACCTCGCGATCGATCAACTCATCCAGGATTTTCTTCTTTACTTCCGAATTCTTGGCAGGGTCCACCTTCTGACCGGACATGACCATGCTCTTTTCGTACCGGTGAACCTCGGCGTCCAGTGCGGACTTCTTTATCGTAGTACCGTTGACCAGGGCTACCTTGCCGTCCGCAGACTTCTTTTCGCCCGCACCGGCCGTTTTGTCTCCGGCTGCATCCTTCGCCGCTTTTTTCTCTTTGGCAGCCTTTTCCGCAGCGTTCGCAGGCAGAACGTGCATCATCGCGAACAAGCAGAAACACATTACTGCCATACATCCACACAAACCTTTAGTCCTCACGCGAAAGCTCCTTTTCAGCGAAAAAAACAACCCACAAAGGCGCACCTACGTCCCTCATGGGTATCCTTCTTCCACCAGCAACGGTTTATACCAATAAAAAACACCTACACCGAAAGCCGCTTGGCCGGACTATAACCATATTGTGTTCGCCGAGTCAATCACGCTCTTCGGCATCCGCTGTTTTGTAGACGCCGCGTTCGCCTGCATCATCGAGGGAATCGCCGGTCTTCTTCAGCCGGACCGGCCGTCGGTTTCCAAGTCCGCATCTGGCTTCCCTTTCCGGATACTGCCTTGACTTTACCTTCCCTTGGCATACAGTTATGTATACTTGTGGAATTTACCGTCTCAATCCCCGGAGCAGGCATTGAACATCGATATTTCCAGCCTGAAAACCCAGGTTCAGATGAACTGCAACATTTCCGACGCCCGGCACGCTGGCGTCTACTCCCTTTGCGGTCTTCTGCTGCGCCTTCGGGATCTTTACAAATGGGAAAATTCCATTCCCCCCTGGCAGGAACCGCCGCCGGAAGTTCTCCTCGAGTGGGTCGAATCGAAGGAGGCATTGTGGGAAACCCTCGCCAGCCTGGAGTTTCAACCTCTGGATCTCGGCGGCCGACAGTTCGACCCGTTCGATTCCGACGCCGTCAATGGCCTGCTTCGGCCGTCGGGACTGAGGTATGGCGCGGGCTACGGTGTCGGCATGAAACCGACCTTTTTCCTGGCTTTACTGGCCGATACCCTGAAAGTCCAGGAATTGACGGTCGATATCGTCGAACACGAACTGGCGAGAGACATTTTTGCGGCGCCCGCCATGAGGCAGGGCGGTCAGGTCTTCGCCAGGCGTTCCCCCATGCTCTTTTTCCTCTGGGACCAGATTATGGAGATGCGCCCGTCGGCGAGGAATGCCCTCGTTTTCGCCCTGTCACAATACGGCCTGGAGGCCGAACCTTTAAGGCGCGCCCCGCGGCAATTCGATGCAAGACTCCGCGAAATCTCCCGCAGCGAACTCGACGTATGGATTCACCACGAAATAGGCGAGGCGCGCAGTACCGCTTTCACAGGGGATACATGGCCCGAAATCGTATCGAGCTATTCCAACACTCCCGTGGAGATATATGCCCGGGTGATCAAGGATCTTATCGCCGACACGCATGACGAGGGCTTGTTCAGCCACATCATCCGGAATCGCATCCGATCGACTCTCGGGTTCTATATGGCATGGATGCGCCCGTTTACCCGGGTGCTTTTCCCCGAGGCGATAGACGCCTTCAACCGTTTCAGGGACAACGGGGACTGGTCGGGACTCTCGGCGGCCAGGGACTTCGGCTTCGCCAGGGCCTGCCGAAATGCGCACGCCCTCGTCGAACTCCACGAAGCCGGCCGCGGTCGCGAACACGACCGTACCACACGGTTGATCATCGCCGAACTCATCGAGCCACTCGGGATTTTTGGCAAGGAAAATCACTGATGTCCGCTTTTTTCCACCTCTTTCCGTTCACCCGGTATTTCGTTTCCCCGGGTGAATTCCGCCCTGGAGACCAAGGTGATCGATAATCAGTACCTGGAAGATCTGTCACGTGCTGCGGGTGAAGCCATCCTCGAAGTGTATGCCACCGAATTCGACGTGGAAAGCAAGGAGGATCACACCCCTCTCACGCTTGCCGACAAAAAGTCGCACCGTATCATTGTGGACGGCCTGCAGTCCCGTTTTCCGGATATCCCCGTCCTGTCGGAAGAAGGAAAGGAAATCCCTTACGACTCCCGAAAGCGCTGGGCACGATTCTGGCTGATCGATCCGCTGGACGGCACAAAAGAATTCATCAAGCGAAACGGTGAATTTACCGTCAACATCGCTTTGATCGAACAGAACATGCCCGTCCTGGGGCTCATCTATCTGCCCGTGGCGAACCTGCTCTATTTCGGCGACATCACCCGGGGATGCTGGCAAATCACGCCGGATGGCCGCAGGCAGTTGCACATCTGCAATCCCGGCCCCGGCGAACCGCTCCGTGTGGTGCTCAGCCGGTCCCATCCTTCGCCAAACCTCGAAGCATTCCTCCATGTGCTGCCCGGATACGAACCCGTGCCCCGCGGAAGCTCTCTGAAATTCTGCTCCATCGCCTCGGGAGATGCGCAGTTCTATCCCCGACTCGGCCCCACGTCGGAATGGGATACGGCCGCCGGGCAGGCAATTGTGACAGCGGCGGGGGGCGTAATGGTCAACTTGCAGGGAGGCCCCTTTGCATACAACAAGCCGAGCCTGATCAACGGCCCCTTCCTCGTCGCGTCGAGCGTCGACTGGCTGAAGAGCATGGGCATTATGGACAGGGCGGCGTCCTGGTAGCCATCATCCGCCGGCCGGGGAGGAGGCTGCTCTCCTCCCTTACCTGCGCACAGCCCTGGTCACGGTCAGGGCATGCACTTCTCCGGCACCGCCATTTTTCAGCGCCCTCGAACATTCCATGAGCGTCGTGCCGGTGGTAAAAACGTCGTCGACGAGGAGGATTCTCTTTCCCTTCACGGTATCTTGGGCGTTCACACGGAAGGAGCCTTTCACATTTTCCCGCCGTTCCTCCCTGTTCAGCCGTGTCTGAGGGTCCGTCCAGCGGACTCTCTCCAGGACGTCGAAACGCGCCGGAAATCCCAGACGCCGCGCCAGCCTGCCCGCCAGGAGGGCGCTTTGGTTGAAGCCCCGCTCCTTAAGCCTGCGGACATGCAACGGCACCGGAACGATCATGTCGACCGGTCCGGGGCACTCACTGTGGAACGTTCGATCGAGAAGCGCAACGAGGGCGGGTACCCAGTGCAGCCGCCCTCCGAACTTGAGCTGATGGATGCGGTCCCTCACAACGCCTTCGTGTTCGACCGCCGATCGCGCCGTATCGAACGGCGTGCCGGAAAGAGCGCATTCACCGCAAAGGTGATCGGGAGCAGCTGGGCTGGACGGGTACGGGGTTCCGCAAGTGGGGCAGATCGGGGAAGAAATCCACGGGAGTTCGCGAAGGCAGTTTTCGCACCACAGGCCCTCCGCGGTCGAAAGCCATACGCCCTGGCATCCGGCGCATGACCGGGGCAGAAGAAGGTCCAGGACGGCTTCCCCGAAACGCCTGATCCTGCCGCTCCACCCTGCCGGGATTCCGGCTCCGCCCTGCCGGTCGATTCGCATCGCACCCTCTGCGGTTGTTCGCTTGAATGTCCGTCAGGCGCTCATGCGGTCGACCATGGCCTGAGCAAACCCGGAACATCTGACCTCTTCGGCGCCTTCCATCTGCCTCGCCAGGTCGTACGTCACGATTTTTTCGGAAATCGCCCGCACCATGGAATCCTCGACCATCCTCGCAGCTTCCTTCCATCCCAGGTGCTCCAGCATCATCACCCCTGAGAGGATCAGCGAACCGGGATTCACCTTGTCGAGTCCCGCGTATTTGGGTGCGGTTCCGTGAGTGGCTTCGAAAAGAGCGCATTCGTCCCCGATATCCGCACCGGGGGCCATTCCCAGGCCGCCGATCTGAGCGGCCAGGGCATCCGAAAGGTAGTCGCCGTTCAGGTTGGGGGTCGCCAGCACGTGATACTCCTCCGGGCGCAGCAATGCCTGCTGAAACATGGAGTCCGCGATACGGTCGTTGATCAGCACCCTTTCCTCCGGGGGAAGCCCGCCGTATTTCGTTTCCACTTCGGCTTCCGTCACGATCCGGTCGTGGAATTCCAATTCGGCGACTTCATACCCCCACTGCCTGAAGGCGCCTTCGGTGTACTTCATGATGTTGCCCTTGTGTACGAGCGTCACGGAAGGGAGCCCCCTGTCGAGGGCATACTGGATGGCGCGGCGCACCAGTCTCTGTGTCCCGTTTCGGCTGATCGGCTTGACTCCGATCCCCGTGTTCTCCTGCAGTTCGACCTGGAACTCCGCCTTTAGAAAGCGGACCAGTTTTTCCGCCTCTTTCGAACCCGCCGGCCATTCGATTCCCGAGTAAACATCCTCGGTGTTTTCCCTGAAGATCACCATGTCCACCTTCTCGGGATGCTTCACCGGAGCGGGCACTCCGGGGATATACTTTATCGGCCGGATGCACGCGTACAGGTTGAGCACCTGCCGGAGCGTCACGTTCAGACTACGAAACCCTCCGCCGACAGGCGTGCTCAGAGGCCCTTTCAATGCAACCCGGAGCTTTCGGATCATCTCGAAGGTTCCCCGGGGCATGTGCTCGCCCGTTCTCTCGAACGCCTTTTCTCCCGCGTAGAGTTCGTACCAGTGAATCCTGCGCCTTCCCGAGTATGCAGCGGCCACCGCAGCATCCAAAACCAGCCTGGTCGCAGCCATGACGTCCGGCCCGACGCCGTCTCCTTCTATGAACCCGATATTCGGGTCGTCGGGCACCTTGAGCTTCGAATCGTCTCTCATGCCGATCCAGGTTCCGGTTCCTTCCGAATAGAGCATGCCTCATCCTTTCTCCAAACCGGAGAGGCATGATGCCCACCCGCTCACTCAGACGAACTCGATCAGGCACCATTCTCCCGCGGTGATGGTACTCGCTGCTCTCAGGCCTTTCGCTTCAAAGGCGGCCAGAATGCTTTCCTTCTGCTCGACGAGTATTCCGCTCAAAACCAGGCGGCCAGGACGCTTCAGGTGGCCGATCAGGTCGTCCGCCATGGCGATCAGCGGCAATGCCTGGATATTGGCAATGACGACGTCGAACTTTTCGTCCACGTCGGAAACCGTCCCGGTCATCAGTTGAACGCGCGCAGAAAGGCCGTTCAACTCCAGGTTTTCCACCGCGACTTCTATGGCTTCCGGATCGTTGTCGACACCGAGCACCCGCCGGCACCCCAAAAGTGCCGCTGCCATGGCAAGTATGCCCGATCCCGTTCCCACATCCAGCAAGGAGCGGGAAGCGTCTGCATCCGCGATTTCCGGCCAGCGTTCCAGCCATTCCAGGCACAGGCGGGTGGTTTCATGATGGCCGGTGCCGAAAGCGCGGCCCGGGTCCATCCATATCACCCGATCCCCGACTTCCGGCTCGATCTTCTCCCAGGTCGGGGTAACGATGAAATGCCTTCCTACCCTGAGGGGCTTGAAGTTGACCTTCCAGCGCTCTACCCAGTCATCCACCTCAGAAGAATAATACCGGTACGGGAAAGAAGCATCCGAACCCCTGAATTTTTTAAAATCCTCCAGGAATCTGCCGATCGCTCCGTCCAGATCTTCCGCAGGGAGATCATCCTTAATATAGAAGCGAATCCCCTCTTCCATCTGTTCGACACTTACACCGAAAGCTTCCGCGGCCTCGGCGGCAAGCTCCTCCGCGAATTCACGGCCGGTATCCAGTTCTACACATATCCACTTGTTGTCCATTGTTCTCTTGACCTGCTGGAAAGTGAATGGATGAATGAAGGCAACACGGGGTTGAATCCCCGCCCGGACGCTCCGGGAGGGAATTGTTCCGATGCGGGCCCGATTCCCGTGCCGCGGCGGTTGCGCCGTCGGCATCCGTCAATGAGGATCGGAACCCGCATCTGTGCGGGCGAAGGGTGGAGAAGACAGCATGTTCGTCAGAAGCGGGCACCCGCAAGCCACTTTTCGATCCGGTCGCAGGCCTCTTCTATCGCGGCGTCGGCACCCCCGAAAGACATCCGCACATGCCCTTCGCCGGTGGGGCCGAAAGCGGAACCGGGAACCGTTATGACGCGCGCCTCATAGAGCAACCTCAGGGCGAACGACATGGAGTCCACTCCCTCCTTTCGATAGCGAGCCATGAGATAATACGCGCCGCGAGGCTTGACGAACTCGAAATGTTCCGCCATGCCGCGCAGGCGTTCGCAGATGAGGTCGCATCGGCGGCTCAGGGCCGTTCTGATCTCCGCAACGCAGTCCTGCGGTCCTTCCAGGGCGGCCAGCGCCGCATACTGGGAAACGGTAGGCGCACAGATCGCCATGGCATCATGAATCTTCATCAGATGATCGAGAATGCCTTCCGACGCGTAGACGTAGCCGACCCTCCAGCCTGTCATCGCGTATTTTTTCGAGAAGCTGAACGTCGCAACGAGACGGTCTTTCAATTCGGGCAAGGACATGAAGCTGAAATGCTTCAGCCCGTCATAGACCAGAAAATCATAGGTTTCATCGGAAATCACCACAAGATCGTGCTGGATCGCCAGGTCCGCCACCGCGCGGAGATCGGCCTCGGAGAAAAGCGCCCCGGTGGGATTGTGGGGACTGCAAATAATGATGGCTTTCGTCCTGGGAGTAATGGCCCTGCGGATTCCTTCCACGTCCAGTTGCCAACCGTCCTCGGAAAGCGGCACGAAAACGGGAACTCCCTCGGCAAGCAGCACCTGCTCGATATGAGAAGCATAGTTCGGAGAGGGAAGGATCACCTCGTCGCCCCGGTCGACCAGCGTGAGCACAGCGGCGGAGAGAGCCTCCATGGCACCCACCGTGACGCATATTTCACGGTCCGGATCCGCTCCGATGGAAAACTTCCCGTTGAGATACCGGGCAATGGCCTCCCTCAGTTCCGGCATTCCGGGGCCGAGGGTGTATTTCCCGCTGTCCTGGCGGTTTTTCATTTTCTCGCATACCGCATCGAGGATGTGAGGCGGCGTTGGAAAGGAAGGGATCCCCTGTCCGAGCGAAACGCATCCTTCGACCTTGCTTGCCAGAAGAGGCATTTCCTTGATGGCCGATATATTGATCTGGCTCACTCTCTTGCTGATACCGTGCGTGCGGTAAACCTTACCCGACGCCACCAACGCTGAGCGTTGAAGGGACATGCAATGCTCTCCTTTAACAGCTTTCCTTGAATATTTTACCGGGATTGAGGATCATCTGCGGGTCGAAAAGCCGTTTGATGGCCCTCTGAATGCGGATGCTCTCCGGGGAAAGTTCCAGCGGCAGAAAGCGCATCTTCGCCACGCCGATGCCATGTTCTCCCGAAATCGTTCCGCCAAGAGCCAACACCCGTTCCAGTGCAGCGCGAATGCCGTCCTCCACCCGTTCGAGGATTTCACGGCTTTCCGCGGTGATATTCAGGTGAATGTTCCCATCCCCGGCATGCCCGAAAGAATAAATCGTGATCCCGTAAAGCTTCTCCAATTCGGGCAGACCATCGACAAAATCCGCAATCTTTGCGATCGGCACCACCACATCTTCCGGCACGTAGACAGGCGAGTTATGCTCGATCCTCAAAGACACCTGCTTGCGCACCTCCCACATCTGCGTCCGCTTGTAGGAATCCGGTGCGAGAAGGGCGTCCACCGCGCCGCATTCCAGGCAGATTTCCCCGATCCTCTCTATCTCTCCGGAAATCACCTCTGGTGCGCCGTCCGCCTCGATCAGCAGAAACGCGCCGGCGTCCTGGACTCCTTCGAACGGCAGAAGATCTCCAACGAGGTCGAGGCAATGCCGGTCGAGGAATTCCAGCGCGCTGGGGACATGGCCGTGAACCAGGACGGATGTTACCGCCTCCATGGCAGAGTGCAGGCCGGGAAACAGGGCAACCAGGGTTGTCACCGTCCGGGGCATGGGAATGAGCCTGAGAATCAGTTTTGTGATTACCGCGAGCGTGCCCTCGGAACCGACCAGGAGATGAGCGAGATCGTAGCCGACGACCCCCTTCCGGGTCTGCACGCCGGCCTGTATGAGTTCTCCCGAAGGCAGCACCGCCTCCAGCCCCAGTACGTAATCGCGGGTGGTTCCGTATTTGACGCACGAGGGTCCCCCCGCATTGGTCGCCGCATTGCCGCCGATGGAACAGGTGTCCAGGCTCGCAGGATCCGGAGGGTAGAAGAGGCCCTTTTCCGCGGCCGCCTTTTTCAGATCGAGGTTGACGACCCCGGGCTCGACCACGGCGATCAGGTTCTCCCGGTCGATGGAAATGATCCGGTTCATCTTTTGCAAGGAGAGGACAACGCCGCCGGCAAGCGGGACCGCTCCGCCGGCAAGCCCCGTTCCATGCCCTCGCGGGGTGACCGGGAATTTCAGGCTGCTGGCAAGCCGGAACAATTCCTGCACCTGCTGCACGGTCGTCGCCTCCACGACGAGTTCCGGGACGCGGAAATATTCCGTTGCGTCTTTCCCAAACACTTCCAGCTTTTCCCGGTCGATGATGCATGCTTCCGGCCCTACTGCCGCCCGGATGCGTTCGACGATTTCCGGATCGATTGCCCGGTAAGAGGGGATTGTGTCACTCAATGTTCTATGCCTTGTGGGTTTCGAACCCGGGAAGTCTCAGCCTGTTTTCCAGCATGCCCAGCAGCCAGCTAGCGACGGAAACCACCGCCAGGTACACCGCGCCGACTGTGAGAAAGACTTCCGTATACTTGAACGTCATGGATGCGAGGATTTTCGCCTCACCCGTCATTTCTATACAGGTCACCATGTAAGCCAGGGAAGAATACTTGATCAGATAGATGATCTCGTTGCCGCACCCCGGCAGGGCAAGGCGAAGCGCCTGCGGCAGGATGATGCGGACCATCGTCTGCGCCTTGGAAAAACCCAGTGCCTGGGCGGCCATCAACTGACCGCTCCGGATCGAAAGCAGCGCCCCCCGGATATACTCCGAATGGTACGCCCCGCTGCAAAGGGAAAAGCCCGCAACGGAAGCGACAAAAGGCGTGAGATAGATCCCGATGTGGGGCAGGCCGAAATACCAGATGAACAACTGGACCACGAGGGGGACGCCCCTGAAGAGCGTGACGTACAGCTCGGCAAGGGGCCTGAGCACCCTGTTTCCATAGACCCTCACCGAGCCGATGAGCACCCCGATGCAAAGCCCCAGGATCGCGGAAGGGACAATCAGCCGGAAACTGACACCAAATCCCTTGAACAGGCTGGGAAGGACCTCATTCTGGATGAACTGCAACTCTTCCATACCGCTTACTATGCGTCTCCATAGAGTTCCGTGATTTTGGCACAGAACTCACGTGTCCTGGCACACTCGGCATCGGAGAGTATCTTTGCGGGAACCCCTCTCTCCACCACCTGCCCGTGCTCCATGAAAATGATCTCATCGGCAAACGCGCTCGAAAACCCGATCTGGTGCGTCGCCATGATCATGGTCATGCCGTTTGCGACAAGGTCCTTGATCACGGCCAGCACTTCACCGATCAACTCGGGGTCCAGCGCGGAAGTCGGCTCGTCGAGCAGCATCACTTTCGGGTCCATCGCAAGCGCTCTCGCAATCGAAACCCTCTGCTTCTGCCCTCCCGAAAGCTGTGCGGGATACTGACCGGCAAAATCATTCAGCCCGACCCGCTGCAGCTCGGCCATCGCACGTTCCTTCGCATCCTTCCGGTGCATCCCTTTTACATGGATCAAGCCCACTTGCACATTCTGGACCGCGGTAAGATGATCGAACAGGTTGAAATCCTGGAATATCATGCCGACCTGCTGCCGATACTCGTACAGCTCCCGCTTGCGTGCATGGTTGATCTTCGCGCCTTCCAGCCAGATTTCTCCGCTGTCGGGTATCGTAAGGAAGTTGATGCACTGCAGGAACGTGCTCTTTCCTCCGCCGGAAGGACCGATGAGGACCTTGAGTTCTCCCTTGCAGATCGACAGAGAGACCCCCTTCAGGATCTCCTTGCTGCCGAAAGACTTTCTGATGCCGTCAACCCTGAGAATGGGCTCCGTTTCCATGCCTGCTACAATCCTCCTTCACGAGAATACCCGCGGATCCGGACCTTCGATTCCAACGCGCGGAGCCCTCGCAGCCCGATATATGTCAAAACGAGGTAAATGACACCCGCTGTGATGTACAGGGGAAGATGCTGATACGTGCGACTGGCCACGAAATGCGTCCTGGCCATGATCTCGGCGACCCCCAGCGCATAGGTCACCGCGGAATCCTTCAACACGATGGAATATTCGTTCGACCACGCCGGAATCGACAACCGCAGCGCCTGGGGCAGGATGATCAGCATGACGGCCTTCCGGTCGCTCAGGCCGAGCGCTCTCGCCGCCTTGAACTGTCCCGCCGGAAGGGAGGCGATGGCGCCCCGGAAAATCTGCGACTGGTAGGCGGCGCTGATCAGCCCCAGCACGATGATGGCGACGGCGAATGCGGACAGGTTGATCTCGAGAAGGGAGCACAGGCCGAAGTAAAACAGGAACAACAGCACCAGCAATGGGACTCCCCGGAAAAACCAGACGTAGGTCTTGATGATCGATCTCAGGAAGATGCCTCCGTAGACCTGCCCGACGGCAAGCGGAACACCCAACAGAAGACCGAAGAACATTGCTCCGGCGACAACCACCAGAGTAACCAGCGATCCCTCCAGCATGTAAGGGAACGCGTTCAATACGGCGAGCAGGCCATCCGTCATATGCGGCCCAGACTTCCTTCCACATGCCGTCCGATTTCATCCGATCCATCGAAGGGCAAAAAAACCGGAAGGAACAGAACACATCCTGAACCTTCCGGAATACTTCATCATGTCAAAAAATGAGGCGGCTATTTCAGACCGTATTTGGCCTTCAGCTCTTCCCATTTCGGACTTTTCTCGAGGGATTTCAGACCTTCGTTGAGCATCTTCAGCAGGTCCGTATCCGCCTTGCGAACCGCGTAGCCGAAGGTTTCTTCCGGCATGCCGAAAGTGCCCAGGATCTTCACGGCCTTCTTGTCCGCCGCGTCCTTTGCGGGGGCGTCGTCCATCGCCGCAGCCACAATGCGGCCGTTCAAAACATCCTCAACGGCCAACGGAGCGGAATCGTAATATACCACTTCGAACTTCTTGCCCGCCTTCTTGATCAGGTTCTCTTCGATCCACTTGGCTTCCGAGGTTCCGCGCTGTACGCCGACCTTGCGGCCTTCACTCATCGCGGCCTCCGGAGTCAGGTTCGAATCCTTTTTGGCAATCAGCACCTGGGCAACCGTCCAGTACGGATCGGTGAAATTGACCTCTTTCTTGCGCGCATCGGTAATGCTCATGCCGGAAGCGACAAAATCGATCTTCTTCGCGTTGAGGCTCGGGATGATGGTATCCCAGTCCATGGGCTGGTGCTTGACCTTGAATCCCTTTTCCTTCGCGATCAGATCCACGATGGCAACGTCAAACCCATCCGGCTTCCCCTCTTTGTCCACAAAGGCAAAAGGAGGAAAATTGGCATCGATACCGTTGATATACACCTTTTCCTGCGCCATCGACTTGGAAGCTGCACCCATTCCAAGCAAAACGGAAAGCAACAGAACGAGACAACACAGCACACTTTTCTTCATTTTCCGCCCCCTTTCGTAAGTACATACCAGTAGAACGTTTCCGCAGCATCCCGGGCCGACCGTCCACATACCCGGCATGCCCTCACCCTGTAAACTCCAAGGATTTTCCGACGAATTTCCGCAAATGTGCCGGAGAACATTAACAAATGGCTCGAAACGGATCAAGAAGAAATCGTCCCCGAACCAACGGCCGTCCCATTTCTTTCTCTCACGGGCAGCCATGTGCATAAAGATCCGGAACGATCCCTCTCTCGTCCATTCAGGCGAGTGAAGGGCTTCATTCCCGAACCGATTCCAGCCCGGGAGCCTTCCGCAACCGTCGTGCGCAGCCGTCCCCGAGTGCACTTGTCTCGCCTACCACATTTATCCCTCGGCCGCAATGAATGAATCAAATACTTCGTTCTCCGGTGAGAAGCTATTGCCAAGGGATAAACCAGTACCTAACATGACACCAAACAAGAGGACATGCCTGAACACTTGTTTATATGGTGGCCGGACCGCCGCGGCACCGGGAGCGTTCCTGACAGACGGAAAACCATCCGGCGCACAGATGTTCATATCCAACAGAAGTTTCGTCCGAGGCGCGTTGCCACGCGCGCGATATTTCCGTTCCAGAAACCGGAATAGCGAAAGAGAACAGCTTGGATATGCCAGCGCATCCGTTAAAAATACTGATCTATTCACACGACACGTTCGGCCTGGGCCACATCCGCAGGTGCCTCGCCATCGCCCGGAGCCTGAGGCACAGTCCGGCCAACATCCTCATCCTGTCCGGATCCCCGCTGGTCGGGCGCTTCAAGATCCCCACGGGCATCGACTTCGTGCGCATCCCCGGCATGATCAAGGTCACCAACGAACGGTATCTCCCCCTGTCCATAAAGCTCGAACCGTCCGAAGTGCTCAGTATCAGGAAAAACGTCATCCTCGCCACCGCCATGACTTTCAAGCCCGACTTTTTCATCGTGGACAAGGCCCCGCTCGGGCTCAAGCGTGAAGCCATGGAAACGCTGTGCTGGCTCAAGGACCACCTCTCTTCCTGCACTTCGATCCTCGGCCTTCGCGACATCATGGACAGTGCGGCATCCACCGTCGATGAATGGCGTTCGAAGGGCATCTACGAAGCCATGGACGAACTTTACGACGAAATATGGATTTATGGATCCAGGGAACTTTACGATCCGATCCGGGAATACCGCATCCCCCCGGACATCGCCTCGAAAATGCATTTCACCGGCTACATCCCCAGAAAGGTCCCGTCCCCGGAACAGATCGGAAGCACCCGGGCAAATTTCGGGATCGAAGACGATGAGAAGCTTATCCTCGTGACCCCGGGCGGAGGCGGCGACGGGCACCCGATGCTGCGATACTTTCTCGAGGCATTCGCTCCCTCCAGGGGAGGCATACCCGGCCGCACCCGGGTGGTGATCGTAACGGGGCCCTTCATTTCCGAAAAAAACTACCAGGAACTCGTTGCGCTCTGCAATGAGCGCCGTTACACCACGCTTCGTTTTCACCGGGGCATGGAGAGCCTGATCGGCGCGGCCCAGGTGGTCGTCAGCATGGGCGGTTACAACACCATCTGTGAAATTGCGAGTCAGAAGAAGCCGTTCCTGATCATACCCAGGACGGTTCCGCGCGAAGAACAGCTGATCCGGGCCGCCGTCCTGAGTTCCAACGGCTTCTGCGACTATATCGATCCTCGCCGCCCCGATCTCCAGATCTTGCGGGGGAAAATCCTGAAGCTCCTCGACAACGGCGTCTCCTACCGGGAAAAAATGGCGACCTTCCCTTTCATGGCCTTCGACGTTATCCGGGAACGGATCCTGCAAAACCGCAAAGGAAACCGTTCATGACGCAAAACGGTGCGCGCCTGGGAATGCTGCTGAAAGGCTACCCCCGCATTTCGGAAAGTTTCATCAGCACAGAACTGCTCCTGCTCGAATCCCTGGGCATCCCGATCGAGATCTACTCCCTGCGTCGCCCCCGGGAGAACTTTGCCCACGAACACGTAAAGCATATCGCCGCACCGGTGACCTACCTTCCCGAATACGTGCTTCCCAACCTTCGCACTCTCGCCGGGACAAATCTCTCGCTCCTGCAGACTCTCGGGAGGCATTACATCCATTACCTCGGCGCAGCCGTCAAAAGGGCCTTCGAAAGACGCAAACCGGCCACCCTGCGGCATTTCCTCCAGGCCGGATGCCTGGCCCGCACCAGGCTTTGCGGATCCGGGGTCAGGCACATCCACGCACACTTCTGCCACACCCCGGCATCCGTGGCCTTCTTCGCCTCGGAACTCACGGGGATTCCCTTCAGCTTTACCGCTCACGCGAAGGATATCTACACCTCCGAACCGGAACAGTTGGCCAGAAAAATCCACAAAGCACGGTTCGTGGTCACCTGCACGAAGCACAACGCACGCTACCTGCACGACATTGCTGGCAACAACGGCTGCCACACTCCGATACACACCGTCTACCATGGAATCGATCTCGGGTCCTTTACATTCTCCGCCCCCTCCGATCCGGCGCCCCCGTTCCGGATTCTCTCCGTCGGGCGCATGGTCCCGAAGAAGGGATTCGACGACCTGCTGCGGGCGCTCCATATCCTGGACCGGGCCGGTCTCGATTTCCATTTCACCCATGTCGGCACGGGAGAATCAGAGCCGCAGATCCGTTCACTCATACGCCAGCTGGACCTCGGCCGGAAGGTCGCCCTGCTCGGAACCCTTCCCCATCGCGACGTCATCCCCCTGTACCGCACATCCCACTGCTTCGCCCTGGCCTGCAAGATCGCCCCGAACGGAGACCGCGATGGCATCCCCAACGTACTGGTCGAAGCCATGGCGACGGGCCTTCCCGTGGTTTCCACCAATGTCTCCGCCATTCCCGAACTGGTGGAAGACGGGACCACCGGAAGACTCGTCGGCCCCGAAGATCCCCCGGGACTGGCGCGAGCCATCCGGGAGGTGCTGACCTGCGGGGAACGATCCAGAGAACTTGCGGCCCGTGCAAGGGAAAAGGTCGAAAGGGATTTCGACAACCGCAAATGCGTCGGCCGCCTGCATGCACTCTTCCATCAAGTCCTGGCTTCGCCATGAAAGTGGCCCTGTACTGCCCCAATAAGCCCCTTTCCCACCCGAATCCTTCCGGCGACCTGACCATCGCCGGGGACCTGCGCGCCTCTCTCGTCGCCCGGGGTCACGTCTGCGAAGAAATCGCGGCATTCCGTTCCCGCTGGTTCTGGAAATCGCCCCACGGCCGGGCCGGGGCTTTCGCGGCCCTTCTCCGCGCCTTCCGGAACACGCGCGCGTTCCGGCCGCACCTCTGGCTCACCTACCATTCCTATTACAAGGCGCCGGACGTCCTGGGACCGGTGATCTGCAGGCTGTTCTCCATACCGTACGCCATATTCGAAGCCAGCTATGGAACACGGTACAGAAGGGACCCCGCCACCAGGCCGGGCTATTACCTGAACCGGTTCGCACTTTCCTCGTGCCGCCAGGTTTTCGTCAACACGACCAACGACGTCGAAGCTCTGCTCAGGGTCCTCCCGCCCGACCGGATCGCCTGCATCCGTCCGGGAATCGACCCCGGAGAGTTTCAAAAGGACGAAGATGCCGGAAAAGCCGTCCGCATGCGGCTTGGGATCTCTCCCGGCGAACTTTTGATCGTCACCGCGGCCCGCTTCCGGGCGGGCGTCAAGTTTGAAAGCCTCGAATACCTTTTCCATGCCCTGGCCATACTCCACCGGAGGCAGCTTCCTTTCCGGCTCCTGGTCGTCGGCGACGGGCCGATGGACGCGTCCGTCCGCGCCCTGGCCGAGGCGCTGCTTCCAGGCCGCGCCGTATTTGCCGGAAGAGTTCCACGCCGCCTGATGGCTCACTACTATTCCGCGGGAGACCTTTTCGTCTTCCCGGGCATCGGGGAATCTCTCGGGATGGTCTTCCTGGAAGCCCAGTCCTGCGGCCTCCCGGTCGTCGCGCTGGATGCCTGCGGCGTCCCCCAGGTCGTGCTCTCCGGGGAAACCGGCCTCCTCGTGCCCCGTGACGGCGGCGACGCCATGGCATCCGCCGTCGAAAGACTCCTTGCCGACGGCGCATTGCGCTCCCGGTTCGGGGCCGGCGCGGCAGGGTTCGTACGGAGTGAACGCAACGCCACCGTCAACTATTCCCATTTCATCCGGATACTGGAAGAAATCGTTGCGGACGGGGCCCCCATTCTCGGCGTGCCCCGCGTCTCACCCGAAAAAATGCCGCCCCCGCAACTCCCGCACCGGCACAACCGGTGACGCTCTTCCACGATCGCATCCGGACAGCGCTTGAAGCCGCTTGAATTCTCTCTTCCGGTCGGGTATTAACTGAACGTTGGCTGAAATTCCGTGATGTTTTTGACATAACCTTCCTTGAGGGGCGTTGTTTTGGACCGATTGGACCCTACGACCGTTGTCTGCCCGTCCGGGCATGAAAAATGCCCCGTTATGGCTGAATTGACGCATCTGAAGGAGGAGTGCGGGCGTTTGTCGAACCTGTTGCAGGTCGATCCGCTCACACAACTCTACAACATCCGGTTTCTGCGCAAGGCTCTGGAACGCGAGATGGAACGCACCCGCCGCACGGGCCTTCCCACGGGCCTGATCATGATCGATCTCGACCATTTCAAGAGGATCAACGACACGTACGGTCATCAGGCCGGGAACGAAGTATTGCTGCGGGCCAGCAACATCTGGAAGGACAACGTCCGCCTCATGGACGTTCCTTGCAGGTATGGCGGGGAAGAGTTCACCATCATCCTGCCCGGAACCTCTCTTGCGCAGTCCATTCGAACCGCCGAACGCCTCAGGTATCTTCTGGCCGCCTCGGTCGTTGAATGGGAAGGGAAGGAAATCCGTTTCACCGCCAGCTTCGGCGTCGACGTCTTCAGGGCCAGGGACAGGTTCAGCCTGGACGACTTTTTGAAAAAGGCGGATGAGTGTCTGCTGGAGGCCAAACGGCGGGGACGAAACCGGGTCTTTTACCCCATGAGCGAGACGACGGTCAGCCCCCCCACGGAGGTCACCGTCGAAGAACGCGCATCGCTCTTCGTCACCCGGTGGCCGAAAGCCTGACGTCCGCATGTTGTTGCGGCATACCCAATCAAGTCTGGAGCAGTCGAGAAAATGAAACCGCCCGTGATGTTATGTGTAACCAGCGGCAAGGGAGGGGTGGGCAAAACCAGCCTCACGGTAAATATGGCTTTTGCGTTGAGCCGGCAGGGGCACCGCGTGCTGATCGTCGACGGCGACCTCGGGTTGGCCAATATCGACGTGTTGCTGGCGCTCAACGTCAAGCAGACCATCCGGGACGTGCTGGAGCGCGGAGGGGATCCCATGGAGGCGGTCGTCTACGTCGAACCGAATCTCGGAATCCTGCCCGCCAGTTCGGGAGTTCCGGAAATGGTCGCGCTCGGCCCCGACGACCAGCAGCAGTTGGGAGACATCCTGGGTTCCATCTCGGCACATTTCGATTACGTGCTTCTCGACACCGCCGCCGGCATCGGTTCGTCCGTTCTCTGGTTCAACAGCTTCGCGGCCCGCAACATCGTCGTGGTAACCCCCGACCCCACGTCCCTTACCGACGCCTACGCCTTGATCAAAGTGCTTTCGAGGGATTACGGCCTCGACAGCTTCTATCTTCTGATAAACCAGGTCGCCAGCGAACAGGAAGGGCGCCAGACGTACGAGACCCTCTCGCGGGTCGCAAAACAGTTTCTGAACCTCGATACGACGTTCCTGGGTGCGATTCCACAGGACAAGGCCGTGACCAGAGCGGTGCGCGAGCAGTCCCCGTTCGTCCTGGAGGCCCCGCAGAGCAAGGCGGCTCAGGCCATACTCCAGGTGGCGGCCCGCGTCGCCGGTCTTTGACCGGACACTGGCCCATCCGCCGCACCTGGAGACCACCGGCCGGTTCTCCAGGCGAAAGGCACTCCTTTCACCGCTTCCACACACGCCTCCTCACGAAGGCGAGCAATGCTGCTTGACCCTGGAGATCTGCGCGGGGTTCCCTATGGTGATGATCACGGTTCCGGCCTCCAGTCGTTCACCCGGAGCGGGGTTGTAGGTGAATTCCTCGTCCTCCCGTCTCTTTAGTGCAATGACCCACAGGCCCGTATGCTTGTGGAAGCCGATCTCGCTCAGGGAACGCCCCGCCCAGTGCGACCGCTCCGAAATCGTGATCTCCTCGACCCTCACCGATTTGTCGTGTCCGCGCAGCATCCGGTCGAGAAACGAGACGACGTTCGGCCGGATCATCTCGCTGGCCATGCGCATCCCACCGATCAGCGCGGGGTTGACGATGTAGTTGGCCCCTGCCCTGTAAAATTTGTCTGCAAGATTCCCCTGGTCGCACCGGGCGACGATCTTGATGTTCGGATTCACGTAGCGGGCCTGTACGGTGATCAGGAGATTGTGGCCGTCGTCGTTCAGGGCGGCGATGATTCCGTCCGCATTTTCGATCCCCGCCCTCTTGAGTATCTCCTCCTCAGTCGCATCGCCGCACAGGAAGAAAAGGTCTTTAAAGCTCTGCTGGGCACGAAGGAGCCGCTCCTTGTTTTCATCGATCAGCACGCACGGGTGCCTGGTCGTGTACAGTTCCGTCACCACGTTGTAGCCGGTCTTTCCCACGCCGCAAACGATGATGTGCCCCCGCAGCGCGGCAATTTGCCTCTCCATCCTCCGCTCCTTCAAGATTCGCCTGAGATCCTGCTCCACGACGAAAGCCGTGATCGTGGAAACCGCGTACAGGGTGACCCCCATGCCCACCCACATCACCACCATGGCAAAGGTGCGGGCATCCTGCCCCATCTGGTCCAGCACCTCTCCATAACCGACCGTCGTCAAGGTGATGCTGGTCATATAGGCACAGTCGAACAGGGTCCATTTTCCGTTGCCGATGAGCGCGAACCCCGCCGTACCGAACACGAAGGTGCTTACGACCAGCAGCAGGGGCATGATCAATCGTTCCAGCAGTTCTTTGGCCAGCCCCATTTGAGCGATGAGAACTCGTGACAGGGAAGAATCCGCCATAGGAGAAAGTCTCGCAGGTTATCGATCGTATGTGACAGCCTTCAACCGCCCGGCCCCAAGTACCATGACTTCCCGTTTTGTTGCGTCGTATGTGTCTGGAAAAGCAGCATCCTTGTTGTGAGGGCACATTCTATCAGGTCCGTCACACTTCACAAGAGCGAAGCGTCACGACCTCGCTCTATCGCTTCGCAGGCGGCGGGAGCGGTCGGTCCCCGGGAACGGAAGGCTCCCGGGCGGATTCCGAAAACCAGTTCTTCTTACCTCCCTGGACAAGTTCCCGCCCTTCCCCCGGATACACCCGACGATCCGCGGGAGGAGTCCGACGCGCGGCCGGCCATGCCTCTTTCCTGGCCCCGGGGCCTTCCAGGGTCACTTCAGAAGGGGCGGTGTCGATCATGACGGGATGCGCCAGGACATCCACCCCTTCCACGCAATGGCTGAATTCTATCGCGATGCCGTTGGGATCGAAGGAATATACGGAATGGATGAAGCCGTGGTCGATCACTTCGGAAACCCAGAATCCCGCCGCTTCCAGGCGGTCCTTCAACTCCCACAGCCCCTCCGGGCTGTCCACCCGCAGGGATACGTGGTCGAAGACGAAGGGGCCTGAGACCGGGTACCCGTGATCCTTCTCCTCGATCGGCTGCACGGCAGGCCATTCGAAGAACGCAATGAACGTCTGGTCTTCCGACGACTGAAAAAAATAATGCCTGCCCCCCGGCCTGCCCATTCCCACGACAAGCCGCATGCCCAGCAGATCCCGCCAGAAGCGGATTGTCCCGTCCATATCCCGGGTCGCCATGGCAAGATGATGAACGCCTCCATACCTGATCATTTTTCCGCCTCCAGAATTGTATGGAACCCCGCATCTATTACGCCGTCCACTCGGAACGCACCTGTTCGGAAGGGATCGCCTCCCGTCCCGCCGGTTGGAAGCCGGTGCGACAGGATCGCCGGCCCTGCCGGATCAATTGTAGCAGCGCCCGGGGCGGTTGAAAACAACCCGACCGGCGGTTGCTTTCCCGGTGCGGGGCGGGGGCGAGATGCAACCTTGCGACAGCACATGCGGACCGGAAGATATTTTGCACCTCCGCATCCGCACCAATTCGTGAATAATATTACATAGAATAGGCCTTTCGGGCTTGTTTTGCGCCGTCTCGAAGCTTGCGGGCTTCCGCAAGTCTTCTCCATCACAGCCGAATTCGCTCCGCCGCATGACCGCGCCCCCGGCGGAGAGCAGTCGGAAAAAAGCTGAAAAATTGATTGATTATGACTATGAGTACTGCTATATATACGAGCGGCACGACCTTTGGGGGCGATGGACCATTTTGCATAAATGGCCTTTTTTTATATCCTGCTATCGTTCTTGCTCGTGATGGGTAACCCTGGAACTCTTCTTTCTCACCAGGTAGGAAATCCGCTGTTTTGACCCCCTGTTTTGAGCGGCTTACAGTCCGCGAAGCCATAATCTTGCCGTGAGTAATTGAGCTGTAGCGTGTGGGTGAGTCGATTGCTGAATTTCTTCTTTTTTCGCAATTATTGACGTTTTTCTTCGATCACGTTAGATAGGGCGCCAGTGGCATGCCCTCAGTTCACAGGAGAGGGGGGATCGGATCGCTTCTTCGTGCCGCGGACCGACGAAGGCACCGCGTGCCTCCGCCATAAAACGAAAAGGACAACCCTGGATATGGAACTTGAGCAATTTCTACTGTCTGAAAAGCGCGTGCTCGTCACCAAGTGGTTCGACCTCGTAGCGGGCACTTATCCTCCTGAAACGGCAAGGCTGCTCAAAAAGGAGTCGAACCAGTTCGCCAACCCCGTGGGGCACACGATTTTCCACGGGCTCGCCGAGCTTTTCGAGCAGTTCCTTGGCGGTGCGCCTCGAGACGGCATCCATTCTTCTCTCGATAGAATCATCAGGATCAGGGCTATCCAGGATTTCACCCCCTCTCAGGCAGTATCCTTCGTCTTTCAACTGAAGGAAGTCGTAGCGGATCGACTGCAGGACAAATCGCTCGAAGAACGGTTCTCCGTCGAAGACCTGCTCGAATTCTCCCGTAAAGTGGACGAATTGGCGCTACTCGCCTTTGACATTTATATGCAGTGTCGCGAAAAGCTTTATGAAGTCCGGGTGAACGAGGTCAAGAACAGGACCTATAGGCTCTTGCAGCGGGCAAACCTCCTGGCGGAACTGTCCGACGACAAGGAACCGAAACCCGAACGGGGCGACTCTTAATCACTCAAACTTTCAAAACGAGGGAACGTAGATGGGCATCAAGTTTTCCTTACTCACCGTCGTTGCGTTGATCGCAGCGGTTTTTCTGGGAGTGAAGGTGGCGGGGATGAGCTTTCTCTTCGGAGTCGTTATCCCGTACGCGGCCATCTTACTGTTTTTGGGAGGATTCGTTTACCGGATTCTGGGTTGGGCGCGCTCGCCCGTCCCTTTCCGCATTCCCACCACGGCGGGACAGCAGTATTCTCTCCCCTGGATCAAGCAGAACAAAATCGATAACCCCTCCACCACCGCAGGCGTGATCGGAAGGATGGCCCTCGAGGTGCTCTGCTTCCGCTCCCTTTTCCGGAATACCAGGTTCGAATTCAAGGAAGGGCCGAAACTCGTCTACCAGTGGGAAAAATGGCTCTGGCTGGCGGCTCTCGCCTTTCATTACTCCTTCCTGGTGATTTTCATCCGGCACCTGAGATTCTTCACCGAACCCGTTCCCGGATTCGTGCACGGGCTGGAAAGACTCGACGGGTTCCTCCAGGTCGGCCTTCCCGGCATCTACATCACCGACCTGCTCTTCATCGTCGCAGTCACCTACCTGTTCATCCGCCGGGTCGTCATCCCACAGGTGCGCTACATCTCCCTTCCCGCGGACTACTTCCCGCTCTTCGTGCTGCTCGCCCTCGGCCTTTCGGGCATCCTCATGCGCTACTTCACCAAGGTGGACATCCTCAAGGTCAAAGAACTGGCCATCGGACTGGTTACCCTGCATCCGGCCGTTCCGGAGGGGATCGGAGTCCTCTTTTTCATCCATCTCTTCCTCATCAGCGTGCTGTTCGCCTATTTTCCCTTCAGCAAACTGATGCATCTGGGCGGCGTGTTCCTCAGCCCCACGAGGAACCTCCCCAACGACAGCCGCATGGTGAGACACGTCAATCCCTGGAACTACCCGGTGAAAGTCCACACGTACGCCGAGTACGAGGATCATTTCCGCGACAAGATGATTGAAGCCGGCCTGCCCGTGGAAAAGGAGAACTAATCGATATGGCTAAGGTCCCCAAACCAAACGAACTCGTCATAGATCATAAGCTCCCGGCGACGGGGTGGATGGATACCCCTGTAGTCTTCCGGCCGGGCAACTGGTGCTACTCCGGAAAGGCGAAGAACGCCAACGTTCTCGGCCTTGCCAACCCCCGTGAATGGTCCCCTCCGGATGAGGACTGGAAGCTTCCCGACAACTGGAAGGAAATTCTCCTGGAAGGAATTCGCGAGCGCCTGGACAAGTTCCGCTCGCTGAAGATTTTTATGGACGTCTGCGTCCGCTGCGGCGCGTGTGCCGATAAGTGCCACTTCTACCTCGGCACCGGCGACCCCAAGAACATGCCCGTCCTCAGGGCCGAACTCCTCAGGTCCATCTACCGCAAGGATTTCACCCTGGCCGGGAAACTCCTGGGCAGAATCGCCGGCGCCCGGGAACTGACCAAGGATGTCGTCAAAGAGTGGTTCATGTACTTCTTCCAGTGCACCGAATGCCGCCGCTGCTCCGTCTTCTGCCCGTACGGCATCGACACCGCCGAAATCACCATGATCGGCCGCGAACTGCTCAACCTGGTGGGCTGCAACATCGAC